>CAIPPO010000197.1 GCA_903866915.1 uncultured Mucilaginibacter sp. | reverse complement strand
TGACGAACACCTTGCACAAACGCTGACTAACATGAAACCCGGAAATTATAAGCTGGGTTTGTTGATCAATTTCAATGTTATAAAATTAAAAGATGGTATAAAAAGGGTTATAAATGGCAATCTGTGAATCTCTGTATCCTATCTTTGTGCCTTCTCTGTGGTTAAACAAATGAACTACGATCTTATTTTACGAAAAGCCTGGCAAGGCTATGATAATTCAAAAACAATCCGCGATATCGAGGATATCAGCGCCATGGTATCTACCAACCATGTTTTTAAAATAACTTTTGAGGACGACGATATCGTTATCGCCAAGCTATCCTATTTTGGCAAATACGAATACTTTAAAGAGGATCATCGCATAATACATAGTCTGTGTAATAACCTGCTCTACCCTTTTGAGAATGTATTATCTAAATCGCTGCTAAAAAATAACAGGGTTTATATTTACCGTCACCGGCAGGGCCGGCTGGATGCCTGGGTAGTTTTTTATAACCCAACCCGTATCGATCAACGCTTACCCCGACGCCTGGATGAGCAGGAGATCCGCAAGCTGGGCAGGCAAATCGGAAAGTTTCATAAAGCCTGCTCACGGGTGAAGAATGTATTGCCCAAATCGTCCAAAACTTTACGAACCGATATTTACTCGCTGCAGCAGCAGCTGGAAAAGAATGAAAAACAGTTCGGCAGTGCAATGCAGGCCGATTTTCTGAAATATCATTGCGATCTGTTCCTCAAAAACCGATCTAAATACGATATGAAATCCTTCGAGATCATACCCGTGTTTATCGACTGGAATATTGGCAATTTCTCGGTCAATAAAAATCTGGAGCTTTACTCCCGCTGGGATTACGATTGGTTCAGGATGAGTTACCGGGTACTCGATTTTTACTTCCTCAGCCGGGTGGTTTCTGATATTGGCGACCGGACCGTATTCAGTTATTATATCAATACACTGATGGAAGACAGGTTTATTATCTTTCTGCAGGAATATCATAAGGTAAACCCGCTCACTGCTAACGAGGTCCGCTTTCTGAAAGAAGCCTACAGGTTTTTTATTTTAAATTACGTGATCAAGGATGGTAAGCATTTTTTCAACGAACAATACGCCAAAAAACTACAGGCTGAGGCATTTGATATTTACCTACCCTCGGTCGACCGCGATTTTGATGCAGAAAAAATAATTGATGCTCTGAAACTGGAAACTAAAACCACAGCTGCTATTGCACTCTAAATGAAAAAAATAGACAACTTTAAATCCATCATCGATAAATACGAGGTCATTTTTTTTGATGCCTATGGGGTGATCAAGAATTTCTCGGGCCTGGTACCGGGAATTGAAAAAACTTTTGAATACCTCGAAAAAGAGAAAAAAGAATACTATATCGTAACCAATGATGCCTCGCGTAGTCCCGAACAACTGGCAGCATCCTATCATCGCGTTGGACTGCATAGCATTACCCCTGAAAGGATCGTTTCCTCGGGGATGTTGTCCAAAGATTTTTTGGACCTTAAAGTACGCGATGGGATTGTAGCCTACCTGGGCACACCCGATTCAGCCCACTATATTGAAAAATCGGGCCTGGAGATATTGCCTATGAGCCAGGTTAACGAAAGCAATATCGATAAGGTAAGTGTGGTGATTTTTTTGGACGATGAAGGTTTTGACTGGTGTAACGATTTAAATAAAACAGTTAACCTGTTACGTAAAAAACCTTTACCGGTTATTGTTGCCAATACCGATCGGGCATATCCCGTTACTGCTAACGATGTATCCATCGCAATTGGAGGCATCGCCGCCATGATCGAGAGTGTTGTGGGTAAGCAGTTTATACGCTTCGGTAAACCCGATTCGCAGATGTTTATGTTTGCCTATGACCTGGTGCGCGAACACAGGGCCATCAGCAAAAGCGAAATTGTTATGGTTGGCGATACCCTGAATACAGATATTTTAGGAGGAAATAAATTTGGCCTGGATACCGTACTGGTGCTTACTGGTAACACTCAGGCTAAAGACTATGAAGCACGAATCATTTCTGCCGGTATTGTGCCAACTTATATCTGCGACTCAGCCGTTGTCGACCTGGATGAACTCGAGCTTTGATCGATAATTCGTAAATTTATTATATTTATTCCATCACGCTTAAACCACGCCAGATGGAATCAACCGCCGCCATGGAATGGCCGCTTGCAAAAAAGCTGCTTTTCCGGTTTTTCTTCGCTTATTTCCTGTTGTATATTTTCTTCAACCCTAATGGTGTTGTACCCTATGTAGACGACCTGTATAACTGGTATATTCAGCCTTTTCATCATTTTGCAGCCTGGTTGGGCGAACATTTATTCCACCTGGCAAAACCCATAACCATTTTTACCAATGGCAGCGGCGATACCACTTTCGATAACGTGATCATTCTGCTGATAACTTTCCTGGCAGTACTAATTACTTTAACCTGGTCGGTATTAGATCGCAATAGACCAACATATCAAAAATTATTCTATTGGTTATTGGTTATTCTACGTTATTATGTAGCTATTACCATGTTATCTTATGGCTTTTTCAAGGTAATCAAATTACAATTCCCTTTTCTGTCATTAAATTCATTGATCGAACCTTATGGCAACTCATCACCTATGGGTCTCGCCTGGCGGTTTATGGGCTACTCCACCGGCTATAATTACTTCACTGGCTTTGCTGAATTAACTTGCGGCATCCTGTTATTATTTCGCAGGACGAGTGCCCTGGGTGCAGTAATGACTTTGGTAGTTTCAGCAAATATTATGGCCATCAATTATTGCTTTGACGTTCCGGTAAAGTTGCTTTCATCTACGCTTGTTTTGATGTCGTTGTTCCTGATTTTGAAGGACTATGGTCGGTTTAAAAATTTCTTCCTGCTCAATAAAAATGCCGAGGCAGCTAATATAACGCCCCATCGCTTTCAAAAAAAATGGAAGAATATTGTACTCTGTGTTATAAAATATGCACTGATAATTTATACTATCTTTTTTGATTTAAAAGATGCATTGCAGGCCGACAAGGAATATGGACCAAAAGCCCCAAAAGCACCTTTGTATGGCCTGTACGAAGTAAAAACCTTCATTCTGAACCAGGACACACTGGCACCCTTGATCACTGATACAACCAGGTGGCGTAAGTTGGTTACTGACTATGCAGGCTATGCCACTGTAAAACTCATGAACGACAGCACACATAACTTTGCTTTTAAAGTTGATACCCTAAAGCGAACGATCACTATGAACAGCTACAAGGACACGCTGAACAAGTATCAATTTACCTATACAAAACCTCAAAAAGATTCGTTACTAATTAAAGGTTCCTACAAAAAAAGCACGCTGGTGATAGGGTTACACCGCGAGGATGAAAACAAATTCATATTGGTTAAACGGGGCTTTCATTGGATCAATGAATATCCTTTTAACCGATGAAGTTTATTTAATTAATTGTTGTTAATACATTTTTCACCAAATTAGCTGTCGCGAAATCCTTTCGCATTTTAAACCGGGATAATGAAAATTAAATACAGGTTACTCCTTGCCGGGATTATCGTTTTGCTGCCGCTTATTTCATGGTCGCAAAACAAAAAAAACGCCGGCGTTTGGCCCGCCGCGAAGGCTAATGCCTGGTACGCCAAATATACCTGGCTCAATGGTTCAGATTTTATCCCCAGCACCGCTATCAACCAACTGGAGATGTGGCAGGCAGGTACTTTCGATCCGACAACGATTGACCGGGAACTAGGTTATGCCGAAGGAATAGGTTTTAACGCGATGCGCGTTTTTTTACACAGCATGGCCTGGCAGCAGGACCCTAAAGGCTTTAAGCAGCGGGTGGCGCAATACCTCGCTATAGCCGATAAACATCATATCAAAACGCTGTTTGTATTTTTTGACGATTGCTGGAATGCAACCGCTAAAAACGGCAGGCAGCCTGACCCAAAAACGGGGATACACAATTCGGGATGGCTGCAGGACCCGGGTAACCGTTTGACTGATGCTGGCGAACTACCATTGCTTCAAAAGTATGTTACTGATGTACTAACCACCTTCAAACACGATAAACGGATTCTTTTGTGGGATCTTTATAACGAACCGGGCAACAGCAGTAAATTTGAAAAATCGTTAGACCTGCTGTCAAAAATATTTAAATGGGCTCGCGCAGCAAACCCCGATCAGCCATTGAGTGCAGGTTTGTGGGACTGGAGTTACGAAAAGCTGAATGCCTTCCAGATCACTCATTCGGATGTGATTACCTACCACGATTACGAGGACGCGGATAAACATGAACGCGTAGTACAGATTCTAAAAGCCTTCGGAAGGCCGGTAATTTGCACCGAATACATGGCGCGCCTGCGCAACAGCACCTTTGTGAATACCATGCCTATCCTGAAAAATGAGCATATCGGAGCCATCAACTGGGGACTTGTTTCGGGTAAAACCAATACCATTTATGCCTGGGATCAGCCTATGCCCGGCGGCGGGGAACCCAAATTATGGTTTCATGATGTATTCCGAAAAGACGGCACTGCTTATAGCCAGGACGAAGTGAGCCTGATTAAAAAATTGAACAATAAGGAATAATTAGAACCTGATATGAACAGCAAGATTTTATCTTTGAGCGTATTAATAGCCGGCATAACTTTACTGGGCGCCTGCAAACATAATACCACCCAAACAACCGCAAATACCACAATGAAAGATAGTATAACCTACGGCAAAATTCCACCTGATTCCGCTTTTGAAAAAATCATCGATGGCAAACAAGTTCACCTTTACACGTTAAAAAACAAAACCGGTGCTATCCTAACCATCACAAACTTCGGCGGTCGCGTTGTGAATTTACTGGTTCCCGACAGTGCAGGCAAAACCATAGACGTTTCTGTAGGATTAGGTAGCCTGGATGACTATATCAAATCAACGGAGCGTTACTATGGCGCTACGATCGGACGTTATGGCAATCGCATAGCAAAGGGGCATTTTACACTGGAAGGCAAACAATATACCCTGGCAACCAATAATGGCCCAAATACGCTGCATGGTGGTAAAATCGGCTACCAGGATGTGGTTTGGGATGCCAAAAAACTGAACGACCAGACAATCGAGCTAACTTACCTTTCAAAGGACATGGAAGAAGGCTTTCCAGGTAATCTGCATATCAAAGTGACCTATAACCTGACGGATGATAACGCTATGAAAGTTGATTATGAAGCCACCACTGACAAAACCACGGTAGTAAACCTAACCAACCACGCCTATTTTAACCTGAATGGCGAAGGTAGTGGTCCTATTCTGGACCACTTAGTTCAGCTGAAAGCATCGCTTTACACGCCGGTCGATTCAACATTGATACCAACTGGCAAAATAGAACCGGTAAAAGGTACCCCCTTTGATTTCACTTCACCGGCTACTATCGGCGCCCGTATTAATGAACAAAACGAACAATTGAAGAATGGCAAAGGTTACGATCATAATTTTGTGCTGGATAAGCATGACCTGTCTACCCCGATAGCCACCGTTAAAGGCGACAAAACCGGTATCGTTATGGAGATCTATACAGATGAACCGGGGCTGCAATTCTACAGCGGCAATTTCATGCAGAGCCGCAATGTGATGAAATACAGTGAAAAGGATGCCTACCGGAACGCCTTCGCCATGGAAACGCAGCATTTTCCGGATTCACCAAACCAACTGCAGTTTCCAACAACAGTTTTAAAACCCGGAGAAACGTATAAAACGACTTCTATTTATAAATTCAAAACAAAATAATTGCACTTTTATATTGTTTTATTTGCATAGGCGTTATTAAGAAATTAAAACCGATCACCCGATGAAACAGTACCGGTTTATTTACATGCTTTTGCCAGGGCTGCTGTTTTTTTACAGTTGTACCCAAACACTATATACACATCAGCAATTGTTGCAGCAATGCCGAACTAAAACTGATGTATTAA
Source organism: uncultured Mucilaginibacter sp. (assembly GCA_903866915.1). Classification (GTDB taxonomy): domain Bacteria; phylum Bacteroidota; class Bacteroidia; order Sphingobacteriales; family Sphingobacteriaceae; genus Mucilaginibacter. Next base: position 398 of record CAIPPO010000197.1, on the reverse strand, counting down.
ATCGGTTCGGGCAACCCGATGAGATCAATCCTGGCCCTGAATTTGACCAATGGACCTACAACATGGATAGCCGAACAGACTGGAAAAGACCTCAATTAAATGCTGTTGCCATAGCAGTTCCTGATTCATTGGTTAAAGACTCGATTCAGAAAGTAGATCCTGTGAAATATCAAAAATTCGTTAAATTTATGTTTGACAAGGATGCGAAAATAATTGGTTATAAAACTGACGGGGTTGATTTGTCCTACAAAGTGAAAGATAGCTTTGGAAAAAGTGCTGGAAAAATAACCGCGCTAGTTCTGGTAATATCGTTATTGGTCGCCGTTGAAATAGACAAAAACAATTCAAATGGTCAGTAGTCAATTACTTTTCGTTTTTGACAATTGACAAAGCACCTG
>CAIPPO010000196.1 GCA_903866915.1 uncultured Mucilaginibacter sp. | reverse complement strand
CGATATTCGGCATTTTAGCAACTATACAGCAATCTGCCACTGTCCGCCTGGCAAAAATCTCTTCATCATGCCAAAGCTCTTCGCTTATAAAAGGCATAAAAGGATGCAATAACTTTAAAATATCTTCAAAAAATTTAATGGTCCGATCATATGTGATCCTGTCAATCGGCTGTTCATACACTGGCTTGATCATTTCTAAATACCAGGCACAAAAATCGTCCCATACCAATTTGTAGGTCGACATCAAAGCATCCGACAAACGGTATTGTCCAAAGTAACTTTCAATTTCTGTCAGTGCCTGATTAAACCTGCTTTCGAACCAGGCAATGGCAACGTTATTTTGATCGGGCAGATTTTCATCAACCTTCCATCCTTTGACCAATCTGAAGGCGTTCCAAACTTTATTGCCAAAATTGCGGCCCTGTTCACAATGCTTTTCGTCGAACATCAGATCATTTCCCGCAGGTGACGAGAAAAGCATACCGATCCGCACACCATCGGCTCCGTATTTTTCGATCAGGTCGAGTGGATCAGGAGAATTGCCCAGCGATTTCGACATCTTTCGCCCCAGTTTATCCCGCACAATTCCGGTAAGGTAGACATTACTGAAAGGTATTTGTCCCCTGAATTCGTGCCCCGCCATGATCATTCGTGCCACCCAGAAAAATAAGATTTCAGGGGCTGTTACCAGATCGTTTGTCGGGTAGTAGTAATTGATATCGTCGTTATTGGGATCTTTGAAGCCGTCAAAAACCGATATAGGCCATAACCAGGACGAGAACCAGGTGTCGACAACATCCTCTTCCTGCACCAAATTCTGAAATTCATGATTCGCGATCCGGAATTGTTCTTCTGCTTCTTCCTTTGTTTTGGCTACCACCCACTGGCCTTTTTCATTATACCATGCCGGGATACGTTGTCCCCACCATAACTGTCTGCTGATACACCAATCCTTCACATTCTCCATCCAATGACGATAGGTATTGACAAATTTTTCCGGTATCAGTTTAATATCACCCTTCAGCACATATTCAAGGGCCGGTTTTGCCATTTCATCCATCCTACAAAACCATTGCAGCGACAATTTGGGTTCGATGACAGCATCGGTCCTTTCCGAAAAACCAATCTGTGATTTATAATCCTCTATCTTCTCCATTGCACCTGCTTCTTCAAGCATCGGAATTATTTTTTTCCGGGCAGCAAAGCGGTCCTCTCCTACCAAAATCTGCGCCTTTTCGTTTAATCGCCCATCATCGTTCAAAATATCAACAACGGGCAAATGGTGTTTCAAGCCCAGCTCATAGTCGTTCAAATCGTGAGCAGGCGTAACCTTCAAACAACCGGTACCGAATTCCATATCCACATATTCATCCAGGATGATCGGTATCTCTTTGTTGATCAATGGCACAAATGCCTTTTTTCCGTGCAGGTGTTTAAACCGCTCGTCGTTGGGATTGATGCAAATAGCTGTATCAGCCATAATTGTTTCAGGGCGGGTTGTTGCTATGGTCAAAAATTCTCCGTTCGCCACGCTTCTTGCACCAACTGCATACCGTATATAATAAAGCTTCTGGTTAACCTCCTTACGTATAACTTCCTCGTCCGAAACTGCGGTTTTACCCTGCGGATCCCAGTTGACCATGCGTACACCGCGGTATATCCAGCCTTTCTTATAGAGATGGATAAAGGTATCGATAACCGCCTCCGACAAATCATCGTCCATTGTAAAACGGGTGCGATCCCAATCGCAGGACGCCCCAAGTTTTTTCAATTGCTCCAGGATGATACCGCCGTATTTGTGGCGCCATTCCCAGGCGTATTCCATGAATTTTTCGCGACCAATCTCGTTTTTATTGATACCTCTTTCTTTTAGCATCGCCACTACTTTAGCTTCGGTAGCAATACTGGCATGATCTGTTCCCGGCACCCAGCAGGCATTTTTACCTTTCATACGGGCGCGGCGAATCAGTACATCCTGGATGGTATTATTGAGCATATGGCCCATATGCAACACGCCGGTCACGTTCGGCGGCGGAATGACGATTGTATAAGGCTCACGCTCATCGGGCACCGATCTGAAAAAACCGTGCTCCATCCAATAACTATACCATTTATCCTCTGCTTCTTTAGGCTGATATTTTGTAGAAATACTCATGACGGGCAAAAATAATGTTTTAGGTTCATAATTTGGGTATTGGGCATTTGCTTCGCGTCATTTGAGCGTTGGGGCAATGAGGAGACCGGACATGAGGAACCAGCGATGCGGAATATTACAAAAAATTATATAATTCTCATTTATTTAGCAATGCCTGATGAATCCATATAATCATAAATGACTCAATGACCTAACCACAAACGACCAATGACTATCAAATTCTTGTTACATTACCAACATTCAACGCTATTTTGTTAATTTCAAACTTTCTCAAAAAATTAATATGAAAATCAAATTATCACATTTAATGCTCGGCGGAGCCGTAGTGGTTGCAGCTGCTGCATTTGCTCCGGATGGCGGCAAAAAGGCTCAGAGCGGACCGCCTTCAAAATTTATCGATTCGGCTAATTTCGACCTGTCGGTTAAGCCCGGCGACGACTTTTTCGACTATGCCAATGGCACCTGGATCAAAGGAAATACGATACCGGCTAAAGAAACCCGCTGGGGAAGTTTTAATATCCTGCACCAGGAGAATACTGATAAATTACTGGGTTTGCTTGCTGAAGTAAGCAAAACCTCAGGTCAGCTAAAAGGCAGTTTAAAACAGCGCGTTGGCGATCTTTATGCGAGCGGCCTGGATAGCCTTGCAATTGAAAAAAGAGGTTTTGAACCGATCAAAGCCGACCTGACCCGCATTGACAAAATAGCTGACTTGAACGGCGTGGTGAATGAATTGATCTTGCTGCGCGTTAATGGTGACGCCAGTCCGTTATTTGGATCAGGTGTAGGTGCTGACTCTAAACATCCTAATGTGAACATTGTTGATTTCAGACAAGGCGGCACGAGTTTACCTGACCGTGATTACTACCTGAAAGACAATGATCGGAACAAGAAAATCCTGGATGCCTATAAAAAATATATCGTTGCCCTATTTACACTTACCGGAACCAGTGCTGATGATGCAGCTAAAAACGCCGGTAGTATTTTAACTATCGAGACCGCATTGGCTAAGGCACAATTAAGTCGTGTTGAATTGCGCGACCCCAAAATAAGCTATAATAAATATGCTGTTACTGATTTTGACAAGCTGACACCACATTTAAACTGGACCCAATTATTGCAGCAAATGAAGTTGAATGGTGTAGATACAGTGAACGTTTCGCAGCCTGCCTTTTTCAAATCGGCAGATGCGCTGCTGGCTTCAACATCGGTTGACGACTGGAAGATATACCTCAAATGGAATATGCTGAAAGGTTCGGCCTCGGCATTGAGTTCGCCATTTGTAAAAGCAAACTTTGAATTCAGCAGCGCTTTGAGCGGACAGAAAGTACAAACTCCCCGCAAGGAACGCATGGCCAATCTGGTTGATGGCAGCATAGGCGAACTGCTGGGTCAGCTATACGTCGAAAAGTACTTTACGCCGGCCGCTAAACAATACATGGTTGGCCTGGTAAATAACCTGAAAAGTGTACTTGGCGATCGTATCAAACGGCTCGAATGGATGAGCGATGTTACCAAGCAAAAGGCACTTGCGAAACTGAATGCCTTTACGGTAAAGATCGGCTATCCTGATCAATGGCAAAATTACACCGGCCTCGTGATCGAGCGCAACGATTATTACGGCAACTTGAAGCGTATTTCAAAATGGCGCTATAATTATAACGTAGCTCAACTAGGCAAACCTGTCGACAAAAAACGCTGGGGCATGACCCCGCCAACTGTAAATGCTTATTACAATCCTTCCAATAACGAGATCGTATTCCCTGCAGGTATTCTGCAGTTCCCATTCTTTGATTTTAAAGCTGATGATGCCGTTAATTACGGCGGTATCGGTGCTGTGATCGGGCACGAAATGACTCACGGTTTCGATGATCAGGGTCGCCAGTTTGACGCCGATGGTTCACTGCGCGACTGGTGGACAAAAGATGATGCGGATAAATTTAAAACCCGCGCCGATCAGGTAGTGGCGCAATACAATGCCTTCACCGTGTTAGATACCTTACATGTTAACGGAAAGCTTACGCTTGGTGAAAACCTGGCCGACCTCGGTGGATTGAACATTGCTTACGAAGCATTCAAAAAAACCAACGAGGGCCAATCAACAACGAAGATCGACGGGTTTACACCCGACCAGCGTTTCTTCTTGTCGTGGGCACAGGTATGGCGCAGCTCAGTACGCCCCGAATGGGCTGCACAACTTATCCTAACCGACCCACATTCACCCGCAAAATACCGCTGCAACGCACCGATCAGTAATATCGATGCCTGGTACGCTGCTTTCAACATCCAACCAGGCGGCCTGAATTATAAGAAGCCTGAGGATAGGATTCATGTTTGGTAGGGGCATTAGCTATTAGTCAATAAACGTGAAAGCCCGGTCTGCGACCGGGCTTTCACGTTTATTTATACCCACATCCCAGATCGATATAGGGGCAACCTTTCGACGAAAAACCAATAAAACATCCCAATAGCCATCGGGATACCTAATACAACCAATAAAACCATCCCCCTAACTATCGGGACAACCAAAAAACTCAAAACACTTCACTCAAATACCCTATCCTTCCCTGCGCATCCATGCCCTGGATCACTACCCGGTAGTGTTTAGCCTTGTCGGAGTTGTAAAAATAAAATTTTGCAGAACCGAAATTATCTGTTTCCAGGTCATGCTCCCAGTAGAGTGTGGTTCGCGTATCAGCTTTGGGTTTAGGTTTACTGCTGCTGTAATCAGGCGAAGCAAATTCACGGGTCACGCTGTAGCCATTGAATTGATATTGGCCAAATAAGGGGTTAACTTTACCCTTCAAATCGTTTCCATTCTTTGTATATACCATGATGGCACCTATGAAACCACCGTTCATGGGTGCGAAAGGCACAGGTGGCGGGACAAAACGCACCAGTGCAATATCAGTCATCGGTATACTAGTTATGTCTTCAAAATTAGACATCGCTTCGTCCACATAAAATATCGGCTCACTACCACTACCATAGACGCTGCTTGCGCCATGGTATTTAAAATGAACACCAGTAGCCGGATCGATCGAAATGTCCAAACCTGGTACTTTTCCTTGCAAATAGCTCAGCACCCCACCTCCCATCGGACCGCCAGATGGCCCGGGAGTTTCATTTAAAAGGTCGAAATAATAGGCATTTGTAGCTTCAAGATGCTTAACATGATTCTCAACCACCATTTGTAGTGGTGTCCGATGTTCTTTTACATTTACAGTTTTCAATAGTATACTATTTGCAAAAGCATTGTTATTGTTCGATGCAAACGCATCGCTTAAAAACAACCCATTGGCTGTAAGTTTGGGCTGGGTAAAGCAATCCAAAGTGTCTACCCAAAAGCTACTATTATCTATACCTGAATTAAGAAATTTAATAGTTGCCTGCTGCCGCCGGTTCTTTTTGTTAAGCACCTGGTACATTATCTGTGCGGTGCCTCTGTACTTGTAATCCCGAAGCACAAAATTTCCGGCAGTATCCGGTTCAATGATTCCGGCGTATTTGGTCGAATCGTCATTGCTGACAATCAGCTTCACTCTCAGCTTGTCCTGTTCCTTATAGTTTTCAATTTTCCCTACTAAAAACTGCGTATTTTCTACAAAATATTTCAGTGTCAATGGCTCATCATTCAATATCTTATCCCATTTAAAATGCCGCCATCCATTGGTTAGCATGACCAGATCTAGCTGCTGTTTAAGCGAATCGCTTTTATTTTGGAAATAATAGCCCGGATGATATATCTTCCCTTTCAATTCTGAGCTGAGCAATAGCGAGGTATAAATATTGTCATCCTCACTTGCGCCGACAGCATCGGCATCAGTTATTGCTACCGAAAAATTACCGGCCACAGGCTCTCTTGCGGACAGCTCCGAAGTAAGTTTGAAAGTCGATTTTGCCCTTGGATCAAATGATATTCCTGATGATTTCAATGACAACTGGAGTTGATCTTCTTTATTGATGTAGGCAATACGTTCGGCCAGCGGAACACCACGTTCGCTAAAGGCTGTAATACGCAGGACACCGGTAGAAAGCTCGCTCTTATTTAATGCCACAAGGTTAATACCCTGATTTAAAATCAAGGGAAAAGTTTTGATAGTTCCGTTTTCCTGAAAAGCAGCCACTACGATATTGCGGGATTGTTCAAGTGCACTCCCGGCTGAAAGCCTAAGTTCTACCACATCACCCGGCAGAGAATTAACCTTTAATACAAGTCCTTGTTTCTTAAACAGCGGTAAAGCGATGGTTTGTTCAGTCTGGTCGGGAAAGCGGACCTGTGCAGTATAATTTTTTATCGAGAATCCCTCCATTTCAAAGCTACCCATGCCATCGTGGATGGTTTTTAATTTTGCAATTACAGTATGGTCGCTGCTGGTTATTTCACCTTCAACTTTTACAGGCAAACCGTTTGCATCCCAGGCTTTGAAAGCGATATTACACAGGGTGCCTTCAACCAGCTCGCCGCCTTCAGGGTAAAACAGGATATGATATTTGGTTTCCTTATTTTCGGCTGATTGTTTGGGCAACTTTTCGGTCAGGTTTTGAATGTAGATGCGTTTATGAAATAGCCCGGCCTCGTCAAAATTCATCATCCATGCTGTAAGTCCGGTCAGCTGGTACCAACCCGAATGCAGGCTGTCGGGCAGGTCGAGGTTGCCATAAGCCTTGCCGCCGGTCATGGGCAATTTATTCTTCAATACAGCTTTACCTGTTGAATCCGTAAGCACCACGTAAGCTATACGGCTCAGTTCTGTCGGTTTGCCATAAGCTGCTGCATATAATTTATACCAAATAGTCTGGCCGTTAGTGTACAAATCGGCATCAGTATGAACAAAAATCTTTTCCTGGGGGTATTTTTTGTAGTGGTTGGTTAACCCATTCCGTACCTGCGTATTGACCAAATCAGTATTTTGTGCATTTACTTCTGCCGCTGAGAACAGAGCTGAAATTAAAATCAACGCTGAAATTACCCTAGCACTGGTTTTCATCGGTTTGTATTTAGGTTTTAACGAAAGATATAGTTGATCTAATTTATACATTTAAATTTCAATAATTTAATAATAAAGCAATAATACATCTGGATGACTACCGTCATGTTTTTGCTCGGTCGCAATACTTATCTTTGCACTCTAATTATGATCATTCAGCAGTTTTATGATGAAGGCCTGGCGCACGCTTCTTATGCGATCGTACGGCTTGGGAAAATGGTTGTTATCGACCCGTCGCGGGATCCGCAACCCTATTATGAGTTCGCTGCCTCGCACCAGGCAGATATTGTTGGCGTAATTGAAACCCATCCGCATGCCGATTTCATCAGTTCGCACCTCGAGATCTATCAATCAACCGGGGCAACCATCTACGCAAGTAAATTATTAGGTGCCGAATACCCACATGAAACTTTTGATGATGGAGATAGTATCCATTTGGCCGACATTAAGCTGAAAGCCATCAATACACCGGGACATTCGCCGGATTCGATCTGTATCCTGGCTGTTGATGAGCATGGATCCGAAAAAGCTATTTTTACAGGAGATACCCTTTTTATTGGCGATGTAGGCCGGCCCGACCTGCGGGAACATGTCGGTAATATTACCGCAGCAAAAGAAGAATTGGCCCGGCAGATGTATCGCTCAACCCGTACGAAGCTGATGACATTGCCACATCATGTTTTGGTATACCCGGCACATGGCTCCGGGTCATTATGTGGCCGGCATCTGAGTCCAGACCTGGATAGCACCATTGGCCGCGAATTGCGTGAAAATTACGCGCTGCTACCCATGGATGAACCCCGTTTCGTTGATTTACTGATTGCAGACCAACCTTTTATACCCAAATATTTTGGTTTTGATGTTGACCTGAATAAAAGAGGTGCTGAACCCCTGGAAAAAAGCATTGCCGAAGTGCCGCATTTAAACCGCAATGCCGTTTTAGACAAACACATATTGGTAGTCGATGCCCGCCCGAGGGATATTTTCAGAAAAGGCCATTTGCGAGGTGCATTAAACATTCAGGATGGTGCACGTTTCGAAACCTGGCTGGGTTCTATTATTGGACCCGCTGAGCCTTTTTACCTGGTTGGCGCCGATCGGTCAGGCATTGATACCCTGATCAGAAAAGCAGCTAAAATAGGCTACGAAAGAAATATTAAAGGCGCCTTGCTGCCGCCTGATGATGCCGACGAACAATTGCCTGTTATCGATATCAAGCATTTTAGGGAGCAGCCGGAACTATTTACAATAATTGATGTCCGGAACTCAAATGAAGTTAGTGAAGGCCGGATATTTGAACATTCAATCGCGATTCCCCTGCCCGAACTGAGGGACCGGCTTGCTGAAATACCCACCAAAAAACCCATCGTGGTGCATTGCGCCGCAGGATACCGATCGGCCGCCGCAACCAGCATTATCGCAGGTGCTATCACTTCGGTACCAGTTTACGACCTGGGCGAGGCAGTATCAACATTTTGGAATCAACCTGTAGAAAGCCGGGATTAGCCAATGCTGAGTTTTGCCACGACAGCCGACGGCTCCAAAACCATCTTCAACAGTGAGGTTGGCGAAAACTACCATTCAAAACATGGGGCATTGCAGGAAAGTCTGCATGTGTTTGTTGGGGCCGGGCTCACTTACTTCCTTGATCGATCAAATACAAAAGAACTTGCTATTCTCGAAGTAGGGCTCGGAACGGGCCTTAACTTTTTACTCAGTACCGATCATTGTACTGAAAAGGATATCCATCTGGATTATACAGGCATCGAGGCCTATCCGCTGAGCCCTGAAATGATAGGGCAAACCGGCTACGACCAGTATATATCACAGGGAATTTGGACCGATTTTTTAACAAATTATGTTAGCGCGTTAAACGGGCCTGTTAAACTCAATACCTTTTGCCGCCTGCAAATCAACTGCTGCAAACTTTTAGATTTCGAATCAACTCAACAGTTTGATTTGATCTATTTCGATGCCTTTGCGGCCGCACATCAACCCGAAATGTGGGACCAGGCGGCCATCGGCCCTATCATTGCTTTACTGAAACCGGGCGGAGTTTTTGTTACCTATGCCATCACCGGCGACCTTAAACGCATGCTCAAAGGACTGGGCCTTGAGGTACAGAAAGTACGCGGTGCTCCTGGCAAAAGAGAGATGTTACGCGCTATCCGGCCTTTATTTTAAGAAACTAAAGCACTATTATTATTGTTGATTGACTAAATTCGAAAACGGAAATATTTATTAGATCATGCCTATTCAAGCCCCTGTCACCAGAAATACACCTTCGGCAGCATTTGAACGACTGCTGACCATCATGGACGATTTGCGTTTGAATTGCCCCTGGGATAAAAAACAGACCCTCGAGAGTCTTCGTCACCTCACAATTGAAGAGGTTTACGAGCTATCCGATTCCATTTTGAGCAATGACATGCCCGAAATAAAAAAAGAATTGGGTGATATTATGCTGCACCTGGTATTTTATGCCCGCATAGCCTCCGAAACCAACGATTTCAATATCACCGATGTGTTAAACAGTATCAGCGATAAACTCATCAACCGGCACCCGCATATTTATGGCGATGTTGAGGTTAATGACGAAAATGATGTGAAACGCAATTGGGAGCAAATTAAACTAAAAGAAGGTAACCGCTCCGTTTTAGGTGGCGTACCCAACTCATTACCGGCACTGGTAAAGGCTTCAAGGATACAGGAAAAGGCCCGTGGCGTAGGTTTTGACTGGGAAGAAAAAGGACAGGTTTGGGCCAAAGTAGAGGAAGAATTACAGGAATTTAAAAATGAATTCAATGTTGAAGATGAAGGCGGCATTGACCACGAACGCGCTGAAAGTGAATTCGGCGACCTCCTTTTTTCGCTCATTAATTACGCGCGTTTCATCAATATTAACCCGGAAGACGCGTTGGAGAAAACCAATCGTAAATTCATCAAACGTTTTCAATACCTGGAGCAAAAAGCGAACGAATACGGTCGCAAACTGCAGGATATGAGCCTGGCCGAGATGGATGTTTTCTGGAATGAAGCAAAAAAAATATAAAATATCACAAAGCCTGTAGCGTTTTAACGCTCCTCACGTATAGAAAGGATATATATGAGCAAAAAATTACTTTACTTATTTTCATTACTTATACTTCTCGGATTAGGGTGTATAAAAGAGCCTGCGAATTCCATTCCTGCAACCGGACCTTCGGGTACTTTTGCCGGCCAATTCCGGTTATTACATCGTTCAACGGATAAGGTGCCCTTTGACACTACCAAAAGCAACCTAACGATAACATTAAATTCGGGTACTAATAGTTTTGCTGTTAGTGGCGATACTACTACCGTACATGCAGGCAGCCATGGAACTTATACCATAAGCTCGCCCTATATTAACTTTACAGACCAAACCTATCCGAAAGCAGGCACGCCAGCAAAAACCCATTTATCGGGACTATACCAGTATTATTATGACGGAACAGTATTTCAATTGCTGTCTTATTCGGTAGATACGCTCAGCCTGCAATATGATTTAAAGAGAACACCGTAATACATTTCATTTTAATTTTTGAGGGGAAGCCGGTACATGTATCGGCTTTTTTTGACAACACGGCGATTAATATTTTAATTGCTGTAGCAATTTGGCCGATGAGGCCGTATCTGTTAATAAAAAGCAATAGATTATAGGCTGAATAATATTATTTAATGCATCCACCCCATCGCATTGCCGAAGATGAGTTGATCAGGCAATGTAAATCAGGTAGCTTGAAATACCAGGAACTGCTTTATAAGCAATTCTATGGCTATGCCATGGGGATAAGTTTGCGCTATTGCCAAAACCGCGATGATGCGATGGAAGTTGTAAATGATGCTTTCATCAAATTATTCAAGTCAATTGACAGTATTGATACCGAAAAACCATTCAAAGCCTGGCTACGCACCATCGTAGTAAATACTGCGATCGACCGTAGACGGAAGGATATTAAGCTTTTACAAAACACCGACCTTGATGAGGCCGGGCATCTTACTATTGGGATCAGTGCCATCGAAGATCTGCTTGCGGATGATATAATCAACATGATGCAAAGTTTACCCCCTATCCAATTGGCCATTTTCAACTTGTTTGAAATTGATGGCTATAATCATGACGAAATTGGGGAAATGCTAAAAATACCGGCGAGTTCGTCAAGGGTTTATTTGAGCCGGGCTAAAGAAAAATTGAGGAAAGTTATAACAGAAGAAAAACAAAAACATGGATGAGCGTTGGGATAACGATTTAAAGAAACGCATCAAAGAAGTGTTTGATAATTATGATGACACTTCGGCTGATGAAGGCTGGCGTTTGTTGAGGGAAAAGTTTCCCGAAAAACAGAAACGCCGCATCGCTGTATGGATCTGGTTGGGATCGGCAGCAGCATTGCTGGCGCTTTTGCTTGGCATATTATGGATAAGAACGGCTAATACCTCAGCACCGCAATTAGCGGGTAATAAAGTGCATATTAAACTGGATTCAGGAAAAGGAACGATGCAAGCCACTGTCCGAAATAACATGGCCAATGACAGTACCACAGGGAAAAATTCGGAACATCACAATTCAAAAAATGTTCCTATGAGTATTATTGCAAAAACTTCAGCACAAACAACAAATTCAGCTGGCACAGCCAACCCGCATAAACAAGAATCAACAGCATTAAAACCTAAGACTGGTTCCAAAATTCAGGTTAAACCGGCTATAGTCAAAGAAGAGAATAACCTGGTTGCAAATCAGGCACAAAACAATAAAAATCAAAACATTGCAGCAAACGTACCGGGAACCAAAAACATTAGCCCGATATCGGCTAATGGCAATGTCATAGCCGATAATGGTCAGACCAAAAACAACAGCAATCGATCAGCACAAACTAAAGCATCGCCAATTGATACCGGATCGAATTTGAAAAACTTTGCGGCTATTGCTACGCCTACCGTTAACTTGAAGCAGGCCCAGGCTAAAAAAATGGATGATATGTTCATTAAAGACAGGCTAGTATCAAACCAAAAGGCCGATAAAAAGATCCCCTCAGACAATAAATTAATAAGCCTTGGAGTTTATGCGGCTACTTATTTTAACTATGCTAAGGGAAGTAATAACCAATTCAATGTTGGGGCTGGTCTTACTTTTGATATTCGTGTCAGCAACAATATCAGAATTTCTACAGGTGTGTCGGTTGGTCAAAATTCACTGAGTTTTAATAGCCAGGCTCCGGCTGTGCAGAGCCCCTCAAACGGTGCGCTGCTTGCTGCCGCAAGTATTGCACCAATAAGCAGGTATCTGTATACGGCAAGTACGCCTCAATTTAAAAGTTATGATGCCAACCTGATCGGGCTGGATGTTCCACTCAATATCAAATATATTTTTGATCCGGGTAAGCGTAATACCTATTTTCTGGCTGGTGTTAGTTCGGGTACTTTTATCAACGAGACTTATACATACAGTTATAATAACCCATCCCTGTACTCCGCAAACGTTTCGCAAGTGCAAAATCAATCAACTGCCAATAACTTTAACGGTTTTTATTTTGCACGGACGCTAAACCTTGCCTTTGGAACAGGCTATATGCTGGGGCGAAACCGACTGGTGATCGAGCCTTTTCTAAAATATCCGCTGCAAGGCCTGGGCACCCAGCAGCTGAAGTTCGGAGCCGGCGGTATCAATTTGAAGTTCGATTTCGAAACACACAAAAAATAAAAAACTGATCTCCATTGATCTCAGCTATCAATCAAATCCCGCAATCGTGTCCTAACCCCATCCTTCTCCTTCCCCTGCAAGGCAGGGGAAGGTATCGCACAGGGCCAGATTGATTAGCGCAATAACATTAAAAAGAAAAATCCTTTCTATCCAACAACAATCCAAAAATCGTGTTCAAAATTCTGTAACGCCGCATGTCTGATCTCCATTGATCTCACCAATCAATCAAATCCCGCAATCGTGTCCTATTTGAAACGTATTGCCTTTACCGGCGATATTTTAGCCACCAGGGTCGAAGGACCGATCATAACGAGCATACAAATTAAAAGGGTACCCACGTTAAGCATAACGATATCCCAAAATTGCAGCTGCATCGGGATGAATTTCATATAATATGATGATTCATCCAGCGTAAAAAAATGGGTTTTTGATTGGAAAATACTGATGCCCAGGCCAAAAACATTCCCAAGCACCATACCTATCCCAATGAGGTAGGCCGCATTGAACAGGAAAATTTTCTGGATCGTCCAGTTATTTGCACCCATGGCTTTGAGAATGCCTATTAAGGAGGTACGCTCAAGTATAATGATGAGCAGTGCCGAGATCATATTAATGGTACCAACAAGGATCATCAATACCAGCATTACGGTCGAGTTTATATTTAATTCGTTAAGCCATACAAAAATAGCGGGGTACGTGTCGGTAATAGTATATGATCTTAATTTGAGCGGCATAACATCCTTTAAAAAATTATTGGCCTCATCTAATTTTTCAAAGTCTGTAACGCGCAGTTCATAACCGCCTACCTGGTTAGCGTCCCATCCGTTCAATTTAACCAGGAGCGACAAATCACCGACAACGAAAGTATGATCTATATCTTCAACACCCGCATCATATATACCTTTCACCACAAACGGGCGCTTAAGTAATGACTCCTGCACAAAGTACATTAGAAATTTATCCCCAACTTTAAGGTTTAACCGGTTTGCGAGGTAACTTGATATGAGCAGCTGCTTTTTTGCGTTTAGGGTATCGCCGAAGTCAATGATACTACCAGCAACCAGCGAACGTTTGAAAAACGACCAGTCGTAATTTTTGTCTACGCCTTTTATCACTACGCCTTCAATTTCTGTTTTTGTTTTGATGATACCCGGTTTGTTGAGCGTAGGTACGATACTGTTGAAACGGGGACTAGCCTTTACCTTTCGTTCAAAAATCCGATCTCTGCGAATGGGAGAAGCCTGATAGGAATTGTTATTATCATAATTTTGCACCTGAATATCGCCTGCAAAACCTCGTAATTTTTGGCGGATCTCAAATTTAAAACCCCGGATGACGGACACGGTCAGGATCATTACCCCTAAACTCAGCATGATACCGATGATTGCTATCCTTACAATCAGTTTGGAATAGGTTCGGTTCGATTGAAGCGATATCCTTGAAGATATGAAAGAGGCAAAACTCAATGCAGGGCTATTTTTTGTAACTTCGCAAATATGCGGATTTCAGTTGAAATGCCACCTGATCAAGAGGCTTTACTGTAATGAAAAAAACAATTGTTTCCCTATTGTTACTGACCTGTGTTTGCAGGGGTTATGCCTGTCAAAACAGCCTTTCGTCGCCACCATCATTGCATGGACGGCACAAAGTCATCCGTCACGATTTTCAAACAGGCGCGGATCAAACCGAGATGTATGTCAGCTACCTGAAAAATAAAAAAATCGCTATTGTACTCAATCCCACCTCGGTAATTGGCAATAAACATGTTTCTAGTGTAGATAGTCTGCTAAAACTTGGATTAAACATCTGTAAAATATTCGGGCCCGAACACGGTTTCAGGGGCAACGCCAGTGACGGGGCGGCAATTAAAGACACACTCGATCCAAAAACAGGTATACCTGCAATATCGCTCTACGGTAAACATTACAAACCAACACCTGCCGACCTTAAAGGGATCAGCATCGTAGTATTCGATATTCAGGATGTGGGTACACGCTTTTATACGTTCTTATCGACTTTGCATTATGTAATGGAGGCCTGTGCCGAAAACAAGGTGGAGTTAATGATTCTGGACCGTCCGAACCCGAATGGTTTTTATGTGGATGGGCCTGTATTGGACACTGCTTTCAGGTCGTTTGTCGGGCTCGATCCGATACCCATTGTTCATGGCATGACCTTCGGGGAGTACGCCCAAATGCTCAATGGTGAAGGCTGGCTGAAGGGTAAGATCAAATGCAAGCTAAAGGTTATCAAAATGGCTTATTATTCGCACGATATGCCGTATATACTGCCAATTAACCCCTCACCAAATCTCAACACGGCCAAAGCGATCCTGTTATACCCAAGCATTTGCTTGTTTGAAGGTACCGATATCAGCCTTGGGCGCGGTACCTTATTCCCCTTCCAGGTGCTGGGACATCCGGCACTGAAAGAGAAATTCCGTTTTTCATTTACACCGAAAAGTATCGCCGGTATGAGCGAAGATCCGCCTCAAAAAAATAAGCTTTGTTATGGTATAGATTTGCGCGATTATGATACATCGGAAATAAGAAAAAGCAAAAAAATAGATATCTTGTGGCTGAAAAAAATGTATGATGCTTTTCCGGATAAAGCCCACTTTTTTAATGCGTATTTTTCAAAGTTAGCCGGCACTGATCTATTGCGAAAGCAAATAGAAGAAGGCAAATCCGAACAGGAGATCAGAGCAAGTTGGGAGCCGGCATTAAGTAACTTCAAAACAATACGCAGCAAATATTTATTGTATCCGTAAATGTGCTTTATCAAACTGAAAGTATTAGGTAAAACAAATATGACCCCCTTTAACATATGAGAATAGTTTTTATGGGTACGCCCGAATTTGCTGTTGCTTCATTAGAAGCGTTGCTGGCATCAGGCAGCGAAATTGTTGGTGTAGTAACTGCGCCGGATAAACCTGCCGGACGGGGCAAAGTAGTGACCGAAAGCGCTGTAAAAAGATATGCTTCCGGACGGGGACTTAAGGTGCTGCAACCTGCAAAACTGAAAGATGAAACTTTCCTGGAAGAATTAAGGTCTCTGGGGGCCGATCTGCAGGTGGTGGTTGCTTTCCGCATGTTGCCGGAAGTGGTATGGAATATGCCACCAAAGGGTACGATCAATTTACATGCTTCCCTGCTGCCGCAATATCGTGGTGCAGCGCCAATTAACTGGGTGCTGATCAATGGGGAAGCTGAAAGCGGAGTAACTACCTTCTTCCTGAAGCATGAAATTGATACCGGTGATATCCTGTTTACCGAAAAAATCACACTGACCGGCGTTGAAACCGCCGGGGAACTACACGACCGATTGAAAGAAAAGGGCGCAGGGCTATTAGTGAAAACCGTAAAAGCGATTGAAAGCGGGCGTTATACCGAACTTCCACAGTCGCAGCTTGCTGAAGGAGTTGAATTGAAAAGTGCACCCAAGCTATTTAAAGAAGACGGAGAGATAGACTGGAACCAACCAGCCGAAAAGATATATAACCTGGTTAGGGGGCTAAGCCCGGTACCTGCTGCTTATACCACACTACAGGATAAAACACTTCGGGTGTTCAAAGTTGAATTTGCGAAAGTTGCAACCGGAGAAAAACCGGGCGAATTTTTTAGCGATGGTAAAAGCTACCTCAAAGCTTCGGCTGCTGATGGCTTTATTTATTTTAAAGAGGTACAGCTGGAAGGTAAAAAACGACTTGAAATTGAGGAGTTTTTGAGGGGAGTGAGGTTGTAGATTTATATTTTTATTGATTTTTTTAACTTTATAGTTATGACGCTGGCGACATTAAAATCTGAATTCCACAATCTGATCGATAAAATAGAAGATCCTGGTATTCTTGAACAGTATTATAAAGCGTCAAGCACATCCATTAAGCCTGACAATTCTCTTTGGGCATCACTTACGTCTGAACAACAAAAAGGTGTTTTGCTTGCTTATGAAGAAAGCGACGTCGAAGCAAATTTGATACCGCTCTCGGCCATTAAAGCAAAGTATTTAAAATGACCTTTGAGGTAGTTTTCACCAAAAGGGCCGACAAAGATGAACCTTGCCAAAAAAATCATCCCAATATTAATACTCGTTGTTTTCTTAAATCAAAGCGCTAAAGCTCAGGATACCCTTTTTACCAAATTTGTAAATTCAGTTTATAATGAAGTGGTGGATACTAATTCAACGTATTACTATCTTTTAAATATTGGCAAGAATCCCCAGTTTGACACTTACGATTTGATCGATCTAAAAGCAATAATCGATAACTCCAAAAATGAAACCAGGGATATTCCATTCCAGGATTTTATAGATCTAATTAAAGCGGACACTACAAAAGTTAATTGGTGCAAACTAAATCTTGAAAAAGCAAAGTGTGTGGACAAAGATCACGGGCCCAAATACAGTTACATGTTAAGGGTACTAAATTATATACCCTATAATTCGAAAGATTCTATAATTCTAGACCTTGAGAATAAAGGGATAATCCCCGTTCTGTTAAAACCTGGCATGTCAAAAAAACAAATGAAGGCGCAGGAAAAATTGGCTTTGGCAAAGTATCAAAGCAAACCGATAGATGAGAAACAATTCTATTCATTTTCAAAGCCGATTTTTTCAAAAAACAATAAATACGTACTTATAGAATTGAATAAGAGTGAAAGCGGATGCCTGTTTATTTTTAAGTTTTCGGCAGGGAAATGGAAAAGACTTTTAGAATTTCGTTGCTGGAAAGCATAATCGTTCCCTACAGTTTATTCAACTCCAACATCAACCCTTTGCTCAACTGGTTGAAATAACGTTTAACGCCGAAGCCCATCACCCATTGGATGCCTTTCGATGCATTGGTGATAAAGACCTCATCAGCTTCGTATAAAATATCTGGGTTAATCTGCGCTTCGGTAAAGGGTATCTGGTGATCGGTTGCCAGTTTGCTGACCACCTGCCGCATCACACCTTCCACACACCCTTCACTCAGAGCCGGGGTATAAAGGTGACTCTTATACCAAACAAACACATTTGAACTGGATGCCTCGCAAAGGTTTCCTAATTGGTTTATCAGGAATACTTCGTCCAGTTTGTTTTGGGTTTTGTATAGGCCCGCCATTACGTATTGCAGGGAGTTGCAGGTTTTTATATTCGACAAAAAGTTGATCGGTTTAGGTAACTCGGTAAATACATCAACAATAAGGCCCTTATCATTTAAAAAATAGCGGGGTTCTTCCGATGGCGAAATGCTGAGGCAGTAAGCCATTTTATTTTGGGTAGGCGCATAAAGCCCTTCCGCATTGCGGAAAACCGTTAATCGTAATCGCCCATGTTTGATCCTGTTGCGCGAAGCCAGTTGGGCCGCTTTTTCCTTCAAAAACCAGGCATCCATCTGCGAATAGCCATCGATCTTTAAAGCCCGCATACCTCGCTGCAGCCGATCGGCATGCAGATCGGCAAACTTCAGCTGCCCCTTCATCAGGCGCATACTTTCAAACAGCCCATCACCATATTTAAATGCACGATTATCCACCGACAGCAATTTGCTGTCTGCGTCAACTATTTCGCCATTAAAATTGATGTATGAAACCATGTATTTTACTTTTAACGTTCAGTCATTGCATTTACGCCGCTAGCCTCTTGTTTCTTATTTAAATTCGTTTTGTCGTTACCCATGGTCTGAACCGCTGATTCCTTTGATTTAGCTGATTGCGCTTGCTAACTTATTTTATTAATCGAACAACCAATGCCAAATGACGCGCAGCAAATGACTCAATGACGCGCAGCAAATGACGCGCAGCAAATGACCCAATACCTAATACCCAGTACCTAATACCCCCCATCCGAGTACTTCCTCCACTTCTCCAAAGCATCTACAAAATCCTGCGGCAATGGCGCTTCAAAATCCATACGTATTTTGGTCGAGGGATGCACAAAGCCCAACGTAGCAGCATGCAAAGCCTGCCTCGGCATCAGTTCAAAGCAATTCTCTACAAAGATCGGAAGAGCGTCGTGTAGGGAAAGAGTGTAGGATAGGGTGTAGAT
>CAIPPO010000195.1 GCA_903866915.1 uncultured Mucilaginibacter sp. | reverse complement strand
TTAATGAAGCTTTCCTCGGTTGTTATCAGCGCTCGGGCTACGCTTAGTTTACGCTGCTGCAGGGCCAATATTTTTTCTTCAACAGTATCTTTGGTGATGAATTTATAAATGAAAACGTTTTTGGTTTGGCCAATGCGGTGTGTACGGTCGATGGCTTGCTGCTCAACAGCAGGGTTCCACCATGGATCGAGGATAAATACGTAATCGGCCTCGGTTAAGTTCAGGCCCACGCCGCCCGCTTTTATCGATATTAAAAATACCCGCGTTTTCTCATCCTCCTGGAATTGTTTTACCACATCGCCGCGATTTTGCGTACTCCCATCAAGGTACGCATAGGGTATGCCCTTATCATCAAAATACTCCCGGTAAATGGTGAGTTGTTTCACAAACTGTGAAAATATAAGCACTTTATGGCCTCCATCAAGCACCGTGGCAAGGGTATGTACCACGTTCTCAAATTTACCGGAATCACCCTCATATTCACTGTCGATCATGGAAGGGTGATTGGCAATCTGCCTCAGTTTTATCAAACCCTGCAAAACCTGTATTTGGGTTTTCGCGTAGGTGCCATCCTCCAAACTCTTGAGCAATTCGTTGCGGTATTCTGATTTCACCTTTTCATAAACGGCCGCCTGCTCTTCGCTCATCTGGCAATAGAAAAGGTTCTCGGTTTTTGGCGGTAGTTCGGTTGCTACCTGCTCCTTGGTGCGACGCAGGACAAAGGGTTTTATCAGCGCCTGTAGTTTGCGGGCCTTGTCCTCGTCCTTTTTCTTTTCAATGGGCGTTACAAATTCGTTCTGGAAATATTGCTGTATGCCCAGCAGACCGGGATTAATGAACGACATCTGCGTCCACAGATCATTAACCGAATTTTCGACCGGCGTGCCGCTCAATATCAATTTAAAGCGTGATTTTAACTGGCGCACGCTTTGATATGATTTGGACGATGGGTTTTTTATGTTCTGGCTTTCATCCAATATCACATAATCAAACACAAACTCTTTCAGCAGGTCAATATCAATACGGCTGATGCCATAGGTAGTGATAACCACGTCATAATTGCCAAAAACTTCGGGCGATTTATAGCGCAGGGTGCCTGTATGCACCATCAACCTTAATTTGGGGGTGAATTTCTTCGCCTCGTTAAGCCAGTTATAAATAAGCGAGGTGGGCATAATAATCAGCGATGTGCTTTTACCTCCCGCTGCTTCAGCGTCCTCTTTATGTTTTTGTAAAAGGGCCAGCGCCTGTATGGTTTTACCAAGGCCCATATCATCGGCCAAACAGCCGCCAAAATGGTATTGCTTCAAAAAGTGGAACCAATTATAGCCAGCCTTTTGATAAGGCCTTAAATGGCCTTTAAAGTGCTGTGGCAGGGCCGTGTCTTCCAGGGTTTCAAAGTCGGCAAGCTTTTGCAGTTTGCGGCTCATGGTTATATCGGCCAGTTCACCTTCGGCTAGGTCGTTTACCAGGCCAATATGGTGACGGCGCAGTTTAAGTTCGCCATTGCCCTCACTAAAATGCAGCAGGTTTCCGTATTGCGAGAACCATTTTTCTGGTATCACCGCAATTTCGCCATTGGGCAGCGTAAATTCTTTTTTATGGTTAAGGATGTGGTTCCGCAATTGGATAAATGGTATGCGGTAAGGCCCGAAATAAACAATAGCGTGGATATCGAACCAGTCATTATTCTCCTTTACCTCCAGGTCTATCTTGCTATTGCCGAAAACGTAGCGTTTCTGCCCTTCGGGCTGTTCAATTTCATAGCCAAGCATAGCCAGTTCATCGTGGTGCTGGTTTAGCCATTCAAATATCGAGAACGAGTGGTCGGCATCTTCATCGTTGTTGGCCACCTCTAAATTCTGGAACAGGGACGAAACCGTTTTCAACCCCATTTCTTCCAGTTCGTTCATTTTATTTTTTTCCCACGTTAACGAACGTTTTATGCGGTGGAAAATGTAATCATCTCCATTGCGCTCCATCCTTACCGAAACATGTCTGCCATCGCCGTAGGGAAAAAAGTACCCGGCATATTTAAAATACAATTGCAGTTGCGAAGTGCCACCCTCAACATAAATAGGTTTTAATACTGCTTTTGCCTCGTGTTTTTCGGTGTTGATGGTAAAGCCCTCGGCATATACGCTATGCTTTTCGATAAGCGGGATAACAAACTTTTCAAAGTATGATTGTTCTGACGAGCGCGGAATAGCGATATACCGCTTATTTAAAAATGGCAGCAGTTTTTTGCCTTCAATCTCTTTTTCAAAATAATAAAGTGTATCCTCCAACAGCATCCAGGCGGGGTGGTTGCAAATGATCTCGGCATTTTTGAACATAAATTCAATACGCATCCCCTGGTATTTTATGGTGGGGAAATAGCGTATCTCTTCCTCATTCCGCCTGAAATGAAACAATACCGATGCGGGGCTATCAGCTATCTGTAATTTTCGCTCCGCGGGATAACCTTCCTTGCTCATCAGGTACAGCTGCTTATCACCCAGCAATGTCAAGGCTTCGGCCATCCGTTTTTCCATTTTTGGGCGGATGGTCTCAAAAAGCTGCTCGTTAAATATTTTGGTAAAAAATTCGAACGGGCGAATAGGTTTTTTATAGAACTTTTTAATAATGTTGCCCTGTTCTATTTCCTCCAGTATTTTTATCAGCTTAAGGTCGGTATCATCAATAAAGCTCAAAAATTCTTTCGCAGTATTTGAAAATAAGCGCTGATAAGTGAGCGAAAACTCGCCGTTGGGATTTAACTGAACAATGTGTGGCTCGATAACAAAACCGAGGTATTCATGCCTGGCGATAGCATAAATTATTTGGCAGGGTTTTGAACTATCGACGCGTAGCATTGATTTCTATAAAAAATTTATAGAAGCTACCACAAGAAAAAATTCAAACGTAAACAGAATTTGCAGCAATAAAAAGCAATTGCTGTTAAATAATTGTTAACATCTGCTTAATACCCATTTAATTATTACCAGAACGGGAATAATAATATTTAGTAGGATAGGACTTACGAAGTTTAGAAAACTTCGTAAGTCCTATCCTATTTGTAAAAGCTTTACTGAGCCTTATTAAAAGCATTCCATCCCTGTGCTTTCAACACATGCACCGCACCTGCCTTAGTTACCAGGTTGCAGCCCGCTGAGGGCTCGGTGATATAGCCGATAATAGTAATATCCATTTTAAACTTTATCTTATCGTAATCGGCTTGTTTAACGGTGAAGAGGAGTTCGTAGTCTTCGCCTCCACTGAGGGCGCAAACGGTAGGGTCAAGGTTAAACTCGCGGGCAGTTTCAAAGGTCATTGGGTCAAGCGGGATCTTTTCCTCATACAAATTACAGCCTTTGTTGCTTTGCTTACAGATATGCAGTATTTCTGATGCCAAGCCATCCGATACATCTATCATTGAAGTTGGTTTAACTTCTATTTCTTTTAGCAAGTCTACAATATCTTTACGGGCCTCCGGCTTTAGCTGGCGTTCAACAATATAATCCTTGCCTTCCAAATCAGGTTGGATATTGGGGTTTTCGAGGTAGATAAGCTTTTCACGTTCAAGCAATTGCAGTCCGGTATAGGCGCCACCTAAGTCACCCGACACACAGATCAAATCACCTTCTTCAGCACCGTTACGGTATACAATATCTTTTTCATCGGCATATCCAATAGCAGTTATACTGATAACCAGGCCCTGTTTCGATGAAGTGGTATCACCACCTACTATATCCACATTGTATTTTTCGCAGGCCAGGTACATACCTTCGTATAATTCCTCCACGGCTTCCAGCGGGAACTTACTTGATATACCTATAGAAACCGTAACCTGTGTAGCGGTCCCGTTCATGGCATAAATATCGCTTAGGTTTACCTGGATGGCTTTATATCCCAAATGTTTTAAAGGGGTATAAGCGAGGTCGAAATGTATGCCTTCCAACAGCATGTCGGTAGAAACCAATACTTTTTTGCCGGTAAAATCAAGGACAGCGGCATCATCGCCCACACCTTTTATGGTGCTTTTTTGCTCCAGCTTTATATTTTTTGTTAAATGATGTATAAGGCCAAATTCACCCAACTTTTCAATATCCGTTTTCTCTTTATTATCAAACATATTTTATAAACCTAATTGCGCTGATATTTCCAGCATTCTTTCTATCGGTTTTACAGCTAAATCAATTATGTGCTGCGGCACTTCAATCTCGGGCATCTCATTTTTTAAACACAAATAAAGCTTTTCAAGCGTGTTGCGTTTCATGTGCGGGCAATCATTGCAGGCACAGCTGTTATTTGGCGGCGCGGGGATAAATACCTTATCTGGATTATCTTTCTGCATCTGGTGTATAATACCTGCTTCTGTGGCTACTATAAACTCTTTTTCGGGGCTTTTGGTAGTATATTTCAAAATCCCTGTGGTTGAACCTATGTAATCGGCCATTTTTAAAATAACTTCCTCACATTCAGGGTGAGCAAGCAATTTTGCATCAGGGTATCTTTCTTTAAGCTTTGTTATTTTCTCCCTCGAAAATATCTCATGCACCATACATGCACCATTCCACAACACTAAGTCCCTTCCTGTTTTTTTAGCTACATAAGCCCCCAAGTTTTTATCGGGCCCGAAGATAATTTTTTGGTCTGCAGGCAGGCTTTCCACAATCTGTACCGCATTGCTCGATGTACAAACTATATCGCTCAAAGCCTTCAGTTCCGCGGTGCAATTTACGTAGGTTATTACCAGGTGATCGGGATAATTTTCTTTAAATTTCCTGAATAAATGCGGCGG
>CAIPPO010000194.1 GCA_903866915.1 uncultured Mucilaginibacter sp. | reverse complement strand
GTTCGTATTTAGCTAATTGTGCCTCTTCCAGGCTTAAGCCATCTTTATAAAAATAGGCACTGGAATAAGTCATGGTTGGATCCAGGAAACTGGCAAAAAAATCGTTGTTCAGGTCGTAATGTTCTGAAATATTTTTCTGCGATCCATTGATGGTATTGGCCCTTTTGAAATGATAAATTTTATTGAACCATTTGAACAGGTTTAAAACCAAAGCCTGGGATTTACCACCTGACATGGTAGGATTATTTTCGACATTCAACAAAAACCATTTGATCACATTGGTAATATTATCGGTGTCCCAATACCCTGCTACGTAGGCTTCGCCGAAGCCAATATCACCATAAAGGATCACCTGCCTGTAAAACTCATCGCTCACAATTGTTACGTTGGCAGTAATACTTCCCTCACCATTTCCGAGCGTCAGGCTTTCGCCTGAGGGCAAAGTTAGGTTCAAACGACCCATCTCCATTTTCGACAGGATCTTGAGTACGATATCCTGGTAAAGACTGCGTTTTTTGGTAAGGGTAAGCGTATTGGGCATAATTGATTTTTATACTATCTACGAATATAGGTGATTATGTAGTTTTTTTGTCAATTAAATTTCCTTTATAGGGTCGGTACAAATCACGTTGAAGCTCTTTGTCGGCTTCCTTTTTATGGTAAGGCAACTTCATCAGCCATAGTTTTAAGGCCTGCCAATGGATAAGTGTGATCACTTTTAAAGTGATGAGCGGGAAGCTAAAAAAATAAAGCAACAGGTTGGTATCGGTCAATTCCTTCCTGCTGCCACTAAGTGTACTAATAAAAAAACGTTTGCCTTTTTTATCAATATCATCTATTCTGATCTGCAACTTATCGCCGGGTATTTGCAGGTCAAAATCAAAATTGGTGTCCATCTCAATAAAGGGCGACACATAAAAATACTTGGTGGTATTGAATTTGAAATGACCGCCAGTCTGGGTATCGCTCCCCAGGAAGAAGGGCTTCATTTCCAGAAAAGTATTGCAGATCTCCACCACGCTGCATACCGGTTCGCCGCTTTCGCTATAACAAAAATAAAAGCTGACAGGATTAAACTGGTAGCCCAGGGTGCAAAGGTTAGTGAGCACCATTATTCGTCCATTACCTATACATACACCGTTTGCCAGCAAATAATCGCCGATATGCTGCCGGATATTTTTGGAACGATCTGGGTTTTCCTTTGGCAATTGCAGGTGATCCTTATCGCGAAAATTGAAGAGGTTGAACCGGTTGCGGCTCAAAAATTTAAATTGACGATGCAGGGTATCAATTTCATCCAGGTCCAGGTAAAACATAAAGATATCGTAATGGAACCGGTGCACCTTGGGCGCCAGTCGGTTATGCATCACACGGGCTTTATACAGGCATGAATTGATGGTATCGGTAGCCATTGGGTGAATATACGAGATAATTTTTTCTGCAGATGCGGAAAGGTTTGAATGCGAAGTGCGGAATGGGTTTGAGTGCGGAATGGGTTTGAGTGCGGAATGCGGAATGTCAAATGCCGAATTTTATATGCGCGCAGGGTGTCATGCTGAGCTTGTCGAAGCATGGCGGGCGGGGTGACGCGCTATCGTCCAAGCCACGATTCGTCGGTCCCGATAGCTTTCGGAATAAGGATTACCCGGATACCCAAAAAACCATGTCATTGCGAGGAGCCAGCAGAGGTGTGCGCCGTAGGGGCGACGCGGCAATCGCAAGGAGGCAGGTACGCGTTATTGTCAGAACCGCTGATTCGTCTGATTGGTATGATTATGCTGATTCTTTTCAAGAATACAGTGCGCAGGGTTATAAACACTGTTTTCGGCCAGCTAATTAGTTTTCAAAATATTCAATTACTCCTTAGGAGTATCCTGTTTATAGCAATAAGAAAAGGCAAAAAAAGGCTCCGTAGGTGCCCCCTATAGCCGCTATTATTATTTATAAACCGCCTTCCCCAGCAAATGCCCGCATAACTCCACCGCACTGGCAAATGCATCTTCATGAAAGCCATAACGGAAATAGCTTCCACAAAAATAGACAGGACCACTTTCATTCAGGCTTTGTAACCCGGCCTGAGCATTGATGGCCGGTACGTCAAAAAGTGGGTGTTCATAATCAAGTTCCAGCAAAATTTTCTGCTCGTTCAGATCATCGTGCGGGTTAATGGAAACAAAATAATTCTTCTTGTCCGATACACCCTGCAGGCGGTTCATCCAGTAAATGGTACTTGGAACCAGGGATCCGTTGTCGGCTTTGATACGGTAGTTCCAGCTGCTCCAGGCTAATCTGGTTTTTGGCATGATCGATTCATCGGTATGCAAAACAGCTTTGTTGTACTGGTATTTAAAATTGGAGAGCAAACGCTGTTCTTCGCCGGTTGGCTCATCCAAAATTGCTAATGCCTGATCGCCATGAGCTGCTATGATCACCCGGTCGAATATTTCTTCCGAGCCATCGGTTGCTTTGACGATCGCCTTACCTTCTTTACGGATAACACTAATCGCTTTCCGGTTCACATGTATCCTGTTTTTAAAAGGTTTGATTAGTAACTCCCGGTAACTCTGACTGCCTTTCTCCAATGAATACCATTGATGCTGGGTATCCAAACCCAAAAAACCATGGTTCAGAAAAAAACGGATTAGGGTAACTGCCGGGAAATCCAGCATTTGCTCCATTGGAGTCGACCATACGGCCGAACTCATCGGTACCAGGTATTTCCAGAGCATATCCTCGCCAAAACCAAACTCCTCTACATACTGACCGATGGAGTAGTTGGCATACTTAGGATCATCCAATATTTTGATGCTCTCCTTATTGAATCTGCCGATCTGCGCCAGCATTTTAATATAGCACAGGTTAAAAATATTCTTCCGCTGAGCAAATAAATGATTCAGGCTCGATCCGCTGTACTCCAAACCACTGGGCATGTGTTGTACACTAAACGACATGTCCGTTTTTTTTATTGGTGCCCCGATCTCCTCAAATAAACGGCAAAGATTGGGATAAGTTACAAAATTGAATACCATAAAACCGGTATCCACGTATACCGGTTCAGCATCTTCATCAACGGTAACGGTATTGGTATGGCCACCTATATAGTCGTTTTGCTCGTAAATGGTAAGCTCATCCTGCGGGTGCAGAAAATGAGCACAGCCCATGCCGGCAATGCCGGTGCCAATAATAGCGGTCTTCATTTGGTTACCCGGTTTAAAAATTGTTCGACAGTAAAGGTAGATAACTGACCACCCGGACCGTGTAGGTTATAGTCGAAACCATGGGTGGCCCAGGGCAATTTCAGCCAGAAATACGGTATATGATTTTCCGACAATTTAGCACTTAACTTTATTGAATGGATATAAGTTACCAGCGGGTCGTTGATGCCATGTATCATTAAGGTTGGCGGTGAATTTTTATCGACAAAAAACAAAGGAGAGCTATCATAATACTTTTGCGGAACCTGAGCATAAGAACCGCCAACGTAGTCGTTCATTACTTTGCGACTGTCCATGATCAAGGGGTTGGAAGGGATAGAATAGCCCCATACCATATCTACCGGGCCGTAAAACTCGATGACCCCTTTAAGGGCAGGATCATGTAGCGTATAAGCAGCCAACATAGCGATCTGTGCACCAGCGGACCTGCCCAGCAAAACAAATTTTGTAGTATCTATATGCCATTCATCTGCATGGGCGCGCAAATAATACATCGCATGTTTGATATCTTCAACCGGTGCAGGCGTTTTATATTTAGGTGCCAGACGATAATTGATGGACGCAACATGGTAGCCTTTTTGGGCCAGATAGCTATTCAAATCGGGTAATTGCCTGCTGTCGCCCCCTGCCCAGGATCCACCATGCACCACAATAATACAGGGTCGTTTACCCGGAAGTTGTGAGGGATAAAAGTCGAGCGTTAAATGCGCACCATCTGCATAGGTAATATAGTTAAGCGATTTTGCACCAACTGTATCCTTGAAACTGAATTTCAACAATTTGCCCCAACTGAATGGTTCGATATCATTTTTTAAACTTTCCTGCCCGAATGCCTGCACCAGATCGGTTTTCAAATGCCTAGAAATAAGATAAGAACGAAAGACAGGAGACAAAAACAAAACCAGTGCTACCAGGCCGGTGATCGTGCCGGGTAACTGGTATTTGCTCAGGCAGAAACCACTTACCAGGGCAATGATAGTGCCTGCTGCAAATACCAGCGGGAATTCAGTTACAACGATAGATAGTAACCATAATGGATAGGCCGGCGCACGAAACAAAGCAAGCAGCGAAACCAGCAACAAGATAATGAGTAGTATCAGCCGTATCATTTGCCAGTTTTATGAAATAAATAATGACTAACGATCCACTCGTTTCCGTACTTATAGTTCCACAATTCGGCACAGGCCATATAAAATATACGCCAGTATGCCCACCATTTTATAGCCTGGTCTTTGCCATAGGTTTGTTCAAAAAGCGGGATGATTTCCGCCTTGTGTGCATCCATATTTTTAAGCCATGCTTCCGAAGTTTTTGCGTAATGTGTACCGCTTACGTGCCAATGCTTTTCTACGGTCAGGTGATCGTTGAAATATAACAACAGATCGTCGCTGGGCATGATGCCTCCGGTAAAAAAGTATTTGCTCATCCAGTCGGTATCATCTATCACCTCAAATAGGTAAGCATACTCCTTATGCGTAAAAATATGGATGAAAAGCTTGCCATCCGGCATCAGGAACGATGCTACCTTTTCCATCAGCAACTGGTAATTGCGCATGTGCTCAAACATCTCGACAGATACTATCCTGTCAAACTTATCTTCGATGCTGAAGGTATTCATGTCGGCAGTAATCACCTGCAGGTTTTTAATACCTCTACTTTTAGCCGTGTCATCTATAAATTGCTTTTGTGTGCGGGAGTTGGAAACAACTTTGATAGAACTCTCCGGATATTTTGCCGCCATATATAGCGAGAGTGAGCCCCAGCCACAACCTAACTCCAGCACTTGCTGCCCATCCTGCAATTCGGCACGCTGGCAGGTAAGTTCAAGCATATCGTCTTCGGAGGTATCGATGTTGGTAACGCCATCTTTCCAGTACCCGCTGGAGTATTTTAAATTTTTCCCTAAACAATACTGGTAAAATTCAGTGGGCACTTCGTAGTGCTGCACATTGGCCTCAGCAGTATTAACTGCTATTGGTGATGCCTTTAACTGGTCGATCAGCGCCATTAAATGCACTTGCTGCGCTTCTACGCCTCCTTTGTTTTCGTCGGCAAGGCGTTGCGCGAGTAATTTGCGGATACCCTGCCTCAATAAAAAATCAGGAACTTTATTTGCTTCAATCAGTTTGTCGTACCACATGTTGTGCTTTACGCATAACGCTGGACGCTATACGTTTATGTTTTTTAGATTACGGTAATCGCTTGATTATAGATTTTGAAAGATAGAAAAATTATCAGAAACACTTAGGCAGTACGCATCATCCCTTCTTAAACCATGGAATAAACGCACTGGTTGTTTTCTGGTATTGCCGGAAGGCATCGCCTCTTGAACGGATCGATTGCTCCTCAGTTAACGGAATACCGGTTACCCGCAGCAATAGGTACAGAATAATTGCGGGGCTGATGATAGCCAGGTAGCCATAGGTTGATGCCAGCGCAAAAACGAAATACGACATCCACATTAGCCATTGGAAAAAGTAATTGGGATGACGCGAATAGTTCCACAATCCCTGGCTGCATACCTTACCCTTGTTGGCCGGGTCGCTTTTGAATTTCTTTAATTGGGCATCGGCAACTGATTCGCCGAGCACGCTAACCAGCCATAAGGCCACGCCTGCATATTCAAAGGGTGAGATTGTGTTTGAGGTATTCAGGCAAATAATAAAGAAAGGAATAGCCAATAACACATTTGACACCGCCTGAGCCTGGAAAAACCAGAAGAATACGCGATCGGGGTTTGGCCCCCAGTCTTTACGCAATTGCTGGTATCTGCCTTCTTCTTCGTGAATATGACTTGTGGTACGAATAAGGATATAAGTCCCCAGACGCGAGCCGGCAATGATAACCATGCCACAGATCAGTAATTTACGCAACTCAAAACCAGGTGCCAGCAATAGTAGAATTAACGCTATCACCGGAAAATTATACGACCAGAAAATATCTACTACTCCGGCATTTTTTATGCGATGGGCCCAAAGCCATACCAATACCATAATGCCTGAACAGGCAACCAGACTAAAAACAACCAACCAGGTTAAAGAGGAACTATCCATTTTGCTTGCTAAAAAATTCGCGGAGGCCTTCGCCGGGTTTTAGTCTGAACAATTGGATCAGCACGTAAGCACAGCTGACAATACTGCCTAAACATACGAGGAGTAAAAGCCAAAGGATTTTTAAACCAATACCTTTTTCTTTATAACATATCCACACAAATATTACAGTAACATTGACGTAAAAATCCCATAGCGTGGCGCGCATCCAGGGGATACCACCCAGAAAATTCCATTGCTCAAAAAGATTACTGTGCAAACTGGTACTGATAACCACATAACACATCCACACCAACAAGCCACTGAATATTACCTTGAGTGCGGTTACCATGGCATTAAGCTTTTCGTAGGCGGATGATATGTAAAAAATGCATCACTTTCATCACCGGGTAAGTGGGGTCAAGCTCGAACCATTTGTTGGCAAAGTTGGCATCATTTGGCCGCTTGTGGTGGTTATTCTGGAAAAGCTCGCCCATCATCAGAAAATCTAATGGCAGCGTGTTTTTACTGTGATCTGCATTATCGTAATTGGAATAACCGTATTTATGACCGCACCAGTTGACGATAGCACCATGTATAGGACCGATCAGGAAATGTATTGGCAATAACAGGAACATCCACCAATGGGTAGCAAAAGCAATATAAAATGCAGTATAAAAAATACCGAAGGATATACGGGTTATCCAAAGATCTCCCACACGGTCAACAAAAGCCCAGGTCGGGTACCGGTCGCGGAACTGCAGCTCGGGCTCAACCTTATTTTTTTGATAGGAGATGTAGATGTCTTTCGTTTTCATCATCAAACCAAAAACATCCTTGATAAAGTGCGGCGAATGCGGATCCTTTTCGGTATCACTGTAGGCATGATGCATACGGTGCATAATGGCATAAGCACGTGGATTTAAAAAGGAAGATCCCTGAAAAATAAAGGTGCAGAAATAGAAGGTCTTTTCCCAAAACACGTTCATCTTAAACATTTTATGGGAGGCATAGCGGTGCAGGAAAAAAGTCTGGAAGAAGAGCGACAGGAACCAGTGGCACAGGAAGAAAACGAGTATGATCATTGAATTTAAAACCGATTACGAATTAAATACGAGGTATTCAATTCGGTGGTTCAAAGTTCAGAAAAAAAATTAAATAACCGGGACATATGAGCGTCAAATAGTTGAAGGTTATATTCTCTGGAGGTTCCGGAATTTACGTTAGAACAGCCGGAGAATATTTATCAGTTACATCAATCCGGTTAGTTTCAAGCTAGTACCTGGGCGTTATAACCGCAAAATATCGTGCCTCTTGTGGCCAGGATATTATTATTTCTACAAAAAAGAATATATTTCTTTTTTGAATCTGTTGTTCAATATCCTTTTCTCAGCATGTCCGCTAATTCACCAGGCAAAGGGCTGGCTTCTATGGCCTGAGCAGCTTTTTCTACATCATATGCCACGCGGATGAAATTTACTTTAATACTGTCTTTTTTGTTAATTGAAACATTTTCATTGAGTGTGATCAACACATAACAACCCAACGGGTTATTGTCCTTTGGCTTGCCTACTGAACCAATGTTAATTACGTGCTTAATCCCTGCATCTGTTCTAATAACCCGATGGAAAGGTTTATGCGAGTGACCAACACAAAGAACATCGACTCTGGCCTCGTTCATCATTTCCAGGAGATAAGCTTCGTCGGTTTCTGCCAATACATATTCATCAATTTTCCGAGTGCTGCCATGCGCCAATACGATGTTTAAATGATCATTGTTGAGCTGGTATTCCAGTTTGATACGGGCTGGCAACGTATCTAAATATGTACGATTTGCTACCGAAACGAGTTCATAAGAATACCCTTTGGTTTTCAGATCGTGGTTGCCCGCTAAAGTAGCAATACCCCGTTCGCGAATCAAACTAATAATCTCATTAGGCCAAACGTTATAGCCTATCAAATCACCAAGGCAATAAATAGCATCGGGTTTGTGGTTATCCAAGTCGGCTAACATAGCTTCAAAAGCAGGCAGGTTAGCATGTATATCAGAAAAAAGGCCTATTTTCATTTTAAATCCGGGATATTTAATATGTTCTTTGACGGAACATATTTCAATTTCTCTTATATTTATCTTTAAACAGAATACTTCATTGCCCTGTTAAATCGTAACTTTTTAACCAGTTTGTATTGAACAAGTGTAGAAATTGCACTGTAGACTGTTCGGTGAAATTTTTGAATATCAATATCAGGTTCCAACTTATGCATAGCCGAAACAATTTCATCCACTAGCATCGGTTTATGTTCAGTTTGCAAAATGAAAAGAATTTTTTGACTACAGGTTCCGCAATCATGATAATTGTCTGCAATTCTTTCCGCGATCGGGCTGACCAAGTTTTGGACCTGGAAAATTGCGTTGGAGGTTTCGTGTGTGAATTCATGTAAAGAAGCCCGAACCATACTTAATTGCTCAAGTAAGGACGCCTCTTTCTCCATAAGTAAACGGATTATAAAGTCGTGATTCATAATACATAATTTATTCGTCTGGAAAAAATTTATATCAATGGTTTTTTATAATTTAGATCGCATTACCTTTATAAAATTCCGTTGCTGACCCTTCCAAACAAACATTATAAAATTCCATTGTTAACTCAATGTCTTTTCCAATAAAACTGATATTTAAACCTGCGCAACTAAGCATATATTTTTGATTCGCTAAGCATCTGCTTTTTGCTTATGCCAATATTCCATATGCTTCGCTTCATTGATAAAGGCCAGCACTGCTTCTTTTATCTGATCACGTACCTTGCGTGTATTTTCGAGTATTTCTTCTTCTGTGCCAGTAAAGCTTGACGGGTCAGGAAAAGACCACCCTAGTCTTCTGATGACGCCAGGAAAAATCGGGCAACCCTCAGCACTGGCTTCATCACAAACCGTTATTACCGCCTGAAATAAACGCCCCTTTTTAAAAAGATCAAAAGCCTCCTGGGTACTTTTATGACTGATGTCGATACCTACTTCCTGCATTACTTTTACTACCCTGGGGTTAAGTTTTCCTGCTTCCAGCCCTGCACTTTCGGCAACAAGGCTCTTGCTGTCATAATGATTGAGGAACGCTTCTGCCATTTGGCTACGTGCCGAATTATGAATGCATACGAATAAAACTGTGTGTTGAATCATGATGATTATAATTGGTTAATTTATACTGCTTGTATATTGCAATTTAGCGATAAAGCAATGGAAAAAAAATCAACAACAGGTTTCGTCAAACCTCACGTCTATAAAAAACGCTTTCAAAATTGAAGCGTTTTCTTTCCATTTAACCTGATCAATGCAATAGTTCATCGATGTGCCTTCAATAGTTCCCTTTAATAAGCCTGCTTCCTTCAGCTCTCTCAAGTGCTGCGAAGTTGTGGCCTGAGATAATCCCGTTACTTCCACCAAATCCCCAGTAATGCATTCATTAGCTTTTAGCAAGTGGTCTATTATAGCAATCCTGGCCGGGTGTGCCAATGCTTTAAGCATTTTAGCAAGCTGGTTTTGTCTTTCAGTAAAATTGGTTGTCTTCGTTAATCCCATCTTGTATAATGCAATATTACGATAAAAAAATGATTTGCAAATTTTTTTCAAGATGGGATTTTGATGAGAATTCTAGCTGCAACAACCGGGAGCACAACAAGCTTCTTTTTCTGCTACAGGCTTTTCAGCAAATACCGTTACACTAAATATGCCCGTTTTACCTGATTTAAAATTGCCAATTTCGATTTCACTCAAATATTTTCTCAATATATCATCAGGGATAACGATTGCTTTTTCCTTTTGAACAGTGATATTTTTGAAGCCATTTATTTTGATCAGCTCCAGATAAACATCTTTCTGAATCGCGCCTGCCACACAGCCTGCATACATTTCGGCATCTTTACGCAATTTTTCCGGCAAATTTCCCAGCAATACTACATCCGAGATACTAAAATGACCGCCAGGTTTCAATACCCGGTATATATCTTTTATGACGGCGTCTTTGTTTGGTACTAAGTTTAATACACAGTTGCTAACTATAACATCTGCTACATTTGCTGTTACTGGCATATGTTCTATATCGCCAAAACGGAACTCAACATTATGATAAGCTAACTTTTCGGCATTAGCTCTGGCCTTATTGATCATCGCTTCAGTGAAGTCAATACCAATTACTTTGCCTGTTTCGCCGGTTTCAGCCCTGGCGATAAATGCATCATTACCTGCACCCGAACCAAGATCTATCACTACATCTCCCTTTTTAATTTTTGCAAATTGAGTTGGCAGTCCGCAGCCCAAACCTAAATCGGCATCAGCATTATACCCTTGCAGTTCCGAATAATCATCACTCATGATGTTATACACCTCTGTACTGCAACCAGTAGCTCCACAGCACGACGATTGGTTGTTTTCTTTATCCTGTAAAGCGATCTCGCTGTATTTTTGCCTTACCAGTTCTTTCAGTTCTTGTTCGTTGCTCATGATCTTATAATTTATTTATTGTAATATTACGATGGATTGTTACAAATTTTTTTATCAGCAGGCAGGCTTAAATGAATCGACAAATAAAGCTAATTGGACCTTTAACTCATGCCAAACATCCGGGTTTATACAATAACAAACACTCACCCCCTCAATAGTACCCTGAATTAATCCTGCATTTTTCAACTCCTTTAAATGCTGCGAAATAGTTGGCTGAGCCAGGCCCAGTTCATCAGCCAAATCACCACAAATACAGGCTTTGGTATTGATGATCTGTTGCAAAATAGCAATACGTGCCGGATGAGCCAGTGCTTTTAGAATAATAGCCAGATTGTTTTGCTCCTCCGTAAATATTTCCGTTTTGGTTAGGCCCATAATTATATTGCAATATTACGATTAATATTGCAAATGCAAAGCCTTATTTTAATTTTTCTTTACGCTATCATCAAATGTTCCTATTTAGATAGATGCTGGTATAAGCCAGCATCTATCCGTGACTCGATTCAGCCTAACATATTATTGCCCTTTAACGAACTTCAACGCCCAGGAATCCAAACAATAGCGTAAGCCTGTAGGTGCTGGCCCGTCTTCAAATACATGACCCAGATGCAAACCGGTGCTTCGCTCAACAACTTCGTCCCGAACCATACCATCTGAATTGTCTCTGACAATCATGATCGCTTTTGGATCTATCGGTTTAAAAAAACTTGGCCAGCCGGTACCAGAGTCATATTTGGCATCCGAGCTAAATAATGGCTTACCAGTTGCTGCGCTTACATAAATGCCTTTCTCGTGGTTATTCCAATACGGGTTATGGAATGGCGGCTCGGTACCCTTTTCTACCAGGATGTAATAGGCATCCGGCGACAAAACTTTCTTCCAATAAGCATTTGGCTTTGCTTCGGGATAGGTTTTAGTGTCCTCAGAACTGCCAGGCTTTACGCCTCCGTTTGTTTGTGTCTGGCTGCAGGCCGAAAATGTTATCCCCAACAATATTGCGCATATTGTTAATAACTTTTGACTTGTGATTCTCATTGTGTTATGTAATTTCATTTATTGTTTTAGACGAGGTTTTTGATAATCCCTTATAGGTTAATTTAAAAATAATAAAACAATTAATTTATCTGTTTTTATATTTTTGGCAGCTGGTTGGTCTTTCAAAATTTATGTTTAACCAACTATTCATAAGTTGCTGAAAAATAACGGGTAATTAATTTCCCACTAAAGTTATTTTTTTACAACTTTGTGGAATATAATAGTCATAAAAAAATAAACCTGTTTTAAACCTTTAAGCGAAAAAACAGTCACACAATAATAAAAACCAATACTGCCCGCAAGGGCACGATTTTTGCACTATACTAACGCTATTTCTATTACTAAATAACGGCCCCGCCATGAATAATTTAACATTAGTCGGAGTAATCATAACAGTTTTACCAATTGTATTAATTATCGCTACGGTAATTATACGAGGGAAGAAATTATTTGATTAACATATCAGTCTAAGCACCGACCCTGGAGGTGAAGCATTGCATAAAATTGCGGTGTATTCATTTGTTTGTTAAAATTACAGCGTATCCTCTTCTTTCTTTAAATAAATTTTCTTTCAAGCTAATTACTAGGCCGTTAGCGTATAATATTTTTTCTTTTTACGAAAAAAGTTAAAAGCGGTTTGAAGTCCGTTTTTTCCCTTTAAACTTCTTATCGGGCTCTTTAATGCGCGGTTCTCTTTCAGGACTGCTGTCGTCAAAACGGGTAAGCCGGGTGATACGTTCTTCCATGGTTTCGGTAGTAAGGCGTTCGCGACCCAGGCTATCCACCATAATAGGAAATGCAAAAGGCGTTGGCCGATCGATTTCCTTTAATACGATACTTTGCCCCG
>CAIPPO010000193.1 GCA_903866915.1 uncultured Mucilaginibacter sp. | reverse complement strand
CAAAAAGACCTATCCCCTTCTCAAGTGTACGCAAGAACGATATTTCCTCTTCTCGAACCACCTTCTGCACAAAATCTCTCTGATCCCACAACTGGTCAAATACACCTTTGAATTGCGCTGCCAAAAGTGGCACCAGGGTATTCAAGAAAGGTTCTTTAAAGCCTAAATACTGGTATTGGTACCTTACAGCGCGACGTAAAATACGGCGTATTACATATCCTGCTTTATTATTGGATGGTAGTTGTCCGTCTGCAATTGTAAAGCTTACCGCACGGATATGGTCTGCCAATACGCGCATCGCTACGTCTGTCTTAGCCTCAACTGAATCCTCTCCAGGCGATAGGACTTTTGCACCATAGGTAACACCCGACTTTTCGGAAATAAATTGAATCAGCGGCTGGAATACATCCGTATCATAATTCGAACTTTTGCCCTGCAGCACCCGCACCAAACGCTCAAAGCCCATACCGGTATCCACGTGTTTAGCTGGTAGCGGCTGCAATGAGCCATCTTTCAAGCGGTTGAACTGCATGAACACGTTGTTCCATATCTCTATCACCTGATCATGATCGGCATTAACCAGAATTTCGCCTTTAACCTGTAACCTTTCAGCTTCCGTCCGGTTGTCATAATGGATCTCGGAGCAAGGACCACAGGGCCCGGTCTCGCCCATCTCCCAGAAATTGTCTTTTTTGTTGCCTAAAAGAATATGATCTTCTGACACAAATTGTTTCCAATAGTCATATGCTTCCTGGTCCTTAGGCAATCCTTCTTTTTCGTCGCCTTCAAAAATGGTTACATAAAGGCGGTCCTTATCAATTTTATAAACCCCAGTCAGCAATTCCCAGCTCCAGGCTATGGCTTCTTTTTTAAAATAATCGCCAAAGCTCCAGTTACCGAGCATCTCGAACATGGTATGATGGTAGGTATCAATACCTACTTCTTCCAGGTCGTTATGTTTACCCGAAACGCGTAAACAACGCTGTGTATCTACTACCCGGGGGTATTTGGCAGCTGCCTCGCCCAGGAAAATATCTTTAAACTGGTTCATCCCTGCATTGGTAAACATCAGGGTTGGGTCGTTTTTTACAACAATTGGCGCAGATGGCACGATGGTATGCCCTTTGGATGCGAAAAAATCAAGAAATGCCTTACGTGTTTCGGAAGCGGTTATCATAGCGTGCAAAGGTAACTATAAGAAGGAAAGCATAAAAACCTTTGTTAAGCTAATCGTAAAAGCAAATACCAAAACGAGGCCGGTTAAGTTTTCAACAATTTTGTAATTTGCAAAACTTTAGGAAACGCTCGTCGTATAAAGTCCTAAACGATAATTACTTTTGAGCTATGCCGTATAAAGAACACGAGATCAGCAAGATGTATTATACCATGGGTGAAGTGGCCGCGATTTTTGACGTGAACCAATCGCTGATCAGGTTTTATGAAAAAGAATTCGACGTTCTTCAACCTAAAAAGAACAAAAAAGGCAACCGCTATTTTACGCCCGAGGATATTGAACACTTGCGTATCATTTTCCATTTGATCAAAGAAAAAGGATACACCTTAAATGGCGCCAAAGACCACCTGAAAAAGAACATGAACGAAGTCAGAGAGAATCAACGTGTAGTTGATGCGCTCGAAAACATCAAAAGGTTCCTGCTGGAAGTTCGCGAACAGCTTTAGTATCATTAGTGAATGAATTGCTCATTTGTTTGTGCGTTCAAACCATTATTGATGCGATTCACTCAATAGTTTTGCAGCTCAACCTAAAAATTTAGCTTGGGCTTATTAAGATCATATCTTTAACGGGTATGATGCCCGCTCGAAAAAGCGAAATACCTTTTGTTGTATTCCTTATCCCTTTCCTTTCAGGCATTTGGTTTGGTATTTCGTTTAATACTGCTTTTGGAACATTATTGCTCCCAATTTTCGTAGGGGCCTTGTCTTCGGCGCTAATTCTACTGAATTTATTATACAAAAAACTTAGCCTATACAAATCTCGCTGGCTCGGTGGCGCACTGATTCATCTGTTCCTGTTTTTCAGTGGCTGGGTAATGGCTTGCAATGCCAATGAGATGAATTTAAACGATCATTTCTCCAAAAAAAACTCAGATCATTTTCTTGTCAGGATCAACAGCGAGCCAAAAATAAGTAATGGTATGCTGCGCTTTACCGCAACCGTTCAACAAACCATTAAAGGTAATAGGGCAAGCAATGCCAGTGGCAATCTGTTGCTCACTCTAAAATCCACAACTGACAGCACTTTGTTTTACGGCGACAGGTTATTAATACCGACTGCCTGTACATTAGTCGATCCGCCGGCCAATCCGGCAGAATTCAATTATAAAAATTACCTGGCCAATCAAAATATCCATTACCGCCAGATGCTTTATGCCAGACAATACCTGAGGATAGCAAAAAATGCAGGCAATCCGCTGATCAGCTATTCGCTTAGCTTAAGGCAAAAACTAGTTGAAAAACTAAAAGAAAACATACACAGTCCCGAAGCGATGGGGGTTGCGTCTACTATCTTACTGGGGTATAAAGCCAGCCTGGATGAGGATACCTACCAGGCCTACTCAAAAACCGGCACCGTGCATGTGCTTTCGGTTTCCGGCGCACAGGTGGGTATTATATTTATACTTCTCGAATTCGTATTTAGTTTTTTGAACAGGGTTTCATACGGACGGTTCCTGAAAGCAGGTATGATCATATTCTTTATCTTATACTATGCCCTGCTAACCGGCTTTTCCCCTACCGTGTGTCGCGCAGCTTTAATGATCTCGTTTATCGTCGCGGGAAAGACATTTAGTAAAACAATCAGCACACTTAATATCCTGGCACTTTCAGCCTTTTTGCTGCTAACCTATAACCCGTTATACCTTAACGATGTCGGCTTTCAGCTATCATACCTTGCGGTAGGCAGCCTGATCACTTTACAGCCGTACGTTTATAAATGGTTCAAATTCAAAAACAAGTGGTTAAGTAAACTATGGCTTCTGTGCTCGGTAAGTTTAACGGCACAGGTCGTTACATTTCCGTTAACTGCCTGGTATTTTCACCAGTTCCCGGTTTACTTTTTAATAAGCAACTTGCTGGTCATTATCCCGGCCGCCCTGATAATGTATTGCGGCATAGCTTATTTTCTTTTTGGTTGGCTGCCCATTATTGGCAAAATACTCGGCTGTGTTTTAGAAAAAACAGTTATAGACATGGACTGTGTTTTGCATTTTATTGAGCATGCGCCTTTGGCCAGTATCAACAATATCTGGCTAAGAGCAATCGACATATTCTTATTATTTCTGTTTATGTTCGCCGCTTTTTATGGCTTTTTTAGTAAAGAAAAATGGCCGTTGAAACTTTCAATGGCTGCGTTTTTGTTGTTCTCCATCAGCGTCAGTCTAAATAAGTATAGCAATCTCCGATCAAAAGAGATAACCCTGTTTTATATCAGGAAACATCAAACTATTGCATTCAGATCAGGCAATCAAGCAATCATCCTAACCGACCTTTGTGACTCTGACAGATCGTTCAAATACGCGGTGCAGCCCTACCTGGACAGCTGCCAGGTAGTGCAATTTAAGCTAATAGCGCCCGACTCCGATATTTCTCAATCGTTTATCATTAAAAAGAAGAACCTTATTAATTTCGATCATAAAACACTTATGATTTATAACAAAACGCTGTTCCTGGCAAACATTCGCAATAAAATTCCGGTTGATTACCTACTTTTATCGGCGGGCAGATTAAATGAGCTTGGTAAAATCGAAAGGGATTTCGACTACCAGAAACTAATAGTATGTAATAATTGGATTTACGCTGGTTTGGCAAAATTTCACTACCAAAACAAACAAGCTCATAGGAAATATGTATTATCAACAGGTAATAAATCGCTCCTATTGCTATCTAATCAAGAAAATAAAGGCCATGAAATATTTGCACCCTAAACAATAAAATTTCTAACTTGTAATAAATATCAAAAAAAAATGAAAATCAAACTTTTTAGCGCTGCATTAGCTGTTGCTTTAACATCGACCTTCCTTAGTGCAAACGCACAAAAAAACTTTACCCAGGGAACAATAACTGTTCAAACTGATATGCGCGGTCAGACTGTTACCCTAACCCAGTACTTTAGGCCCGATTCAAATGCACAAACCTTTGAAGCTGGTCCGGCTAAAATCAGACTGTTGTCGGATGCTAATTATAAATCATTTGTGATTTTAGTTGATGTATCAGCTTTTAACGTAAAGAAAGCCGCTGTTTACACGCCTGACGAAATCGACCAGGTAACTGCTGGTTTTCCTACACTAACTTTCGCTCCAACAACCGAAACTAAGCAAATCTCAGGTTTCAATTGTAAAAAAGTTATCGCTACCGATACGAAGACTCAAAAAACCTACGACGTTTGGATCACCAATGACGTAACTATTCCGACTACTTCTATCCCGAGATATTATGCGGCAACAGGTGGTGTTCCGATTCAATATACAGCGTTTCAACAAGGACAGTCTACTGTGGTAACAATTACCAGCATCACTGATGCCAAAGCACCTGCCGGTACTTTTAGTGTGCCCGCTGATTTCGATAAAATATCAAAAGACGATCTTGAAGCAATGTCAAGAGGAGGTCAATAATACAACCGAACTAAAATAAGAAAGGCTCCTGATCAGGGGCCTTTCTTATTTTATGCTAATACCGAAATTAAGGTCTCTTGTCCAAGCTGGCTGACCCATCGTGCAAATAAATCACTTTCTATCGCAACGGCTGCATCAGCATGTTCTTTCCAATCAGGTGAAAAGTTTTCCAACTGCCTGATCATCTCTTCCAGATGACCTTCTTCCTCCAGGATGATAGACTTAACATTAACCTTACTGCCAGCGATATCCAATGCATCCTGGTAAACCGGATACAATTCATCGGCCCGCACTTCAATAGCGTAAGTTACCAGCAAATAAGCAGCGAACCGTAGTTCGGAGCCAGCTAAATTTAATTGCTTTTTCAGGTAGCGGCTTACATCAATATCCAGTTGATGCAGGTAATGCCGGCTACTGATTGGTGCAAGCAAATAGCCCGGAGCATAGGTTGGGCATGCCGAAAGGTCAACCTTTTCGATCTGCTTTTTTAGGTAAAAAGCATGCCGGTGCTCTTCGGCGGCATGTTTCAACACGATGTAGGTCACATTTTCGGGGTCTTCGCTGGCCGAAATTTTCCTGGCGCCGGTATTTTCCATCAGCGACAGCGTATTAAGCCACCGCGCATGTAATTTGTTATCATTTATGATCAAAGGCAATAGTTCCCGCAGTTTTGTCTTCATATCGTTTCGAGTGCATTTTCAATTTTGCTGTAAATATAATCCAGCTGTTCATCAGTAATGCAATAGGGAGGTAATATATAAACAATGTTGCCCAGGGGCCGCAAAATGATTCCGGCATCGAGGAAATACAAGTAAAGCCTGTCCCGCAGCGAACTGAAATAGGATGTATCCGTTCTGGTCTCCCATTCCATCGCGATTATCGTCCCGGTTTGGCGGGTACTTCGTATGCGGGGATGGTTTTGAATCTTCATTGCAAATTGCCGATGCCGGTTTTCGATCCGCCGGATATTCTCCATAGTAGAATCTGCTAAGAAAAGATCAAGGCTGGCCTGCGCTGCAGAACACGCAACCGGATTAGCGGTGTAGGAATGTCCGTGAAAAAGCGTTTTTAACCGGTCTTCCGACAAAAAGGCATCATATATGAACTGCGCACAGGTTGTTAGTCCCATTGCCATTGTACCACCGGTAAGGCCCTTCGAAAAGCACATTACATCGGGCTGTACCGATACATGGTCGCAGGCAAATGCTTTTCCTGTACGGCCAAACCCGGTAAACACCTCATCTGCTATTAGCAAAACTTGTTCCTGCCGGCAATGAGCCATCAACTGATCCAGGTATTTAGCCTCATACATAATCATCCCGGATGCACCCTGCACCAGTGGTTCGAAAATGAAACAGGCTAATTGAGATTTTAGATTTGAGATTTGAGATTTGAGCGCTTCAATATTTGCGCTATCTGGCAAGTCGATAAAATCGACGTCGAATAGTAAGCTATCATAGGCTGCCGTAAAAGCACTTCTGCCGCTAACTGCCATCGCACCGAAAGTGTCTCCGTGGTAAGCATTTTTAAAGGCCAGTATTTTTGTGCGTTGTTGTCCCCGGTTGTGCCAAAATTGAAGGCACATTTTGATAGCTACTTCAACAGCCGTCGAGCCATTATCAGAATAAAAAACTTTTGTCTGGTTAGCGGGCAGTATCTTAAGCAGGCGTTCGGCCAGGTCGACGGCAGGTTCGTGGGTAAATCCGGCAAAGATCACGTGCTCCAGCTTTTGGAGCTGCTCAGCAACTTTTTGGGCAATATAAGGATGGGCATGCCCATGAATATTTACCCACCAGGAGGATATCGCATCGATATAACATTTATCATCCTCGTCAAACAAACAAGCGCCATTACCACGAACAATAGGTATAGGTGGTAAGGCATTCAGCATCTGCGTGTAGGGATGCCATACTACTTTGAGGTCCCTTTCGGAAAGATTCATAAAACTGCTCTCAATAATTTCACTACATGTTTATCTGTTGGAAAACTAACATCTTCCTCATCCAGTTCTTTCAAACTGATCCAGCGAAAGGATTGTAACAGGTCACCATCTCCATCAAAGTCGAATGGAACGGTTTTGAAAGTTAAATTCAACGGGGAAACATTTTTTACCGTATAGTAAACGTTGATGACCTGTGAATCATTAAATGCCGATTTTACAAAAAAATCAGTCGTATAAAAATGTTCCAATACTTCGACTTCCGCATTACACTCTTCAACAAACTCCCTTTTCAGGCCATCGATCAATCCCTCTCCAAATTCAAGTCCTCCGCCCGGAAATTTACTAAAACGCATGCCATACTCTTGTTCATCGCTAATCAATAGCTGGTTTTGATCGTTAATCAATAAGCCATAAACGCGCACGTTAAATGGATAATTCATTGCTCAAAATGCTTTTTGTTACGGGTAATATTTTCCATCGTCCAGGTAATATCCATCGTTTTTTCTTCTGACCTTATCGGGCAGTTTTGTACGTTACAATAATGACAACAGTGCGGCACACAGGGGTCGGCGTGTATAAAAAACTCTGTCTTAACACTGGCAGCTTTGCTGATCAGCTGATCAACTAAGGAGACTTCCTCGTGTACTTTATTTAGATCGAAATAATTCGGCAGCGTCATATGGCAGTCGATATGCAATTCGTTGCCATATTTTTGCGCTCTGAAATTATGAAAATCAATCCAATCAACTCTTCGCTTATCGTTTAAAATTGCCAGAATATCATGAACCAGCTCAAAATCGGTTTCGTCCATTAGGCCCGATACCGATTTCCGCAATAATTTGTAACCGACGAATACAATGTAAAATCCAACTAAAATAGACAGCATACTATCGAGCAGGTCGACCTTAGTAAAATAGATAAGGAGCAAGCCTGCAACCAGCCCGGCAGAGGTCACCATATCCGTGATCAGGTGCCGGCCGTCGGCCTCTATCGTAATTGATTTAAGTATTTTTCCCTTTTTGATCATGTAGTATCCAAGCCCGCCGTTAACAATACCGGTAAAACCTATAATATAAACGCCCTCCAGCAAGTCATGGATCTGGTGGGGAAAAAAAATATTGTAAGTCGACTTGATCAGAATACCAATACCCGCAATGCAAATAAGGGTCCCTTCGACAAAAACAGAGAAAAATTCAACTTTACCATGCCCGTACGGGTGGTTCTTATCC
Source organism: uncultured Mucilaginibacter sp. (assembly GCA_903866915.1). Taxonomy (GTDB): domain Bacteria; phylum Bacteroidota; class Bacteroidia; order Sphingobacteriales; family Sphingobacteriaceae; genus Mucilaginibacter. The sequence goes on along the minus strand of CAIPPO010000193.1, from coordinate 29,041 downwards.
CGGGGCTGCGATGCGAGGTAAATACTGTAAAAAGCAAACGAACTGGCCAGTACATTAACGATACTTTCGGCAGCGTCAGTTAAAACAAAATTAGACGAAGTAATTAAATAGGCGCCAAATTTTGCCACCATCAGAACGATGCCGGTAATTAAAGCCAGTAGGATGATTTTTTTTTGCTGTTGCAAACCTTGTTTAATTTGCTGCCAAAGGTACAGAGAAAGCACAAAGCCCAAATACTAAAAATGAAAGCTTTTTGCAGTAAAATTGATACCAATATTTGAGCAGCCGGACGAATTGGGTTAAGTTTAGCTACCTTTTTGCTTTCAGCTTCCTGCTTATTTTCTATCTTTGCACGCGAAATAAAAAAACCTGTTAGATGAATGCATTGAGTACCAGAATCAACAACCTTGCTGAATCGGCAACCATTAAAATGGCTAAATTAGGCCGTGAACTGGCCGCCAAGGGCGTTGACGTAATCAGCCTTAGCTTTGGCGAACCCGATTTCCATACACCGGAATATATTAAGGATGCTGCCAAAACAGCAATGGATAAAAACTTTACCTATTACACCCCTGTTGCCGGTTACCCCGATCTTAGAAAAGCAATCACGGTGAAACTAAAGAACGAGAATGGGCTCGACTATGATGCAAGCCAGATCGTTGTTTCAACCGGAGCAAAACAGGCCATTGCAAATGCAGTGCTCTGTTTGGTTAATCCGGGTGATGAGGTAATCATTCCTACCCCGTACTGGGTTTCTTATTCAGAGGTTGTAAAACTGGCCGAAGGCAAAAGCGTATTCATCAATGCCTCTGTAGAACAGGATTTTAAAATTACACCTGAACAATTGGAAGCGGCAATAACGCCAAAGTCGAAGCTTTTTATGTTTTCGTCGCCTTGCAATCCTACAGGAAGCGTGTATACCAGGGCAGAGTTAGAGGGCCTGGCTAAAGTGTTTGAACGTCATCCACAGCTATTTATTCTTTCGGATGAGATCTATGAGCACATCAATTTCGTAGATAAACACGAGTCGATAGCACAGTTTGAAAATATTAAAGACAGGGTAATTATTATTAACGGATTTTCAAAGGCTTTTGCAATGACCGGGTGGCGGATCGGTTATACGGCATCGAATAAAGAGATTGCGTCGGCCTGTGATAAAATGCAGGGCCAGGTAACATCAGGAACTTGTTCGATTACCCAAAAAGCAGGTGTTGCAGCCCTTGAAGGTGGCCTGGAGAGTGTACATGCCATGCGCGAACAATTCAGAAAACGCCGCGACCTGGTTTACGGATTACTGAAAGACATTGATGGAGTAAAAGTTAATCTGCCGGATGGCGCTTTTTACTTCTTCCCTGATGTTACTTCATTTTTTGGAAAGAGTTATAATGGACGCACTGTAAAAGACGCTGATGAATTGAGCCTATACCTGTTAGAGGAAGGTCATGTTGCTACAGTTGGCGGTGATTCCTTCGGTGATACCAAATCGATCAGGCTTTCCTATGCTGCTGCCGAAGATGTTTTAGTAGAAGCGATCAAGCGTATCAAAGAGGCACTGGGAAAATTGAAATAACTCTGTTCGCCTTTTAAACGAAAGCTTCTGCAATATTTCGGGAGCTTTTTTTATTTTCTTTTAGGAAATTTCAAAAGCCGATCCAAATTCAAGCGCGGTTTGGATTGAAAGTGGTTGAAAATGCGTGAAAAATACAGGATGCCTGAAAAAAAGGTAGCGAAGCGCTAACTATGCGGTTTTTATTAAAATAAATTTATCAACCGAAAATTGAGTTAACCGCCACAAAATCAAACACTATAAGGACTTTCCAAATAGATTTTATAAAAAAATGAAAAATTGTAGGCTGATTTAAACAAAAAATTTAATTAATTTGCCTAATGAGAATTTATATTCCCCGAAAAGTGGAATGTAATCATTATCAACTAGCTAACTTTAAAGTTATAAACTTGTTTACAAAAATTTAAAGCAGGGTTAATATACATGGGTAAAAAACTACATGAAAGGATTGCGTTGTTCAAAGACGCAGATATGGCAAGGGAGAAAGGCGTATATCCATTCTTCAGACCCATTGAATCCGGACAAGACACAGAGGTAATTATTGATGGCAAACGCGTGTTGATGTTTGGGTCGAATTCTTATTTAGGTTTAACCAACCACCCAAAGATCATTGAAGCTTCGAAAAAAGCTATCGATAAGTATGGTACAGGATGTGCCGGTTCCAGGTTTTTGAATGGAACGCTTGATATTCACATCGAGTTAGAAGAAAAACTTGCCGAATATGTGGGCAAAGATGCAGCCGTATTGTTCAGTACCGGTTTTCAGGTAAATCTGGGTGTTTTATCAAGTATTGCTGCCAGCAGAAATGATTATTTGATACTGGATGAATACGACCACGCTTCAATTATTGATGGCAGCCGTTTATCATTCTCCAGAGTGGTAAAATACGCCCACAATGATATGGAGGATTTGCGTCGTAAATTATCGATCCTACCTGACGAAGGTGTAAAGCTGATCGTAGTAGATGGCGTATTCAGTATGGAAGGCGATATCGTGAAATTGCCGGAAATTGTGCAATTGGCGGAAGAATTTGGTGCTAATATCATGATTGACGATGCACATAGCTTAGGTGTACTCGGTTATAAGGGTGCAGGCACGGCCTCCCATTTCGGCTTGACGGATGAAGTGGACCTTATTGGAGGAACTTTCAGTAAATCATTAGCTTCCCTTGGCGGCTTCATTGCTGCTGATTATGCCACCATTGACTACCTTAAACACAGAGCAAGATCACTCATGTTCAGTGCCAGCATGACTCCAGGTGCCGTAGCAAGCGTAATTGCAGCGCTTGAGCTCATTATCGCAGAGCCTGAACGAATTACCAAACTTTGGGACAATACCAATTACGCTAAAAAATTGCTTTTAGAAGAAGGATTTGATCTGGGGCCAACTGAGAGTCCTATCCTGCCGATTTACGTACGCGACAACGATAAAACGTTCTTCGTAACCAAAATTCTACAGGATTCCGGAGTATTTGTTAACCCGGTTGTATCTCCGGCAGTTCCGTCAGATTCATCATTATTGCGATTCTCGCTAATGGCTACACATACCTTCGATCAGATCGATGAGGCAATTGATAAAATAGCTAAAGCATTTAAATCTGTTGGTGTAAGTTACGTCAGAGAAGATATCTAAACTATCATTTTAGAACTACTCCCCTATAATGAAAAAAGTAATTCCTGTTAGCAATAAAAAGGAACTTGCTAAGTTTATTGATTTCCCGCACGATTTATATAAGGACGACCCTAATTACGTACCTGAATTGTTTATTGCGCAACGGGATTTGCTGACTACCCATCCCTTTCATCAACACTCGTCATTACAGACATTTTTGGCTTTTGATGGTGATAAAGTTGTCGGACGAATTGCAGCTATACTCAATACGGCGCATAACCAGTTTAATAAGGCAAATGATGGGTTTTGGGGATTTTTCGACTGTATAAATGACGCTGAAGTTGCCCAATTACTTTTTGACGCTGCGGCGCTTTGGCTAAAAAATCAGGGTATTGCGGGTAAATTTATCGGACCTGTAAATTTTTCCACCAACGAAGCAGCCGGACTGCTTGTCAAAGGTTTTGATAGTCCACCAATGCTCATGATGACCTATAACGCGCCCTATTATGCGGATTTGGTTGCAATGGCGGGATTTACAAAACAAATTGATCTGATTGCATGGCATTGGGATGGTGATAGTTATGACGACCGCTCGGTTAGGTTACTGGATGCTTTGCAGGCGCGGTTAAAACGAAATAATATTGTTATCCGTAAAGTGAACCTCAAAAACTTTAAACAGGAAGCAGCTGCCTTAAGAGAAGTATATAATTCTGCCTGGGATCACAACACCGGCTTTGTACCATTGACCGATGACGAGTTCAGTTACCTTGCAAAAGACCTTAAAATGATTTTAGATCCTGATTTTGCACTGGTAGCAGAACAAGACGGCAAATTGGTGGGATTTGGTTTAGCATTGCCCAATTACAACGAGGTATTCAAAAAAATAAAAAAAGGCAGGCTATTACCTACCGGCATTTTTAAATTATTATTGAATAAAAGCAAGATCAGGAGTATTCGCATTTATGCGCTTGGTGTTGTTGATGGCTACCGCAAAATGGGGATTGAAGCCGTACTTTATGGTACCATCATCAAAGAGTATAAGCGAAAGAAATTTACCCATGCTGAAGCAGGCTGGACACTTGAAAATAATACTATGATCAATGAAGCCATTAAAGCGATAAATGGCGATCCCTATAAAACCTATCGGATTTACGAAAAACAGATCTGATCAGGATAAAATAAGTTTTTTTGTCAATTCTTTAACCTACCTTTTCATAGCGTATCCTAAGCTATCGTCAAATTATTGATGCCAATTTCAAAAATAAAACTACCCGATTTCAAAATCTGTTAAATCATTTTTTTAATTTGAACGTTCATAAAAAAAACATTCACTTAACTTCCAACAAATATTAAATATGAAAAGCAATATCAAACCGGCAGCAGGCAAATTGGGCATCCTGATTCCGGGATTAGGTGCAGTAGCAACAACACTGATTGCAGGTGTTGAAGCGGTAAAAAAAGGCATATCAAAACCATTTGGTTCATTAACCCAGATGGGTAGCATCCGTTTAGGAAAAAGAACGGAAAACAGGTATCCCAAAATTAAAGATTTTGTACCGCTGGCCGATTTAAACGACCTGGTATTTGGTGGATGGGATGTTTATGCCGACAATGTTTATGAAGCTGCTTCAAGTGCCAAAGTACTGGAGCCCGGCTTGCTATTTTCAGTAAAAGAGGGATTAGAAAAAATTGTCCCGATGAAGGCTGCTTTTGACAAAAATTACGCAAAAAACCTCGACGGTACGCATGTAAAGACCGGCACCCGCCGAGAACTAGCCGACCAGGTTACAGAGGATATATTAAACTTTCAAGCTCAAAACGATTGTGACCGGATCGTATTGGTATGGTGTGGCTCGACCGAGATCTATTATGAGGCATCTGAAATTCATCAAAGCCTGGCTGCATTTGAAGCTGCGTTAGATGCCGATGATAAACGCATTTCGCCAAGTATGATTTATGCTTATGCCGCACTTAAACTGGGGTTTCCTTTCGCCAATGGCGCGCCGAATCTCACAGTTGATATACCAGCGTTAGTTGAATTGTCAAAACTAACAGACACGCCAATTGCCGGGAAAGACTTTAAAACTGGTCAAACCTTGATGAAAACGATCCTGGCACCAGGGCTGGCAGCCCGCGCATTGGGCATCAAAGGCTGGTTTTCGACCAATATATTGGGTAACCGGGATGGGCTTGTACTTGACGATCCTGATAATTTCAAAACAAAAGAGATTTCAAAATTAGGTGTATTAGAAGATATTCTAAGGCCGGAAGATAACCCCGACCTGTACGGAGAAATCTTTCATAAGATCCGGATCAACTACTATCCGCCACATGGCGACAATAAAGAAAGTTGGGATAATATCGACATTTTTGGTTGGCTTGGATATCCGATGCAAATCAAGATTAATTTCCTGTGCCGCGATTCGATACTTGCGGCCCCAATAGCCCTCGATCTCGCTTTATTTATCGACCTGGCAAAACGTTCGGAGATGAGCGGTATACAGGAATGGCTTTCATTTTATCTTAAATCACCACAAACATTGCCCGGATTAAGGCCCGAAAATGATATATTCAAACAACTAATGAAATTGCAAAATACCTTACGCCACCTTATGGGTGAGGATCTGATTACACACTTAGGCCTTGACTATTACCAGGACCTGGTTGAGGCATTATGATGCAATTTCACAAAATCATATCCACCTGCTTCGGTATTGGCTTCGTAGGCAAAGGTGGCGGTACACTTGCGGCAATTGCAACTTGTTTTTGTTGGTATTTTGCATTTAAGGACAGCGCTAACACTTTACTGCCAGTGACCTTCACACTCGCCATTACTTTTTTAGGAGTATGGTCATCCAATGAAGTTACTTCTATTTGGGGTAAAGACCCGAGCCGTGTAGTAATTGATGAGTCGGCTGGCATGTGTATTTCGCTGCTTTTTATGCCGGCAAAAATTTATTACGTGGTTGCGGGATTAGTACTTTTCCGTTTTTTCGATATCGTAAAGCCGCTTTTTATCCGTAAAGTAGAAGGCCTTCCGGGGGGATGGGGAATAATGATGGATGATGTGCTTGCGGGCATTTACAGTAATGTGATGCTACAGGCAATTCTTTGGTTGAAGATATTTTAAAATAAAATCAATCGATTGATTAATATTTACTTTTCGACTACATTATTCTTATTGAAATTTTTCAACTTTGACCTCAATAAAAAAGATAGCTGAATCAATGGCAAACTTGCGCATTGGAAAATCAAATAGTAACAATTTGATGGCAATGTGTGGACGCTTTGATGAAGTAATGTTGGAATTTGCCTGCAATTATATCAACAATGCTAATGCAGGCTAATAGCAATATCCAAAATATTAAGTTTTGAATTTGAATAACGACCATAAGGACATGTTCCATGATAAATTTTGCTTTAGGTGTTTAATCTTAGCTTTACTTTTTCTATTCCCCCTAGCTTCAATAGCTCAAACGACGAGCGTTACCGGAACGGTAACTGATTTGAAGTCTCGTCAAACAATTCCCTATGTCAGTATAAAAACATCAGACTCAACAGTTTTAACAACGTCACAGGCCGACGGCAAGTTTTTCTTTCAAACAAGCAGAGCTATTAGCCAGATCCTGATAAGTTACGTAGGGTATAAAACAAAAATAATTAACATTAAGCCTGGCACAAATCAAATTGTAAACATCAGATTGGAAGCTATTTCACAGCAATTAGGTGAAATTGTTATCAGGGGTAAAAAAAATATTAAATATAGAAACAAAGATAACCCCGCAGTAGAATTGATCAGACAGGTAATTGCGCATAAAGAGCAAAACAAACCCGATCAATATGACAATGTTCAATACAAAGAGTATGATAAAATGATGTTCTCGTTGTTGAATGTCTCTCCTACTATATCTGATAAAAAATTCTTTAGAAAGTATAAGTTCCTGTTCGACAATCGCGATAGTACGACCATACCTGGTAAAATATTGTTGCCTATTTATCTTGATGAAAATTTAAGCCAAAATTATTACCGGAAATCGCCTGAGAAAGACAAAACAATAGTACTTGGGCACAAAAGCGTCAATTATGGTGATTATTTCGATAACGACGGACTGGGGCAATACTTCAAACACATGTATTATAAGGTGGATATTTATGAGAATAATATTTTCTTGTTGACCAACATGTTTCTTAGCCCGATTTGTAATTCAGCGCCAACTTTCTATAAATTTTTCATAACAGACACGGTAGTTGTAGACCATAATAAAGTTGTTGAATTAAGCTTCACACCCCGAAACACAACTGATATGTTGTTTGAAGGCAAAATATACATTACACTCGATGGCAACTACGCGGTTCAAAAAGCATCGCTCACGGTAAACAAAAACATAAACCTCAACTTTGTTAAATCTTTGCATGTGGACCAGGATTTCGAGCAGAACCCTGATAAAAGATACCATTTGAGTAAAAGCAGTACAATCGTAGACTTTAGTTTTAATAAAAACGGGAATGGGGGCCTGCTCGGTATACGGTCTATAACGTATGGCGACTACCAGGTTAACAAACCCGTTCAGGATTCAGTTTACAATGGCCCGGCAAAAGTTGAATTAAACGATGCCGCTTCACATTCGGCTGAATATTGGAACAGAAATCGGCTGGATACGTTGACAACTGCCGAATCAAAAGTGTATCATAACATTGATACGCTAAAGACAATACCATCTTACCGGAGGACGATGGAGATTGTTTCCCTGCTTCTTGCAGGTTACAAATCATTTGGGCCATTTGAGATGGGACCTGCAAATGCATTTTACAGCTTTAACCCGGTAGAAGGTTTTAAACTAAGGCTTGGCGGGCGTACAACTCCTGAATTAAGTAATCGCTATTATTTTGAAACTTATGCATCATACGGCTTCAAAGATGAGCGCTGGAAGTATTTCCTGAGCGCCACCTATTCTTTGAACGATAAATCAATTTATCGCTTCCCACAAAACTACCTGAGGGTGAGCTATCAAAAAGAAGCGCAAATACCCGGTCTAAATTTACAATTTGTACAGGAAGATAATTTCCTGCTTTCATTTAAACGCGGCAACAACGACAAATACCTGTACAACGAGTTTTTTAAGCTTAATTATGTTCACGAATACGAAAGTCACTTTTCGTATGGTTTGGGATTCATAAATTGGACACAAGCTCCGGCAGGCTCTTTATATTTTAGTAACCTGATAAATGGCGTACCCCGTATTATTCCAAATTTAACTACCAGCGAATTTACTGCCGAATTGCGTTACGCGCCCAATGAACAGTTTTATCAAGGCAAAATATACCGGGTTGATATACCCAACAAATACCCGATTTTCACCATCGATTATAATAAGGGAATAAAGAGTTTGTGGGGCGGCCAATACAATTTCCAAAATGTCCACCTCATGTTCGCCAAACGTTTTTATTTATCGCAACTGGGCTACGGAGATTTGCTCGCCGAAGGGATTCAAGTATTTGGTCAGGTACCCTGGCCACTGCTTTCTATACCTCGGGCAAACCAGACTTATGCTTATGATATCGACTCTTACAACCTGATGAATTTCCTGGAGTTTGCAAACGACCATTCTGAAAGCATCAACATTGATTACCATTTTAATGGCTTTTTATTTAACAAAATACCTTTGTTTAAAAGACTTAAATGGCGCGAGACCGTTGCTTTCAAGTCGTTATGGGGCGGCATACGAGAAGAAAATAACCCTTCAACAAACCCAACGCTGTACCAATTACCGATAAATGGCAACGGACAACCCATTACCTACTTTATGGGTAAAACCCCGTATATTGAAGGAAGCGTAGGTATTGAAAATATATTTAAGTTCATCAGGGTCGATTTGGTCAGGCGTTTTACTTACCTCAATGATCCGGATGTAGCCAAATGGGGTATCCGCGCTCGGGCATTATTTACCTTTTAATAAACAAGAAAGCAAAATGTCTGATCAAACTTCTATAAGAACAAATCTGCAAACGGGAATCTATAAAATTATAGACCCGCTGGTAAAGGTATTGATCAAACTTGGTCTCACACCAAATGCCGTAACCACCATTGGTTTTGTATTGAATTTGGGCGTTGCCGTAATTTTTATAGTGGGAGCCGAAGAAGGTAACCGTGGCGATCTTTCGTATGTTGGCTGGGCTGGGGGCTTGATTCTTTTCGCCGGGCTATTCGATATGCTCGACGGGCAGGTGGCCAGGCTGGGCAATATGAAATCGACATTTGGTGCATTGTATGATTCAGTATTGGATCGATACAGCGAATTGGTGATGTTTTTGGGTATTTGCTATTACCTGGTTGCCCACCACTATTTTCTTAGCTCAATTTTTGCCTTTGTGGCGCTGATTGGATCTATGATGGTAAGTTATGTGAGAGCCCGGGCAGAAGGCTTGGGTGTAGAAATAAAAGGAGGACTGATGCAACGCCCTGAAAGGGTGGTAACGATCGGGGTATTCGCTTTGCTATGCGGCTTCATCTCAGGTTATATCGGTGGCGACTATAAGCTTTTCGTGCCCGGTATTAAATACCATGTATTCGAGACGATGTCAATTTTTACAATTCCCATTTTCGTGCTTGCCATACTCACTAATGTAACTGCTTTCAGGCGCTTGCTTGACGCAAAAAAAGCACTTGAACAAAAAAATAAATAAATACCGTTTTTTCTAAATGCGAATTTTTTTAATTTCTCTAATAAGCTTCTTAATTTTCACCGGATATGGCAACGCCTTTGCGTTCGGTATCAACCCCGATTCTTTAAAATCGCCTGTTAATTATCCAAAGCCTCCTGCAACTGCCGAGCGTATGTTTTATGTACAACGTACACCAAACGCAAATACGATAGTTTATGATCTGAACCTGGATAGTAAAGGTGTACCTGACGCGGACGAACCGGTTAGAGTTTATTGGATCAAATATGCCGAGCGCGGACAAAAGGAAGACTTAAATTTTATTCAGCGCAAATTTGCTTACGGGTTAAACTTTAAGCCTTTGAACAACGGTGGTTATGACATTAGATTCGTGTCTTACAAAAAATTTCCGCTTGCATTGTTGAAAGGAACTGACGGGAAATATCATATATTTGCATTTATTTCACACAAACAGGCAATTCTCAAAAGCATTTTTGTGATGGTTGACGGAGGTTCATTCTGGATACCCAATATATTGTATGTGGAAATAAAAGGCACTGACCCTGGTACAGGCAGAGAAATGGTTGAACGTTTTAAGCCCTGATTTAATGAAAAAGAATTATGTTTCCAATTCACAGGATTCTGTGAGAATGTTTAAAAGCAACTTTTTTGAATTGCTTTCAAAGGTGCATTATCTGGTACCTGTTATTATTTTTTTACCTGTAATTCTGTTTTGTACATACTGGTACTTATTTAATCTCCAGTTGCCTTTCCTGAATTTTATAGGATATTTGTTATTGGGCTTATTTGTCTGGACTTTGACCGAATATGTTATGCACCGTTTTGTATTCCATTACGCCCCACCCGATAAACCATGGGCACAACGGCTGCATTTTATATTTCACGGTGTACATCACGATTATCCGAGCGATGCAAAACGCCTGGTTATGCCGCCTTCGGTTAGTATTCCACTCTCAGCAGGTTTTTTCTTTTTATTCCGGGAGATTCTTCCAATTAGCGAAGTATATGCTTTTTTTCCGGGCTTCATGATCGGTTACTTATTTTATGATATGACCCATTATGCAATCCATCATTTTAACTTTAAAGGAAATATCTGGAAAAAAATCAAACAACACCATATGCTGCATCATTACCAGGATCCTGACAAAGGCTATGGAGTAAGCTCTCCATTATGGGATAAGGTTTTCCGATCAGATTTCAATAAAAAATAGTAATGGGCAATAATGTCAAGCCAGGCATTTCTGTCAACCCCCGATCGGTAATTGTTATTTCTTTTCTATCAATTGCTTATTTTCTGGTATCCTATTTTGTGGTAGGTTTCCAGGGCGATCAGGTGGTTTTGGTGCTAACGGCCAATATTCTTTTCTATTTGTCACCTAATACCCGTAAATTCCTGTTTGCCTACCTTACATTTCTGGTTTATTGGGTCATCTTCGATTATATGAAGGCATTCCCAAATTACAATTATAATACGGTACACATAGCCGACTTATATAATTTAGAGAAGCATATCTTCGGCATCAGTGTTCATGGCGAAGTGCTTACGCCGAACGAATATCTAAAACTACATAGCAATTCTTTGCTGGATACCCTTTCGGGCATTTTTTATCTTTGCTGGATACCAGTACCTTTCGGGTTTGGTATTTATCTTTTCATCAAAAATCGGCGCGAATGCCTGTATTTTCTAATTTCATTCGTTACACTTAATATCCTCGGATTTATCGTTTATTATTCATTCCCCGCTGCACCACCCTGGTACGTGCAGGATTACGGCTTTGTATTCCATCCCAACATGCATGAAGGTATTGCCGGTCTTGCCAGATTTGACAAATTGGTCCATACTCCTATTTTCAAAGGCATTTATACCAAGGGTTCTAATGTTTTCGCTGCCATGCCATCGCTGCATTCTGCTTATCCTATAGTCGTTTTTTACTATGCCGTCAGGAACAGGTTGAAATGGGCTACCATTATTTTCGGAATTGTTACCCTTGGCATCTGGTTTGGTGCAGTTTATACCAGTCACCATTATATTCTTGACGTATTGGCAGGTATTTTGTGCGCAACAGCCGGCATTGCATTATTTAATCTGCTGAATGCCCGATGGCGCTGGTTTAGAAACTTTGTTAACCAGTATGTGCAACTGATAGAAAAATAGACTTTTGGGGAAAAACTTGTACTAAAATACCTGCACCATACTTTTTCAAAGTATTAATTTTTGATATCGCTATATTTTAAAATGCCCCCCCCTTTAGTCCCTAAAGGTGCTTTTCCCCTGATTTGAGTCAAGCACAAGTGATTTTTGATATGCAGGCATAGCTTTTGTAATTATACGGCTACAAGGTTTATGAACATAGCTGTGTCTCTCACCAATAAATGCATACTTTTTTTACTGGCAATCGCCCTTAGCACAAGGGTTTATGCCGACGATAAGACCGATAGTCTTAAACAACGGCTAAGTCTGACGTTAACTGATATTGATAGTCTTAACAAAAAGCTGTTGTTTAGCGGTGATTCTTTGAAAGGTGAGATCTACACGCAAATTGCGATGCAATACATGAAGGCTGATACCGGAAGCGACAGAAAAATGCGTACGCGATACCGGGAAATTGCATTAAGTAATACCATGAAAGCCTTACACTTTTTTTCGAGATATAATGACAGCACCGGGCTTCGTATCAGTTTTGATGACCTGGCATTTATCTATCATGCTCAGAAAAAATTCGCCCAGGCTAAATGGTTTATTTTGCAATCCAATACCCTCTCGAGAGAAAAGAATGACATACCCCATGTTATTGCGTCACTGATCGAGCTGGCAAGCATTAAAAGCGACATCAGCGATTACAGTCTTGCATTACGCGATCTGCATGAAGCATGGGAATTATCGATCAAAAAACATATGCCACAACAAGCCTCGCTGGTTCAGTTGAGTTATGCACGGTTATTCGCACAGTTAAACGAACCGGTAAAATCGGCTATTGCGTTAAAACGCCACCATGATATTGACGATAGCCTTTTAAAAGCGAATAATAAAATTTTACTGGCCCGGTTGCATACAGATGAATTGATTGCAGCAGCCAAAAAAAAAGAATTCCTGGCAAGCAACAAAGGACAACCAAGTTTCAGACCCTCAAAAACTACTGGTTTATTTGCGTATCTGTCCTTTTCATCTTTCTAACGATAATTGCTTTTTTTGGCCTTGTCCGGTGGAAAAAAGGTGCTAAATGAGATAGCCATTTCCCTTTTTGCTTTGATTTGTTATTTTTGAATACCGAAAACCTAACCCTTTTGGTACAACCAACAATATGAAGCTATTATTTGGCAGTATTGCTACCCTGGCACTCTTCCTTTCATGTATTACGACAGCCAACGACGATAAAGCTAAAGAGCAATTGAAAGTTGAATTCCTGGCGCGGATCAATAAATTAAGGCATGATGGTTGTCATTGCGGAACGTTTTATATGCCGCCTGCACCTCCCCTGGTTTGGAACGATAATTTAGCTAAAGCTGCTGCTGAACATGCAGGTGACATGTTTACCCATGACTATTTTGCCCATAACAGCAAATTTGGAAAAACTCCAATGGATCGTGCTGTTGCAGCGGGATACAGCAGCAAAGGCTTTAGAAGGTACCTGTTAGGCGAAAATATTGCCAGAGGCAACATGACGATAGCTCAGGTAATGGATGGCTGGATAAAAAGTCCGGAACATTGTCAGAACCTGATGACGCAGGAATTTAAAGAGGTTGGTGTAGCACAATTTTATAGTTACTGGGTTCAGGATTTCGGTGGGCGCGTGCCCTTTTCTTCTTCCGAAAAAAATTTGATCAAAAGTGGGCGCATTCGGATCATCAGCCGACCGGTAAGCAATAATTGATAGTTTTACCTTAAACCTTTTTCTTTCAGAAATTTTATCAGATCAGCAGGGTGGTCGGTTTGCAAGCCGTTAAATCCTTTGGCCAATGCCGAATTCCAATCTGCGGCCTCATTCTTCCCTTGTATATCGGGCCAAACAACCAGGTTGAGTAATTTTGCAGCTGCAACAAGCTGGGGCGTATATTCATCCCAACCACCGTCGAGTATATCGGGTTTAACTTTATCAACGTAAGTGTTCAGTGCTGGTTCATCTTTAATATTTTCCGGCTTGCTTACCATCAGCGGCATAGCAGGCGCTATCTTTCGCCAATCAACAAACTGCTGCGGGTAATTGATATAAACCAAAACCTGCTTCTCCATGCCGAAAGATTTAAGCATGCTAAAAGTTTGGGCTACATCAGCCTTTTTATAGTCGATATAGATATATATCTTTCCTTTACAAAGGGTCAAAATCTCTTCAAAAGTAGGTACGCGATAAACTGTTTTATCAGTACTGTCATTGCTTTTTACATGCAATGCTTCAATTTCGGCAAGCGTTAAGTCGCTAATCTTCCCTTTTCCTTCCGTCATCCGATCGACGGTTGCATCATGCATACTAACCAGGTGACCATCTTTAGTGGTCCTCAGATCAATCTCGACATAGTCGACCTCATTTTTTATCGCTTCGTTATAGGCGGCCAGCGTATTTTCCGGGCAAATCACATGATCGCCCCGATGTGCTATCACCGTAAACGCATGGCGCGGAGCAGGTGGTTTATTTACCTGTGCCTGGGCTGTTCCGAGGACAAAACAAGCGAGAAAGACTAAGTATTTCATTTTATTATTTTCCTAAAGAGACCGGCATTCTGCCTACAGTAGATTCGATAGCTTCTGCAACTTCGTGATTGGCATTCTTTTTAAAATCAAAGCCTAAAAACCTGGCCATAGTTTGCGCCAGTTGTTTGTGGTAAGTTGTCGTATGGGTTTTAATTATTCCTTCAACAGGGGTATCGGGGCCAATAACTGCGATCCAGGTCTGATCTGAATTCCTGACCATCGGACCATGATTTCGCCATGCTTCCGGCGAACTATCTCCGCGGCCATGATCGCAGGTAATAATCAGCGTTGTTTTGTCTTTATAAAATGAATCACTTTGCAGATAATGCCACAACTCCTGCAGATAGGCATCTTCCTGATGGGCCTGGGTCAGGTACATTTTGTAGTTGCCAGCATGCGCCATATCGTCCGTCTCATCAAAAGCGAGGTACAATACGCGGGGCTTGTATTCCTTCAGATATTCCTTGCCCAATTCATAGGTCATAAAATCAATACGGGTATCGCCCAGGTAATGTGGGGCCTTATGTTGCAACTCATTCAGAAATTTGATCCTTTCGTCTGGCCTTCCGTCTTCAAAATTAGTATAGCCTGCGTTCACCTTTAAGCCTGAGCGACTTGTATTAAAAATTGCAGGAAAAACTTCCCAGGAAGCAAAAACCGCAACTTTGTTTTCAAACCCTTTCTGTTTATTCAGGAATTCAAAAACATTGGTATTTGGATTAGGGATCGGGCTGTTGGTATTGACCCTTACATCCGGAAAGCCAGTAAATATTTCGTTATAGCCAGGGTAAGAAAAGAAATATGGATTTGCTACCTGGTCGCAATTACCTTCATCTCTGTCGCCATACAATTGTCCCTGTGATACCAGCGTCGACCAAAAGAATGGCATCAGTAATTTCCGGCGTTCACCGGTTGTTTCGGCCCAAAACTTTTTCCGTACATCAGCTTTGGTATCGGTAAACTTTGAATTAATAAGGGATGAGTCGGCGCCCCGAAAAAGCTCCTGCCATCGAAAACCGTCGAGCGTTACCACAACTATATTTTGTGTTTTCCGGTCCTGGGAACGGACCGCGAAAGCAAAAAACAAGAGGAATAAAAAAATTGTGATTTTTCTCATGGCTATATCGCTATGGTAGCAAAAGTACCCTCGCTATATTAAGCTTATTTTGCCCTAATATTTAATTTACAGGCTGTTGGTAAGTAGTTGAATGTGGATAATTGCAAATAGCGAGTTGCCCGGGAATGTCAATTTTTGAAAATAAGGGAACATTATTTTGGGGCACTATTAAAAACAAAGTCCCGATATGCCGATATTAGGCCCCATTAATGGATTCTTCTTTTCAAACTGAACAACTTTTACTAGCGCTGGCGTCCGAGTTTCGTATCGAGGCCCGGATAGCTGCGATAACACCATTTGGCTCGGGTCATATTAATGACACTTACCGGATCAGGAATAATAACCCCGAAGGGCATGATTACCTTTTGCAACGTATCAACCATCACGTTTTTAAAGATGTGCCTCTATTAATGAATAACCTGCTGAACGTGACCAGACATTTGCAAAAAAAACTGGCGCATCTGCCTCAATCTGCATTAGAGAAGAATGTCTTAACGATTATAGAAACCAACTACAGCCAATCCTATTACCTTGATCCAGATGGCAATTACTGGCGCATGTTTTACTTTCTTAAAGACACCAGGAGTTACGACCAGGTAACTACAGAAAAGCAGGCATTTGAAGGCGGCAAAGCTTTCGGCAAATTCCAGGCTGACCTGGCCGATATGGATACCGAATTAATAAAGGATACGATACCCAATTTTCATAACATTGAGTTTCGCCTGCAGAACTTTGAAAAAGCGATAGAAAATAACCAAGCTGACCGCATTCGGGAAGTATTGCCTGAAATTGAATTTATCAGGACAAGGGCAAATAGCATGTTTGAGATTTTGGAATCAGGAAAAAACAAAACCTTGCCCCTGCGGATAGTGCACAATGATACAAAATTCAATAACGTTTTGCTGGATACAGACGATAAAGCCCAATGCGTGATCGATCTGGATACCGTAATGCCCGGCTATGTGGCGTACGACTTTGGCGACTCGATCCGTACCATCATTAATTCGGCTGCAGAAGATGAAGCGGATACAACAACAATAAGCCTTAATTTGAACTTATTCCAGGCATATACCAGCGGTTACCTGCAGCAAAGTGTTCCCTTTCTTGAAAAAGCTGAGGTGGATTCCCTCGTCAAAGGTGTATTGCTGCTTCCGTATATACAAGCTGTTCGATTTCTGACCGATTTTCTGGAAGGCGACATTTATTTTAAGATTCATTCGCCGGAACATAACCTGTTACGCACCAGGGCACAGCTGGCTCTGGTAAAAAAGCTGGAAGAAAACCGGGAAACCCTTGACCATATCATTCAGGATACCTGGCAATATTATAAATTGAAAAACTAATGATGTTAAAAAAAATCATAACCATAGCCGGTTTTTTTGTCCTGCTGATTGTTAGAGCTAAAGCGCAGCAAGCTGGAATTACGGGAAATGACAGCTCGATTAACGTGCCTCTGGGTGGCAACGCATGGCGGGTCGATAAAGATACCCTGGGGGGTAAAATAACGGATGAAGGCATTACCGATTGGAGCGATAAAAACGCTGCTTTCAAAATTTATGTGCGATTTGGCAGAACTGGCAAAGTTAATCTGTATTTAAACCTTGCACAGCCTGCGGTCAGCGGTGAAATAGCAATAGCTGGATTAGGGGCAAAACAGGATATCAAGCTTGGCCAAAAAACAGATCAAAAGGTTTGGGTTGGAGAATGGAATATTCGGGATACCGGTTATGTTGCCTTCGATATTAAGGGTTCATCCAGCGAAAATTCGCTAATAGCGCAGCTAAACAGCATAACTTTTAGCGGCAGTGCTGTTAGCAGCAAAACCAATTATGTAAAGGATAATGAAGGGCAGTTTTTTTATTGGGGCAGACGAGGCCCGTCTGTTCACCTGGGATATACTGTTCCAAATAATGTAAATGCTGAATGGTTCTATAATGAAGTGACAGTACCTGCAGGGAACGACGTGCCTGGCTCCTATTTTATGGCCTGCGGTTTCGGTGAGGGTTATTTTGGTATGCAGGTAAATTCGCCAACCGAAAGGCATATTTTGTTTTCGGTTTGGAGTCCGTTTAACACCGACGACCCCAAAAAGATACCCGATGATGAGAAGATCATGATGCTTAAAAAAGGCGAAAATGTTCATACCGGCGAGTTTGGCAACGAAGGCTCGGGTGGACAAAGCTATATGAACTATTTGTGGAAAGCCGGAAATACGTATCGCTTTTTGGTACATGCTAAACCCACCAGCAATGGACGCACCGAGTATACGGCCTATTTCTTTGCTCCCGAAACTGGTAATTGGGCTTTGCTTGCCAGTTTTAGCCGGCCAAAAACCAATACCTACCTTAAACACCTGCATTCATTCCTCGAAAACTTCGAACCTGAAACTGGCCTCTATACCCGTTCGGTTCAATTTAACAATGAATGGGTATGCGATAACACCGGAAACTGGATCGAATTAACCAAAGCCCGTTTTACCGGTGATAATACAGCGGTTAAAGGCTACCGAATGGACTATGCCGGCGGTGTTACCGGCAATGCATTCTACCTTAAAAACTGTGGATTCTTCAATAACTATACGCCGAGGAACATTTATTTTGACCGACCCGCCGGAGGCAAAAAACCCGCTGTCGATCTGAGCAAACTTCCATGACACGACTTTATTATTGGGTATTGGTATCTGTTAAGAGCTAATAAGTATTAGTTATCAGCTATTAACGGAAACTTAGACTTGATAACCGCTAACTATTCCCCTTCTTTTACTACAAATAACCACCCTTTGCCTTTAGATACCGGTATATCCTGCCCATCTTTAAATTCGGATTTAGGCTGAAAGTTGGTAACTGCCGGTGCAATAATGACTGCCTTTGCCGGGTCTATGCCTAAAGCCTTCCAATCAATAGCTAACCGGATATTTACATCAGTTTCGGCCCAACTGGCAATGGAAACCAGCGCGCTTTTATCCTTTTTGTAAACTGTTGCCAAAACCGCAGGATTATTGGTTTTAACCGGGTTATTCTCAACCCAATAGCCAATCATCTTACTTCCCTGTATTCCAAAATCGTCCCATACTTTCCAGATCGGGCGCGGATCGGCATTGTCGCTCCAGGGCATACGGTTGGTCATTCCATACACCATACCCCGCCATGGATTACCGCCACCCTGCAACATTTCACCCATCAGTCCAAATGGAATACCAGAGACCTCGGTCAAAAAGAAATCAGGCGAATTGTGCTCATAATCAAAATACTCACCAAACCAGAGCCTGCTCAGATAAGGAAAATTTTCAAGGTAAAGGTTAGCACTGTTATTGAATCCATCAGCCTTGTCGTACTGGTTTGCTGAGTGCAAGTCGATAATACCCGGATGCCCATCCGCTGTAAGCACTCTTTTGATACGTTTCATAGTAACCCGGTCAAAGGCCACATCGTCAAGGTAAATACCATCGATGCCAACGTTCTGTACTAACCAGTTCATGCCTTCTACATAATAGTTGTGCCAACGGTTCATGCCGCTGTTGATGATCGCTGCATCATGAAATTCAGGCACATACCATGCAGCTATATAATCATCGCCGAGGTGTTCCTGCAACCAGGAATAACCACCCCCCTTTCCGGGCGAAAATACTTCATGCCCCAAACTGCGCAGCGGATAAAGCTCCTGGGCACTATTGGATAACTCGCGAATCGTATTATAAATTTTAACCTTCAAGCCTTTGCTATGCGCTTCATCAATATAGGCTTGCATTACATCATGGGCTATAAACGGATAGTTGATGTAAGGGTTGATCGGCGTTCCATGGTGGATATTAACCACAGTTGCTCCGGTAGTTTTAATCGTATCCAGGTTTTCGTATTTATGGTAGAACCTGGTTGCCCATTGAAAATCAGTGTTAATTGCATGAAAAGGAGTGATCAGCAAATTAAAATTATAGTAAAGCACTTCCCCTTTCTTCATCGTCCGTGAGCCGCTATAATTATTGACCCAAACGGTACTATCAGCTTCCGTTATCCGAATACCGCCCTTATTGTCATTGCCCCATGAAGTTGGCAATAGCAGTGGCCGTTGTAGGTAGAAATTGGTGTTCAATGGCCGTACATAATGTTCATCACGTAAATCATATTGTAAACCGGCATTTACATCGCCTATCCAGGCACCATCCTGATTCTTGTGGGCCACGTCCCATTTCCACTCGAAGCTGCCTGGGCGCTTTTCACCTTTCAAATTAAGGCCCATCATATACTTAGCCGAGTTTTGGCTAAGTGGTATATGTAAACGCAGATCATTAAAACTGATATCCTGCAATGCTGTAACTTTAACGGTATAAGCAATAAACCCATCAAATTCCATCGACCCTTTAACATCCATTTGCAGACCTGCAATGGTATTTTTGGCTTCCCATTTAACGGTACCCGCTTGTGTTGCTGTAAAATTCAGCCCTGAAGCATTCCATAAAAGCTTTTTGCCGTCCCTATCCTCCAACATAAAGCTGATCGGCTGGTTTAATACCTGTTTAGGATGATCGGTAATGCTGGTCATTTCGGGCGTGAAGAAAGTTTCGATCTTAGCAGGAAAACCGGTATTATCCAAAATTACAGCCCTGCCTAAAAGTGAAATCGTGTTTTTGTCCACTTTTAGCGGTATATAGGGTTTTATCACCTCGTTCTGCTGTGCTAAGGTTGAATTGAGCCAGGTTAAGCGGGTCTGCTTCTGTGGTTCATCCACTCCGCCATTTTTTGCAACCTGGTCTTTTACATTGATGTTGATCCGGATAGTGGTTGGCGCTGCGTTTTTTGCTTGAACGGTTACTTCGCCCTTGTAATTCCCGGCACCCTGATCTGTTGGTATATTAACCAGCACCCAAAGCGGCTGAACGTCGCCGCGGGCGATATCGACATTCTTATTAAATGGCTCTCCTTTATAATCGACACCCTCCGTATTAAGGCATGATATGGCTTTTGATGAAATAAGGCCGCCTGAAGCGCTTCTCAAATCAGAAAAACGAAGACTTACATGTTCCAGATTCTGTGCAAATGGGAATACGCCCAATTGATAGGTAAAATTTTCACCTTTATCAGTTTCAGCGTAAAAACTATTTTTCAATCCCTTGCTGATCCACCGCTGGGGAAGGTCATGTTTCATTTTGATAGGATGCGTCCTGTCCTCCGGAAAAACCAGGTATTTTTTCGACAAGTTCGCTTTTTCCAAAGCATTGGTCTCACTTGCTTTCGCGATCACTTCCATCGGATAAAAACTATTAATCGCATTAATAGATTCAATAGCCTCAACTTTTGCGGATACGAAATTATTTTTCCCATTCAGGCCAGCCAGCCAGTTAGCATCGGCGGTTTGCATGGGTTTCAAATATTTAACATTTGGATAATTCGACTTACGGTCGACTTTATAGGGCAGATAATAGATATAGTACTTCTTACTATTGGTTGGCTCGAAGTAAACAGTGCCACTTTCGCGACTTACCGTTTGAACACTAACATTTAGTATTCTTTGATCATTGCCGGCATCTACTACAAATAGTTGCTTGTTTTCGGGAAGCAGATCATTCCTGCGCCAATCAATAGTTACTTTCGCTACTTTGTTACCGTTAGCAATAAGCGATAATACGACACGTTGATTGCCCAGCGAATCGGCGTCCCAGTTATTGTTGCCCGTTATATATTTTAATTCCTGTGCCGAACAGATTCTACAAACAAGCAACAGTGATATTAACCAAAAATTTTTCATCCACTTAAATTTTAAATAACATGTGCCCGCACACAATGCACTTTGCGAATATAGGGCAAATCACAATATAACAATTGACCAATTAAATTCCGCATAACAGGGTAAAGTTCAGCAAAAGTTCTATTTCATTGGGTATAGCAGGCAACAAATCAAAATCAAGGGAGCTTTGAAAAAAGAAAAGCCGGACCCAATGGATCCGGCTTTAGAAAAGTTATTTAATACCCCTATTAAAATAACTAATCAAAGGAAAAGAATATTTAGGGTTTCTCCAAATTTTGGATGCAATAATTTGTAAAAAAAATACCGGCTTAGGCTAAGTCAGATTAGCGCGAAAAAAGCATAGAAAACTTGCCTATTCGACTGCTTATTTCTGACGGGCGCCTATATAAAAACCCCATTGAACAAAGTCATATTCGTAAAAAAATGGATAAAATAAACCGCGCCTATGGACAGCGCGGTTTTTTTTATTCAGCCCCCGATGGCTAGGCTTTTTGTATCGAATCGTTCAAATCGTTTGATCCGGCCTTAACACGCGATTTTAGCTTGTCTGTTGCTTCCAGCGCGGGTTCTACAGCCTGGTACGACTTCGATTTGGCCTTGTCAACCAGATCGTCTTTTAGACTTTCAAGCTCGCTGATCGATTCTCTGAATTTTGATTTAGAGCGTTCTATCGCATTGCTACTATATTCCCTGAGGCTGTTGGCCGCCAATTCGGCCTTGCTCCTTACTGAACCGGTAAGGTCGTTTACATAATCAGAAATTTCTTCCCTAAGCTCCGACCCACTGGCAGGTGCTAAAAGCAAAGCCACGGCCGCACCTACGGCTGCGCCAGCTAAAAGTGCTACAATTATTTTCCCCTGATCTCTCATAATATCTAAATTTCGAATGTTTATACAGAAGTAACAAACTTTTTCATTAAGTGTTTATCTTTTATTCAGATACTTAAAATTAATTATTGATGAATATCAAATAAAAAAGTCACAGCTTTTGGCTGTGACTGTAAGCTTGGCAGTGGTATTATTTATAATTAAATAACTTTTACTTTTACTGCATTGAGGCCTTTACGTCCGTTTTCAACTTCGTATTCAACGCTGTCGTTTTCGCGGATTTCATCGATTAAGCCAGATGAATGCACAAAAATATCCTGGCCACCTTCAGCAGGTACAATAAAGCCAAAACCTTTTGTTACATTGTAGAATTTAACTGTTCCTTGTTTTTGCATTAGAATTAATTTTTAAAGGCGCTAAAGTAGGGATAATTATTTATTTATAAACAATATCGGGCCCTGTCAACCGAGAGATATGAACGTTTGAAAAGTAAATATCCTATTACATTTGAATAGTACCACCCGTTACTGAGCTACTAAAAGACAAAAGCATTGTCGAAAAACTACCGCCACTGATGATGTTTATTGAAAAAGCGAACAGCCTGCCCAGTCTTCAACTCCCCCATTTTTAATGCTTTCGGTTTAAACCCAGCAGGATATTTTGGAGGTAGGGATCCCTGAAATCTGATGTAAAATGAAGCACGTTATTTAATTGGTCAAAATCCGCCGGTTGGTGGGTTGTGGTAAGAACAATTGCCGGCATACCTGCATTTTGTGCCGACTCTACTCCTTTAGGTACATCTTCGAAAACGAGGCATTCTTCAGGGGCCGCGTTCAGTAATTCGGCTGCTTTGAGAAATGTTTCCGGGTGTGGCTTGCTCTACGATACGTCGTCGGCACTAACGATTGCACTAAAATAATGCCTTATCTGGAGATTATCCAACACAAAATTGATATTAAAAGGTATGGCTGCAGAGCCAATTGCCATTGGAATGCCGATTAGATAGGCTTGCTCCAAAAATTCATTCAGGCCCGGAAGCAATTTCAGGTTGGGGAAAAATTCAGCCTGGTAACGTTTCTCTTTTTCAAAAGACAAACGGTCCATTTCCTCGCCGGTAAATTTGCCGGCACCAAACAATCGAATCTACACCTCCTGATTTTTCCCGTACATCTGGGGCTTAACTTCATCCCAGGTAAAACTCCCTCCGAGAATATTGTTCAAAAGGTATAGCCAGCCGCGGGTATGGAAATCCATATCATCGATCATGGTACCATTAAGGTCGAATATTAGGGCTTGCATTTTAGTGATTAGTGATTAGTTAACTGGTGATTAGGTTGGATTAAATTGAATAGGTTTTATTAAACTAAATTATCACGAATTAGCTTTCAGGATTGCTGTTAGGACAACCCATTCAACTCACTCAACTTAATAAACTTAATCCAACCCAATCCAACCTAATCACCTATTACCTAACGAAAAAACACCTCACTCCACTTCAACTCGTTCTTAAACTGCCGAAGTTCGGTATTTTTACCGATGAGAACGGATTCGATGCCTGCTATCGCTGCAAAATCGTCTAAATGTTCGGTTGTTAAATTTTGACTGTAGCATGTATGATGAGCTCCGCCAGCCAGTATCCAGGCTGCACATCCTGTTTTCATATCAGGGTAGGGTTTCCATAGCACTCGCGCAACGGGCAGATTTGGCAAATCCTCTTTAGGTGCAACTGCTTCAACCTCATTGATCAACAATCGGAATCGATTGCCAAGGTCGACAACTGACGCGTTTAACGCAGAACCACCTGCCACGTTGAATACCAGTCTGACAGGGTCAGCCTTGCCGCCAATACCCAGCGGATGTATTTCGCATTTGGGCTGACCATCGGCAATAGACTCGCATATTTCAAGCATATGAGAGCCCAGCACAAGCGGATCGGAGGGGTCAAAATGGTAGGTATAGTCTTCCATAAACGCATTGCCCCCCATTAACCCACTGCCCATAACTTTCATGGCTCTAACCAAAGCTGCCGTTTTCCAGTCGCCCTCAGCGGCAAAACCATAGCCCTGACCCATTAAACGCTGGGCGGCAATACCGGGCAATTGCACCAGCCCGTGAAGATCCTCGAAAGTGTCGGTAAATCCTTTAAAATTGCCGTCCTCGAGGAATGCTTTCAAACCAAGCTCTATCCTTGCTGCATCGCGAAGGCTATGATAATTTGCCCCACCCTTTTTAAGCGCAGGTACTACCGCGTAAAGCTCTTCATATTGAGCAGTCAATTGATCTACTTCGGCATCGCTGATCGCATTGACAACTTTAACCAGGTCGCCTACCCCGTAGGTATTAACCGAATAACCAAATTTCAGCTCTGCTTCCACCTTATCACCCTCGGTTACGGCAACATAGCGCATATTATCCCCGAAGCGCACAAAACGTGCTCCCTGCCAATCATGCCAACCTGCGGCCGATCGGGTCCAGGTATTAATCTGATCCAAGACAGCACTATCCTGCCAATGGCCCACAACCACTTTACGTTCCAGACGCATGCGCGTCATCATAAAACCAAACTCACGATCGCCATGGGCGCTCTGATTCAGGTTCATAAAATCCATATCGATACTATTCCATGGTATATCACGGTTGAACTGGGTATGCAGATGAAGCAGCGGTTTTTGTAATATCTTCAGTCCCCCGATCCACATTTTAGCCGGCGAAAAGGTATGCATCCAGGCAATAATCCCGATGCAGTTTTTTGCGGCATTAGCTTCCTGGCAAATGCTGTATATTTCTTCCGGTGATTTTACCGTTGGTTTAAAAACAATTTTAACCGGTATCTGACCAGCCGAGTTTAAAGCTAGGGCAATCTGCTCCGAATGTTCGGCCACCTGTTTCAAGGTTTCTTCACCATATAAATGCTGACTGCCTGTCACAAACCAGGCTTCGTATTGCTTTAAATCTATCATCGAATTTTTATAAAATTTTTAAGTTAACCCACCTAAACTAATGACCAATAACGCGCTTCACTGACCATAATAGGACCCGGGCCCATGCTTACGTTCAAAATGTTTTTTGATGAGCGATTCCTTCAGTGTCTTACTTTCAGGGTTGATCTGCCCGGTCAGAAACGCCATTTGAGCTATCGATTCGAGGACAGCACTATTATAAACAGCTTTATCCGGGGTCTTCCCCCAGGTAAAAGGAGCATGGTTGCCAACCAGTATCATTTCAACTTCTTTATAATCCAGGTTTCGCTCCTGCAAACAATTTAATATCTGAAACCCGGTTTCGTATTCATAGTTGCCTTTGATCGCATCGTCGTCCATAGGCTTTGCACAAGGCACGTCTACTGTCAAATGGTCGGCATGCGTTGTACCATAAATTGGGATATCGCACTGCGCCTGTGCCCAGGATGTTGCATAGGTTGAATGGGTATGACAAATACCGCCAATGTCCCAATGTTTATACAACACTGCGTGGGTTTTGGTATCCGATGAGGGCCGCAACACACCATCAACAATATTGCCGTCAAAATCAACGATCACCATTTTGTCGGGTGTCAGTTCCAGATAAGGCACGCCACTAGGCTTTATAGCGAATACGCCTAGTTCGCGGTCGGCTGCACTCACATTTCCAAAAGTGAAAATAACAAGTTGCAGTTTGGGCAACTCCATATTGGCGTCAAAAGCCGCCTCACGTATGTGTTGATATTTATCCATTTAATTTGAATGCTGCCCGATATACTGCCCTAAATCAATATATCGCTTGTAACGCTTTTCGTATAATTCAGCTTTTGTCTGATCCGGAAAATACTCTTGATCAAAACCACCGCCCATCGCCTGCATCGCGGCTTCAACATCAGGATAAATACCGGCTGCAGTTGCGGCAAACATAGCAGCACCCAGTGCACAGGTATGTTCAAACTGGTGTATGCGGATAGGCATCTGCATTACATCGGCCATCATCTGCATGATATACGGCGATTTTTTAGCTACGCCGCCGATTCCGATCAAACCTTTAACCGGCACGCCTTCCTCCCTGAAACGCTCAACAATGCTTTTGGCACCGAAACAGGTTGCCTCTGCTAATGCACGGAACACCCGGGGCGCATCAGTACCCAGACTTAAACCACTTATAGCCGCTTTTAACAGCTGGTTAGCATCTGGTGTACGGCGACCATTCAGCCAGTCTATCGCTAATTCAGCATTTTCATCCGGGGGTAAAGCCGCAGCCTGTTTGCTTAGGGTAGGTATTATTTTGTCTGATACTTGTTTCCTTATTTCCTCATCGTCAATAAACTGCAAGGGCCATTCCAGTAGCTTCCGGAACCAGGCATAAGTATCACCAAAAGCCGACTGGCCGGCCTCCATGCCTATCATGCCCGGAATAACAGAACCATCCACCTGCCCGCATATGCCGCGAATCAGTTTATCTTCAAAGTCAGCTTTTGGTGCTACCAGCATATCACACGTAGAAGTCCCCATTACCTTACTCAGATGGTAGGATTCTATCTGTCCGCCTACTGCGCCCATATGCGCATCAAAGGCACCTGCTCCAATGATAACCTCTGTTGATAAGCCAAGTTTTTGGGCCCATTCGACACTCAAATTTCCGGCGGCTGTATCGGCTGTAAATGTTTCTTTGGGCAATCTTGCTGCATAGCCTTTTAACAAAGGATCGAGCGATGCAAAAAATTCATCGGGTGGATAACCATCAAAATGCCCTGACCAGATGGCTTTATGCCCCGCCGAACAACGACCGCGTTTTATTTCATCTGCATTTTTGCCGCCAGTTAATAAAAAAGGTATCCAATCGCAATGTTCAACCCAGGTATAACACGCCTTACGCACTTGTTCGTCAGTCCGCAAAACATGCAAAAGCTTGGCCCAAAACCATTCGGACGAATAAATACCGCCAACATATTGTAAGTAATTGATATCGAATTTCAGTGCATGTTGATTAATTTCGGCTGCTTCTTTGATACCGGTGTGGTCTTTCCAAAGCACAAACATGGCGTTGGGATTGTTCTCAAAACCAGCAGTTAAAGCCAGCGGAATACCTGCTTCATTTACCCCTACCGGAGTAGAACCTGTTGTATCAACCGAAATTGCTTTAATAGCAGTTGCAGCATGGGGGCCAGCTTTTTTCAAACAATCTTTGATCGTTTGCTCAAGGCCTTCGATATAATCAAGCGGGTGTTGGCGGAACTGGTTGTAGGCAGCATCGCAAAATTTGCCCTTTTGCCAACGTGGATAATTAAAGACAGATGAAGCTATCTCAGCCCCGTTTGTTGCGTTGACAATCACTGAACGAACAGAATCGGTGCCATAATCAACACCGATAACAAAATAATCTGCTGACATTATTGATATAATTGGTAAACCTTTATCCGGCAGGTAAACTTAATAATAATTGTAATATCTACACTAAAAATTAGATTTGATAATGTTGTATCATATCTGTTTTTCTAAACGTATTACCATTAATACTACTCGCTTTCCTCAGCTTTTAATAATTATATTGCCGCCACGCTTATGACAAAACTAAAAACACTGACCCTGGCATGCTGGGCACTTTTCACCATAAGCTCATGTCGTGTGCATAAAGGACCAGTTACCAGTTTCAATGGTCCAGCGTTTTACAATAACGATGTTTCTTATCAGCCTAAGCCTCTTGCTGCCGACAGTATACATCACGCTACTTACTTATCCGGATCCATCATCCAGGGGCAGGGTGCAAATTCAAACGACCTGGTCAATGCCGGGCAGTTAAATCTTAGTATAGCTTATACCACCAAACATTTTAATTTTTCATTGGGATCATTTGGTGCATTAGGCACTTTTGAAAACAAAACGGTACCCGATACACAGGCTTATTACTTTCGAAATAAAGCTACCGGATTAGCCGGCGGCAGAGCTTCTTTCAACTATTATATCACATCGGGCAAGGTTGATATCCGTATCATCGGTATTGAAGCTACTTATAGCCATGAGTTCGGCGAATATGCTGATTTCCGGAAACAAGTACTGGGTCAGCCCTACTATTTTACCATCACGCGTACGGATCTTTTTACCTATGGCGCCAGCAGCGAAGTGGCCTGGTACGGGCAGGATCCGAGTTTCCAGTTCGCTTTTCGATTATTTGTAGGTCAAACAAGTTCAGGATTTACAAATTTCAATCCTGAGACTTTTCAATTGCAAACCCAGAAATTTGCTGCTTCACTGGCCTATTTTATGCAGATAAAAAACGTTTTTATGGTAGTAGATGTGAATCCTAACGGCGGGCATTTTTCATTAGGATACCGCTTTCAATAGTATAAAAAAAAGGCGCTATGAAAACAAAACTTTATATACTTGCAGCCGGGCTTCTTTTAATGCTGAGTGCTTGCGAAAGGCAGATCTATACACCTGCTTTATACCACCAGGATATTGCCTATCAACCCAAACCGGCTTCGTTTGATTCGGCCAAAACTGCTAATTATTTATCAGGAGGCCTCAACTATTACCTTGATCAAACCTGGACCGACTTGCTGGTCAGTGCGCAATTTAACTATAGCCGGGCCCATGTATTTGATAACTTCAACCTTTCATACGGTGCATTTAGTGTTCTGGGTGATTATGACCAGAGTAGCTCAGGAACTTCACCCAATGATTTCAGTTATAAATTTTTTGGAGCAGTTGGTGCCAGGGCATCCGCAAATTTGTTCACTTCCTACGAACGGATGGACTTTCGCTACCTGGGTATCGAAATGGCATACAGCCACGAGTTTGGTTCATTTGCTACTTTCAGGCATTTTTTAAATAGTCAACCTGGCT
>CAIPPO010000192.1 GCA_903866915.1 uncultured Mucilaginibacter sp. | reverse complement strand
CGCCGTAATGTCTTATTTATAATAACAACTTCAAGAACTGCCGTCCGCCTGAGGCGGATATGAATCCTACGCTCTAATTAGCTGAGCTACCCCGCCGTAATATCTTATTTATAATAACAACTTCAAGAACTGCCGTCCGCCTGAGGCGGATATGAATCCTACGCTCTAATTAGCTGAGCTACCCCGCCGTAATATTTTTTATTAGGTGTTGTTTAATAATTTCTTAGAAATACTGCCCTCAAGCCGCTTAAACAACGTTCTGTATATCAGTGCTCAAATACAGGGCTAAATAAAGGGCCCGTCACTAAAAAACAGTTTGCAAATATAGCAGAAATTCATTTTCTTTAGAAAAAATGTGAAGATTTGGCCTTGAGCGATCAGAACTGACGTGACCCCCTATGTCTGAGAAGAAAAAATTCAATATCGAATACGAAATAAAATCGTCCCCACGGATCTTATATAGTTTCCTGAGTGAGCCCAATGGTTTGACCCAATGGTTCGCCGATGATGTTAGTGTACGCGACCAGGTATATACCTTTACCTGGGACGGCGAGCAACAAAAAGCCAAAATGATTGCATCGAAAGAAAACAAATTGGTTCGCTTCAAATGGATGGAAGACGAGCCACAGTGTTTTTTTGAAATGGAGATCATCCAGGACGAGCTCACCAATGACGTCGCCCTGAGCGTTACCGATTTTGCCACAGAAGATGCGATCATCGAGCGTAAAGCTATTTGGGATAATCAGATCGAATATCTTGTAAGCGTACTGGGTGCATGAGAAAATTCTATTTTCTCTAACTTTGTACCGTGAAGAAAATTCATCTTTTGATCCTTAGGTCCTTTGTACGGCCATTTGCCGTAACCTTTGGTATTGTAATGTTTGTACTGCTGATGTTGTTCCTGTTTAAATACATCGACGACCTCATTGGCAAAGGTTTTGAATGGTACACTATCATGCAACTCATGATGTATGCCTCGGCTACCAACGTGCAGATGGCACTGCCCCTGTCAGTACTTCTTTCTTCCATCATGACCTATGGTAGCCTGGGAGAAAACTACGAACTGGTTGCTATTAAAGCAGCCGGTATTTCACTGCGCCGGGCGATGTATCCAATGATTGTAGTGGTGACGACATTAGCTATTGCTGCATTTTTCTTTTCGGATTACATGCTGCCGGTTGCTAACCGCAAATATTTTTCTTTGCTTTATGATGTGCGGCAGCAAAAGTCGGCCAGCATCCTGCCTGAAGGCGTTTTTAGCAGCAGTTTTCCAGGTTATACAATCAGGGTTGGGCGTAAAGATCCGGACGGGCAAACAGTGTATGATGTGATGATCTATACTAAAAACGAAGCCGACAATAATATCAATGTACTCCTGGCTAAATCGGGCCGGATGTACAAAACTCCGGATAATCAGTTTCTGGTATTGAAACTGCGAGACGGAATCAAATATGATGAAACGGCTGGAGAGAAAAATTTCGAAATTCGACAGCGTTTTACGCGTTTCCGCTTTAAAGAAACTGAACAGAAATTTGATTTGTCAATTTTTAAGATACATCGAACTGACGAAAATTTATTCCGGCAGGCCGTTCAAATGATGAATCTGAAGCAATTAAAGTATTTTGGCGATTCGACTCGCAGGCAGGTTGATAGCGCAAACGAGGCTAATTATCGGGTTATAACGCCTTATATCAAATATTTTACGATACCTAAGCGTGTCAAAGGCGTTTCGCCGCTTAAGTTCACTAAAAAGTATCCGCTTGAGGGTCTAAGCCTTAACCAGCGGCTTGCAGCTATTACTAATGCGGCGAACGAAGTGCGTTCAGTACAGCAAATCGTTAAAAATCGGGCCGATTTTTATAAAGAATCCTTCAAAAGCGTGCGCCGTTTTGATGTTGAATTTCAAAAGAAATTTACGCTATCAGCAGCCTGCCTTGCTTTGTTCCTCATCGGGGCTCCATTGGGTGCTATAATCCGTAAGGGGGGGCTGGGTATGCCCGTAGTGGTCTCGGTTATATTTTTCCTGATCTATTATATCATTTCCACCATTGGCGAAAAATCGGTAAAAGATGGCGACTTGTCGCCTTTTGTTGGTATGTGGATCGCAATCATGGTGCTTACGCCAATCGGCTTATTCCTATCGTATAAAGCTGCTAATGATTCTGTTTTATTTGATATGGAAGTATACAAGCGCTTTTTTACCCGGTTGTTGAGAAGGAAAGACGCCTGAAGGAGTTGGAATGTTTGAAGGTTTTAATGTTGAAACGTTGAGGTTTTTAGCAGTCTTTATTTTGTTGTTCAAGTTCTGTAAGTTTCCAGTTCCTGCCCTAAAATCAAATTTACAAATACACGACGCTATTGGATGACGTATTGGTTACCTTTGTACGCGCCTGAAACAGGTGATCTCTTGATACTAATAAAATGCTGAATACCATAGAGGAAGCTATAGAGGCTATAAAGGCCGGGAAAACGATCATCGTTGTTGATGATGAGGACCGTGAAAATGAGGGCGACTTTGTAACTGCCGCCCATAATGCAACGCCCGAAACGATAAATTTCATGATTCGTTATGGACGAGGTTTGGTTTGTGCGCCAATCACGGCGCAACGTGCAGCGGAATTAGAAATTGACTTGATGGTTGCGCATAATACCACGTCACACGAAACAAATTTTACAGTGTCGGTCGACTTGCTCAAGGGGTGTACCACGGGTATTTCAGCTTCGGATCGCTCTCGCACGGTGCAGGCATTGATCGATCCGTCTACTTTACCAGATGACCTGGGACGGCCCGGGCATATCTTCCCGCTGATAGCAAAGGATGGCGGTGTATTGCGTCGTGCCGGACATACAGAGGCGGCAATCGACCTGGCTGTTTTGGCTGGATTTGAACCAGCGGGGGTTATTTGCGAAATTGTGAATGAAGATGGTGAAATGGCGCGACTTCCCGATTTGTTCAAGATGGCACAGGATTTTGACCTGAAGATTGTATCGATCAAAGACCTGATCGAATACCGCCTTACTGCCGAAACACTGATCCACAAAGAAATATCTGTTAAAATGCCCACTCAATGGGGCGATTTTGATATGATCGCTTACACACAGCTTGACACGGGCGATCATCACCTGGCGCTGGTAAAGGGAACCTGGGAGCCCGATGAGCCTATTTTAGTCAGGGTTCATAGCTCATGTGTTACGGGTGATATCTTTGGCTCATGTCGCTGCGATTGTGGCCCGCAATTACATAAGGCTATGAAAATGATCAGCGACGAGGGGCGGGGAGTGTTGGTTTACATGAACCAGGAAGGACGGGGAATTGGCCTCATTAACAAGCTCAAAGCCTATCATTTACAGGAAAACGGTCTTGATACAGTAGAAGCTAACCTACAGCTGGGTTTTAAAATGGATCAGCGGGACTATGGTATTGGTGCTCAAATTTTACGCAGTCTGGGAGTTTCCAAAATGCGTTTAATGAGCAATAATCCTAAAAAGCGCGCCGGATTAGTAGGCTATGGTCTTGAGGTGGTAGATAACGTGGCGATCGAGATTGCCCCAAATCCGCATAATGAAGCTTATCTCAAAACCAAAAGAGATAAAATGGACCACACCATTTTACTCGATCATTAATTAATTCCCGCCGATTTTGTTCCGCTGTCTATAGCTGCCGGAGGTGTTTGTGGTGTAGTTTTCGGTTCAGGAAGCGGCATCTCAGGTTTCTTTTTTTCTGATTTGAAGAAATACCTAAAGAACTCGCCGAAAGTGTCAAAATCGCGTTGGTAGACCAAACCGAGCGCGTTCACGTATTGTGCGCTGGCCAGATCGGCCTGATTTAATATGGTTGAATTTAACAAGCGGTACGAATACCGGGCGTTTAAATTCCCATTTTTTAAGATCAGGTATTGTGCACTAAAGTCTTTCGATAGTGTCGTTGAGCTAAAAAATGTGTTTTGGGTAGGTGATAGTAACGAGCCGTTGGTTTGTATGATAGGGTTGTACAAACTGCCGCTTAAGATTACCCTCTCGTTAAATAGCCGCCAAGATACGCTCGCATCATTAAACGTGCGGATATTAAGGTCGAGATTTCTTATAACGTTTGATTGGGCAATTATGCTGTTCAGTTTACTAAATAGCAATTCACTAGCCGCTGTACCGGCGGTTGATAGTACCTGGTTGCCCAGGCTGCCGTTAAGCCCTCCTGTGCCCGAAGAAAAGTTATGGGTGGCAATAACACTTATCGCCTGCTGACTGCGGTTGCTATAATCGTTCAGGTAAGTGGCAAGGTCGTCTTTTATTGTAGGGTCAGTTGGGAAACTGAAATCAAAATCGATCACTGGTGCCAATAGCGATTTAGTTAAAATCATTTCGGTTTGTACCAATACTGCATTTCCTGATTTGTTAGTGCTGCTGGTGCCCTGCCCCGCTGCAGTATAAAGGGTGGAAACATCCGTTCTCAATTCATAAATGGCCCGCATATTAATTTCGGCATTTACCGGGTCACCTGTCCAGCGAATTGTTCCACCCTGTGAAATTTCGAAATTCTTACTTACGATATCTTTGGCAATAAAATCGAATTTCCCTTTTGTTATCAGGTAATCACCGAACATGTTGAAGTCACCCAGGCTACTGATGGTAAGTTTCAAGTTATTAGTAGTACCAGTACCTTCCAACTTGCCATAACTTGTTGTAATTTTTACTGTTGTCTTTTCATCGACACTCAGATCGAAATTAAGTGTGATACCATGAAATGCTTTCGGCCCAATAGTAGTTTTTGTTGTATCGCGATGATTGATATAATGAATGAATTCATAGTCGCCGGCAGTCGAAGAGGTGTTTAATGGGATATTAAAAACAGTGCCGGCTTCGGTTTTAGCCTGGATATCGATATTCATGTTATCTGTCGGCCCGCTGAAACTAAACTTTCCTGTCGCATAAGCAGTACCGAAATAAAGGTGATTATCTTTAAAGTTGGTATTCAAGGCCATCAGATTTTTTGCTTCAAGGTCAACTTCTATGTCAGGGTTAGGTAAGTCATTCAAATCAACCTTGCCATTTGCAATACCCTGCCCGCCATTACTGTCTTTCAAAACCATATTGTCTATGGTAACGATACTATTTGCTACGGCTAGCTTATGATTAACGGTATAAGCTGTTTTAAGGTAGTTTACAGTAACGCCGGTATTCTCCAGTGTAATATAGCCGTCGAGCTGTGGGTTGGTCAATGAACCGGTTAGTTTCAGATCTGAGGATAAGGTGCCTTTTAAGTTTGATACAATATCTTTTACAAAAGGCTCAAAAATGATCGCCTCGGTTTGATTCATTTTTAAGGCAAAGTTTAACGATTCGTCAGTACTTTTTCCTAACAGGTACGAGCCATCAATGTTCATGGTCTTCAATCCACGGTTTACGATATCCATTGCTATATTGGCCCTGGTACGCGTTGTGTCAAGCGTTGAAGCCAAACTGACATTGCCGATCAGTGTTTTATTCATGGCAAACGAATCGATACCCAACTGTGCATCAAACG
Organism: uncultured Mucilaginibacter sp.; assembly: GCA_903866915.1. Taxonomy (GTDB): domain Bacteria; phylum Bacteroidota; class Bacteroidia; order Sphingobacteriales; family Sphingobacteriaceae; genus Mucilaginibacter. Next base: position 6,546 of record CAIPPO010000192.1, on the reverse strand, counting down.
TTGGAAGTTTCAAGACCGAATTCAACAATACATTGCCGTTCAGGGTGCCAAACATTTTCACATTGACCGACTTAGTCAACTGATCGAACGTTCCCATGTTAAAGTTTTGAAATACAACTTTGAGCTGATCCTCGGTATTGGCTGATATAAAACCGTCAATCTTGGCAACCTGTTTGCCATTAGCCAATTCAAAGCCCGATATTTCTGTTTTTCCGTCATGTAAACGTATTCTTACCTGGTTATTAATCCGCCATTTTTGGTGCTCAATGATTACATCAGACGGAAGTACTTTAAGGCGGGCTGTTGTGTCTTTACCAAATTGCACCAGTCCATAAAGGTCCAATTGGTTGGTAGCATCTTTGTCGGCAAGCTTTACGTTAAAGTTCAGGCTGTCTTTCCTTATGAAATTAGTGATATCGATGTTTTTGATCACCAGGCTATCGGTAATATTGATACGGCTTAAGGATATGTTCACTCCAAGTTGTTCGGGTGTTGTATTTTCATCGATGATCAAATCATGGAATACCGTACTGCCCAGTTGAATGGTCCTCACCAATCCGTTAAACTCAGCTGTTTTTGTTTCTGAATCAAAATGCCCTACGAAAGTGCCACCGTCGGGCATTTTTAAAGTTGGTACAAAAAATGCGGTCAGCGGATCGATGTTTCGAAGATTGAAGTTTAGTGCAAAATGCTGTGGTGCAGGTTTTGCTGCTTCTATTTGAAGTGAAGGTATATACTTTTTTACAATGGTTTTAAAGTAAGCTGGTAGTGTAGGCAGATCGAAATTTCCTTTCAGGCTGCCGTCGGCTATGTCCGACTTTAATGCGATCTCGCGGTCGTTTCCTATGCCATTTGCTGTGACATAAACCGAGTCGATCAGGTAATTATTTCTGGGGTTAACAACCCTAAGGTTGGTTAGCAAAAATTTCCCGGCTGTGTTATTGATCTTGTTGCCTGCGAAATCTGTAGCAATATTTAAGCTTAGAGTTATAGTGTCCTTTAATAATTTCAATTGTTGCAACCTGGCATTATTGATCTCGGCGTCTAAATGATAAACCGGCAATTGCGGGTTAAAGTCGACACTGCCGTTTGCGTCCAGGCTGATATTCTTGTCGTTGATACTCAGTTGCCCCTTTGCAATTTTTTTGATCATCGAGCCATTAAGCGACACATTGCTGTAATTGTATCCTTTGAAATGTATATAGGTGATATTCCCATCAAGCCGGGTATTTAAAGTTTTCAGGTCAGTTCCACTCCCCGAGATGTCAGTTGTCAGGCTGGTACGCCCTATGTCTTCTGCACCAATCAGGCTGCCAAGATCAAAATTGGTGGTTGATAACTTTCCGCTATAGGTCAAATCACCCTTCCTCGAGACTATCAGGTGAATATTCGGGTCAAAGCGGCCAAGTTTTGTCTTAAAAGTTCCGGCGGTTACAAAATCGTTTTGCAGCCCTGCAAACTTTCCACTAAAACTCATTTCTCCCAGTTTAGCGAGCAGATCAGGTACCCGGGCTGTTGGATTTCCGCTGAAGTTGCTGTAGAGGAAGTCGAGGTCGCGTTTATTTGTCGCTATTTGTTCAAAGTTTAGGTCAAGGAAGGTGCGATCCCAGTTGGGCAAGCCTTTAAGATTGAAATCGCCTTTGATATAAGTTGCTTGTGCACCAGTAATCAGCAGGTTTTTAGCTTTAAGGTTATTGACATAGCCTTTAATCCGACCGTCGAGCCCAAGGTCGAATTTTGTTTTTTTGAGCCCATCGGTAAAATAGGCGATATCACCTGAAGCTATGCGCGAATTACGGAACAAGGCATCCATATATACCTTATCCTCGATATTATTGAAGTCATCAAACGACTTAAAGGTCATTCTGAAATAGTTTTTCAAATCAGTATTGCCGGTTTGGATATGCATGTTGCGTACCAGTATCTGATTGGTATCAATAGTAGCATTTCCGCTCAGGTGTTTTAATAAAAAGCCACTTTTGCTTTCCAGGAGCGTAAGATTGTCGATATTTCCTTTGAAAAGGTGGTGCACCAGGTCCATATTCCTGATCACTGTACTAAAGCTCCTAACGTCGATATCATCAAAATTTACTTGTTTCATCAGCTTGCTGCCTTTTTGATTGATGTACCGGAAATGAATGTTATTCAATACAACTTTTTCAAACTCGATCGTCCAGGGTTGTGTTTTCGTTTTTGTTTTGGTCGTGTCGGTCGATTTGAAATAATCAAGAATAAAACGCAGGTTGCTCGTGCCGTCGTGTTGTTTTTTGAGGTAGATCGAACTATTGTCCAGTTGAACCAGGCTTAAATCGAGATGCTTTTTAGGTATACTGGAGAAAATTGAAAAGCTATTGATGGCTATTTCAAGGCTTGGAGATTTAAAAAGGGTGTCCTTGCTTTTATCCAGGATATAAAAATCTTGCAATACCAGCGAGGAAAAAGGCTTGAGATATAAACTGCCAACATTAACTTCGGTATGAAGGCTTTTAGACAAAGATGCTGCAACTTTTTTTGCCGCCCATGTTTGTACTGGCCTATACTGGAATAATAGCAAAACTACGTTCAGTAACAGGAATACCGATAGCACGACCCACAACGCTATTTTAAGTAGTTTTTTAATAACTTTGCCCTCAAAAAAATTAAAGCTCAAAGGTAAACTTCAAAAGCAGATAATATGTTTTAGTTTTTTAACATATTAACGATGTTTATTTTGACGCCCAATGAGACGGATAGTTTATCTGTTTCTAATTAATAAATCAAAAAAATTTAGCGTGCCAGTTATACTCGGAATCGAATCTTCCTGCGATGAAACTTCAGCGGCCGTTTGTGTCGATGGCCAGGTGCTAAGTAATGTCATTGCCAACCAAACTATCCATGAGGCTTATGGTGGGGTAGTGCCCGAACTGGCTTCGCGGGTGCATCAGCAAAATATTGTTCCTGCGGTACAGCAGGCTTTGACGAGAGCAAATATCAGTAAAGAGCAGGTTGATGCGGTTGCCTTTACACGTGGCCCGGGTTTGTTGGGCTCGCTACTGGTTGGAGTGTCGTTTGCGAAAGCTTTTGCATTGGCAAGAAATATACCTCTTATAGAAGTGAACCATATGCAGGCGCACGTTCTGGCACATTTCATTGACGATCCAAAACCAGCCTTTCCGTTTTTATGCCTTACTGTTTCCGGGGGGCATACCCAGATTGTTTTGGTGAAGGATTATTTCGATATGGAGGTAGTTGGCCAAACGACAGACGATGCCGCGGGAGAAGCGCTGGATAAAACCAGCAAAATATTGGGACTTCCCTATCCGGGTGGGCCATTGATCGACAAGCATGCCAGGTTAGGTAATCCTAAGGCTTTCCAATTTCCTGAGCCGCAGATTCCCGGCCTCGATTTTAGCTTTAGCGGACTAAAAACGGCTATTTTATATTTCATCCGCGATCATGTTTCACTTGATCCCGATTTTGTACAGCAGAACCTCAATGACATATGCGCATCGGTCGAGCATCGTATTGTTACCATCTTGCTTAATAAATTGAAAAAGGCAGCATTGCAATTTAATATTAAGGACATTGCACTTGCCGGCGGCGTCTCAGCCAATACCGGACTCCGTGAGGGTTTAACTGAACTCGGGCAGCAGATGGGTTGGCGTACTTTTATTCCGCAGTTCCAGTACTGTACTGATAACGCCGCCATGATCGCTATCGCCGGCTATTATAAATACCTTAACAGTGATTTTGTAAGCCAGGAAATAGCACCACTGGCGAGAATGCCGTTTTGAGTAATCTGGTCATTTGTCGTTTACAAACAACCTGTTCAATACCCGTTCACCACCTGTTTCTGCCTGCAAATGATCTGTTCGAGAGGCAATTATCGCTAAAAAATCGACATCGTATTTCCGGTCGTGTTCGGAGTTTTTTGTAAGAATATGATAATTAGTGCGTTAGGTGTTCAAATTCATGGGCTTGACCGGGAATTTCGATGTGCTGATAATCAATTACTTACAGGGTAAAAGCCGCCAAAACGAACGGTGGTTTGTACAAAATGCGCTAAGTGCCATGCTTCAAGGGGTTTAACCCCTGCAGCGACTGTGCATTTTTTGTTTAACCTAATAGATTGATTTTCAGTATAGTTTTTCTTTATTTTGCGGTTTTTGGGTTCGGCATTGACGGTGGTATTCAGGTCTAAGCGTAATGGGTTGGTTATGAGGGGAGTGGTAATTTGCTTTGCGACATTTTGCTGTGCTGGTATTTAGGCAAGTGCATTTATAATTAAAATCACCCTAAATCTGTGATTTTCAAAAAAAGGCATTGCCACATGTGTTTCGCGCTAAAATTAACAGCCGGCTATATTATAGGTACCTGTGCTGAAGGATAGGGGTAAACCAGCAAGGGAACTTCAACACGGTCGGCAATTTTTTTGGTTATACTCGATTTAAATACCAATTCAAACAAACTGCTTTTGCGGTGAACCATTACCAGCATATCAAACTTAGTATTTTCAATAAGCCATTCCAGACCTTTTTTTACACTAACATTTGGCACACTTTTAAAGCTGATGCGGTCGTATTCTACGTCGTGTTCAACATCATTCATAAACAAGCGAACAGCGGCATTATGCTCGCTGTCGAGCGGATTGTCGGGGTTAACGTTGGTTACGGTGATATTTGCTGAAAATTTGGCAGCCAGCAAGGCCAGACCTTTCAGGTATTCAACGTCGGTATAAGTTACGTCGGTAGCAAATACGATTTTTTGCAAAACGCCAATTCGGCTTGTTTCCGGAACGATCAGTACCGGTATCGTGGCGGCATCTATTACCTGCTTACAATTATTGCCAAACATAAAAGCCGATAACTCATTAGCGCCATGTGTCGCCATAAGCAGCAAGGTAATATCTTTGTTTTCTTCCAGTCCCGGAATGTTATTTGCAATTGCACCTTCTTCGCAAGCGTAGTTAATAGCCGGTAAAAAGTTTCCTGCAATATGTTGTTCCTTTAGTTCAGCTGTATATTGTTTCACTAATTTTTTCAATGTTTTTTCAACATCGTTTTTTACCTCGTCATAATCTACAGTTGGCCACGTTATCTGAGCTGCCATGGGAACGTCAGATGGAACCATAAAGGAATTGAAAAGCAAAATATTTGCTTTGATGTTTTTTGCCAGGTACAAAGCATACTTGGCTGCATGCCCGGCACGTTCTGAAAAGTCGGTTAACACGGCAATCGTTCTCATGGTGAATTTATTTATAACTGAACGAATTTGCGCAAACATAGGCGCCTAAAAAATGAGTTACATCATTTAGAAGATTGATAGCAGTCAGTTATCGATTAGTGAATGAATGAGTTAGTGAAAGAGTGAATTGTGTTGGAAGTCTGCAAGTCCGCGTTCCAATAGTTATCCCGAGTCCGAAAGATTTCAACGCGTTTATTACGTTTAGACGATCAATTGTGTAATCAAATCGTTTAATTATAAAAAAGTTGAATAGGTGCATCCGACTTATTTATACTTTTGCAACTTGACACCGAGGTGCAGAAGGATCAGTGAATTAATTCACTCATTCACTAACTCACTCATTCACTAATTAAATACGATGCTAGGTCCAAATATTATTTTCTTTCTAATTTTCTTACTGCCGCTGGTGGTATTCCTGGTTTGGCTTATGCGTCAGGACAAGCGAAAAGGGACCGTGGGTATTATTATCGTATCGATCCTGGTAGTTATAGGCATAGCTTACACTTTCCTCACAAGGGAGCAGGCTAAAAAAACGCAGTATCAGAGGACTGGAACTGCGGTAGCACACAAGGACAGCTAAACATGATTAAGACACGATTAAAAGATTTAAACGATTGTAGATTTTGTTGATTTCTACTTTTTTATCTTTGTTGATCCTCCCCGCTCTGGTGCGGGTATAGGTGTTGGGCTTGGGCTTTCGCATTACTCCTTCCTATCTTAACCCCATCCTCCTCCTTCCCCTGCTTTGCAGGGTAAGGTATCGCACATGGCCGTTTTGATTCCGAGGTTTGCCTCATATTAAAAATACAATTCATTTCGGCACCCTAAAAGATCGAAAATCTGATAGAATCCATTAATCGTGTCTTCCGTGACCCCATCCTCCTCCTTCCCCTGCTTTGCAGGGTAAGGTATCGCACAGGGCCGTTTTGTTTCTCAGTTTTGTCCTGAAATAAAATTACAGTATATATCAGCTAACCTAAATAATCCTGCCTATCTAAAATCTATCCTGAAAATCGTGTTCAAAAATCGTGTCTTAACCCCATCCTCCTCCTTCCCCTGCTTTGCAGGGTAAGGTATCGCACATGGCCGTTTCCGAAGTTTGGCATTTATTAGAAATGCAGTTCATTTCGACACCCTAAAAAACTGGGAAATCTAATAGCAATCCTTAAATCGTGTCTTAAAAATCATGTCTATCTAAAATCTATCCTGAAAATCGTATTCAAAAATCGTGTCTTAACCCCATCCTCCTCCTTCCCCTGCTTTGCAGGGTAAGGTATCGCACATGGCCGTTTCCGAAGTTTGGCATTTATTAGAAATGCAGTT
>CAIPPO010000191.1 GCA_903866915.1 uncultured Mucilaginibacter sp. | reverse complement strand
CGAGAGAGTTATTTAGCGGTTCAAACTATAAGAGCGAATGGCGAAGATCATTGGGATTATAGTTACGCCAATCAGGGGGGGTATCCTGTCGGGTTACACCAATTTATAGCTATGTCCGTTGGAGAATCAGGTGATGGTCGTAATGCTGCCGAGATAAAAGGGATTGCAAGTAGCTTGATTAATAGAATAAACCAAGCTGGTACAAGTTTATATGATCCAAACTGGATAAAAGCAACAGCTAAACCCTATGGAGGCAACATAAATGCTCAATATAATGTGTTGAGAGATAAGAATCCAAATGATGATTACCCCCAAATTATGAGCATGAGCATGTCTGCAATCATGGCAAGCAGAAACCCCGGCATACAAGCTGCGATAAGTGCTTACAACAATTGGGGAATAGATTATTCTAACCCAATTGGAGCACCAGATAACGGTTATTATTACTGGAACAAAACCAGCGGATTAGGAAATTCCACATATGATTCAAGTAGCTATATAATTACACTAACAGCCGGTGGATCGACATTTTATAGACCACGATGACAAGTAAACTTTTAGCCATGATTAAAAAACGAATTTATCAATTAGTGTTTCTTTCTTTCTTTTGTATTTCATATTATGATGCAAAAGCACAATCCTACAGTGTCAAATCTTTCGATGGTAATGAAGCAAAGATTGAACTGTCTAATAAATCGAGGCGAACCTTAACAGTTTCTTATTTAAAAGACACGGTATTTCTAACTGAATATATAGCCACAACAAAGGTGCAGGTTTTAAACGGCAGATTTCTGAAAATTACTTATGACACCAGAGGCGGGTCAGGACTTGATTTAAATAATACTTTAATAGTATCGGTTAGTAAAAGCAAAATTAATGTTTCTATGCTTGTAACCTCGTACGCCAAGCTGGTTTCAGCGGATAAGAATGGATTATACACGTCGAAGTTTAATATAACAGGAAATGACCAATCCAATTATAAGTTAATCGTCAATGTTCATGATCAACAAGCGTCGAAACTGCATCCCGAAAATAATTACAATAAGAATGAGGTAGTAACATTAAATTATAATCCAACCTACCACATCTTTTATAGCGCAAATAGAAATATTAATCAATCATTTAACATCAACGATCCCAAGACACAACAGGCAGATAAACAGCAAATTAAAGGATTGTTACCTGTAATCGAATTAGGACAAAACGCTTATTATTATATAAAAGGTGATTGGTACAAAAGCGGCTATAATTATAACCTATTTGAAGAATATAATAGATAAACCACTTGCGAGATACGAACAAGATCAAGCCCGGCCACACAGCCGGGTTTTTTGCTTTAAGAGCTATCGGTATAGCTGTATATACCTCTATCTATATATCTGTTAATGTGTTTGTTTTTTATGTTGCAAGTTGTGTTTTTGGGTACCCCAAAAACTTACTTGCCCATACCGCCGGAGCGGTAAGGGGTTGGTCGGCCTGCGCAACTTGGTCTTTCTTAACCCCCGGCCTGCCTATCGGTGTACGTCGTCAAACTAAAGTGAACCAAGGCTTGTGGAGTGTTTCGGGTTTAAAGTAAAGCTAAGTTTTCCATTTTTGGGGTGCAAGCGATCTGTGATTTTATTTTTTCATAGGCAATTGTTCTTACATGGGAATTTGCTTTTCGTGCATAGTAATTTCGTCCTCGTCAAATATTGAATTGAAATACAAAGATATTGATGACAATAAATGGCTTAAATTAATATCCCCAACCTGGCGCGATGCAGGGTCGGCCAAAGCGTGGTGTACTCGTGCCAAAGCGTTAGGGCATCAGCGGGTCTACCCAAATAATATCGGCTTAGGCACGAGTACACCGCCCGCAGGACAGCGCTGCATACTCGCGCCAGGTGGGGTGAGGTTAGCCCTTTGGATTATTCACAGGATAGAATGAATCAAATAATAAATTGTATTAAAAGCATCACTAATCATTTATCCGAAAAGCATTTTAATGAGTAGTACGCTCCCCGCCTTTCTATTGTTCTTAATACAATAAATCAGCTAAGGGAGCCACCTATCTTAAATATTTTAAAACTTATCTTTGTCCCAACTCAATAGCTAACTTCGGGCAAACCTTGTTGCAAATGAAGAAACCATTTTTATTGATTTTGAAAATAACTTTAGTAATTGCTGCAATAGCTTTCGTGCTTTCTGTCGCGGTTTTCATAATATATGTTCACATAGGGGGGGACAGAATAAAAAAATAGCTTGTCCCAACTTGTATATAGTTACCTAATATTATGAACATATCACAGATAATTTGGGGATTAATCATGATTTGCCTAGGCATATTTATAGTTATTCTTCAAATAAAATGGTTTAAAAAGGGATTAAAGGATCAATTCGGATATCAATTACGGTTATTATTATTTGGTTTTTTTCTTATTCTATGGGGCATTATCCTAATAGTGGGGAGTTTCTAGAGGGGCGTTTAATATATGTGTTAGCGATAATTAAAATAACCAACCAAGCCCAACCCCCCCTGGCGCGAGTATGCAGCGTCGGCCAAAGCGAGGTGTACTCGTGCCAAAGCGTTAGGGCATCAGCGGGTCTGCCAAAATAATATCGGCTTAGGCACGAGTACACGGCCCGCAGGACAGCGCTGCATACTCATATCTTTGTAAAAGATAAACAAACAGGATTAATGGCAGTACTTTGACTGTTCATACTAGACACCAAATTGGATGTTGTGCGCGAGACAAACCTGCCATTAATTTCTTTTTACTAAGCCTGAACAGTACTTAAGGAGACAGTCGTAGCTGCTGTCATCCTGCATAAAACTATGAGAAAAGGCTGTATAAAAAGTTCTGTTATTTTTTTACTTTTTTAACCCACTTCTTATGTTAAAGTATTCACTTGGCATTGATGTTTCTAAAAAGGATTTTCATGCCTGCCTTTCCGTTATTGACGCAAATCAGCATGTAAAAGTAAAGGCCAGCCGCAAATTTTCTAATAACCAACAGGGGTTTAAAGAGCTGCTTTTGTGGCTCGGCATTCATAGGAGAGAGGTAAATGTTCCGCTGACTATTGTAATGGAAGCTACGGGGGTATATTATGAATTCTGTGCTATGTTCCTATTTAAGGCTGGATTACAAATTGCCGTTGTATTGCCTAACAAAGCAAAGAAGTATCTGCAGGCAATAGGTCTTAAAACCAAGAATGATAAGATAGATGCCGCTGGACTGGCCCGCATGGGCGCCGAACAGTGCCTGGAATTGTGGCAGCCGATGGATGAGTTTTTTTATACGCTCAGGGCGCTTACCCGGCATCATCAAAGCCTGCAGGAACTAAAAACCAATATCAGCAACCAGTTGCATGCTGATGAGCACAGTATTTACAGTAACAAGAAAGTAGTGAAGCAGCTTAAAAAGTTGATTACCACAATAGAAAAGGAGCTTTTGGAAACAAGTGCTGAAATAGAAAAGCACCTTTTCAGCAAGCCGGAAATAGCTGAAAAGGTGCAGCTTATAACAGCGATCAAAGGCATTGGTAATATAACCGTTGCTACTATTCTTGCAGAAACCAATGGCTTTGCTTTGTTCAGGTCGATAGCGCAACTGGTCAGCTATTCAGGCTACGATATAGTAGAAAACCAGTCAGGAAATCATCAGGGAAAGACCCGCATATCCAAAAAAGGTAATAGCCATATCAGGCGTGCGCTGCATATGCCGGCATTTAACATGATTCGTTATGAGGTGAGCACCTTCAAGCTGTTTTTCGAACGGATACTTGAAAAACATCATCAGAAAATGAAAGCCTATGTAGCGGTGCAGAAAAAGTTACTTGTACTAATCTATACCTTATGGAAAAAGAATGAGGCATTTAATTCAAACCGGGTAAATACATTCGGAAATGAGGATACGGAGCCTTCTTTCGCATTGACCCGACAGGGTCAGAATGAAGTAGCCCCGGCATAACCAGGGCTACACAAGATAGATCATCCGTCAACGTATCAACGTATGCCTTCTTTCGCAAAACAAATTTATAGAAAATTATTGTTCAAAAACGCTTGCTTTTGATGACAGTACCTCGCGCCAGATGGGCAAGGGGGGAAGTGTTTGGTGTTTACTTTTTTGGGCATTGGTTAAATTTATATGAATCGACGGATGGCTACACCCAATTTGATTTAATTGGAAGTTGTCAAAAAGAACGACCAATATTAATTTATTATTATGGACAAACTGTCGAAAATTATAAGCTTTTCGCTGATTTTTTTTATATGTTTTCTCTTTCTTTACTACATAGTACTAATTATTGAGAGAAAGTATTGTGCAATAAAATATGGAGTGGAATGGAACTCTAATCGTAAGAAACTAGGCATTCCGAGTATTCCTGGCTTTTGGCATATCAGGGTGTACGTCGTCAAACTAAAGTGAACCAAGGCTTGTGTAGTGTTTCGGGTTTAAAGTAAAGCTAAGTTTTCCATTTTGGGGGTGCAAGTGATCTGTGATTTTATTTTTTCATAGGCAAGTTTTCTGTTTTTAAGTGATT
>CAIPPO010000190.1 GCA_903866915.1 uncultured Mucilaginibacter sp. | reverse complement strand
CACCAATTCGTCGCGGTATTGCGCAAATGAAAGGCATCGGTATGGTTGGTACCCGGATTTTAGTAGAAGCCGAACTGATGGCACAAATTGTTAGAAAAACAAAAGAAGAAAAAGAGGTATGATACAACCCCTTGCATACATACACCCGCAGGCCCGCATTGCCGATAATGTAACAATAGAACCTTTTGTTACTATTCATAAAGATGTTGAAATAGGAGAAGGTACCTGGGTTGGTTCAAATGCCACCATCATGGATGGGGCTCGCATTGGTAAAAATTGCCGTATTTTTCCTGGGGCGGTTATTTCAGCGCCACCGCAGGATCTTAAATATCGCGGCGAACCGAGTACTGTTACAATTGGCGATAATACCACAATTCGCGAATGTGTAACCCTGAACCGCGGAACTGCCCTGGATAAAAACACAACAACAATTGGCAGCAATTGCCTTTTAATGGCTTATGTACACGTTGCGCACGATTGCGTAATTGGCGATAACGTCATCATTGCAAACTCGGTACAGCTTGCCGGACATATCAATATATACGACTATGCTTTTATCGGTGGAACTTCCGCGGTGCATCAGTTCGTTGAGATAGGCGCGCACAGTATGATCTCGGGCGGCTCATTGGTACGTAAGGATGTTCCACCCTATACCAAAGCGGGCCGCGAACCTTTATCGTATATCGGTATCAATTCAGTTGGTTTGCGCCGTCGGGGTTTTTCGGCTGCTACTATAAACGAGATACAGGAAATTTACCGCATTATCTTTTTGCGAAAATATAATGTAACCAAAGCTATGGATATCATTGAGGCTGAATTTGCTCCTACAGTTGAGCGCGACGAGATCATTAATTTCGTTTCGAATTCACAGCGGGGCATCATGAAGGGCTTTGGTATATAATAGCTTTAACCATGTTTTATAGTACATGGCCTGAGTCATCTGAAAATGAAAATCACTCTCCAAAATTTAGGCCGTCGTTTTAACCGTGACTGGATATTTCGTGATATCAATTACGAATTTTTGCCGGGGAGTTCCTATGCTGTTCTTGGCCCCAACGGATCGGGGAAATCAACGCTGCTCAGTGTTTTAAACGGGAGCCTTGGTCCTTCAAGCGGAACAATTACCTACACAATGGCTGATAAACCTGTTGAGGCTGAACAGGTATTTAATCATTTAAGTCTGGCGGCACCCTACCTTGAATTGATCGAAGAATTTACCTTGATTGAAATGATCGATTTTCACTTCAAATTCAAAACCCGAAAGGAGGGAATGGACAACCAGGCTTTGGTCGACCTTTTGGCTATGCCGGCAAGTAAGAACAAATTGATCAGGTATTTCTCCTCGGGCATGAAACAAAGACTCAAACTGGCTTTAGCTTTCTGTTCCGATACCGATATGCTGATGCTGGATGAACCAACTTCAAACCTCGATGCGCAAGGTGTTACATGGTACCTCAATCTTGTCGAACAATTTGCCGCCGGTCGTTTAACTATTATCTGCTCTAACCAGGAGCACGAGTACAGTTTTTGCCGGGAAAGTTTGAATATATCAGATTACAAACATTAAGCAAGCAAAAAGGCCAATCCCGGCTCGCCGCATTCAGCTATTATTTCGTTGTCTTTTTAACGTGGTCTGTTTTCAGCAGATTTAAACTCATTACTTCTTTCATAGTACGTTCCATACCCTCAACGGACCCATCAAGGAAAATAACATTGCCGGTTGAGTTCTCGGCAAAATGTTTTATAGATTCCGTCCACATAGTGAATAAAATCACCGAAGTATCAATATCAGCCTTATGCATTTCCTCAGCAGCGGCCGACATACCTTTGGCCACTTCCTCGCGGAATAGTGCTATGCCCTGGCCGCGTAATTGGGCGGCCTGACGCTCGGCTTCGGCTGCAATTTTGATGGCATTACCCTCAGCTTCGGCTGCTTTAGTTTTAGTAATCAATAAGGCTTGTCCTTCATTTTCTGCAGCCGCCTTAAGGTTGTTAGATGCAACAACTTGGCTCATCGACTTTAAAATCACTTCGTCAAAGGTAATATCATTCAATTGCAGGTCCTGCAAATGGTATCCCCAGGTTTCCAGTATCTGATCGAGTTGTTGCTTAACATGCTGCACAATATCGCTGCGCAAAGTCAATACATCTGCCTGGCGTTTTGTGGCCACATAGGCCCGGATAGATCCTTCAATCGTACGGATCAAAGCCTGCATCAGGTTTTTTTCGTCAACAAATTTAAAGGCAACATTTTTTATCGTCTCCTCGGCCTGGTCGAGTACCGAGTAGAGCAGCATCGCTTTAAAATAAACCTTGGCCTGGTCAATGGTCACCGCCTGAAACTCCAATTCAACTGAACGGTTTTGTATCGAAACGCGACTATGAATCTGTTCAATCAGAGGTAACTTCAAATTAAGTCCGGGGGGCAGGATGCGCCTGAATTTACCAAATATGGTAATAACGGCTACAGTGCCTTGTTTTACTGTAACAAAGGAGCTGAAAAGTATGATTAATCCTAAAAATACGATGACGAGAAAGGGTAATGCAGGGTTCATGGTTTACTAAATATGGATAAATAAATGTAATGTTATTTTACCTGAATTTTAGCGTCGAGATAAGGAAATTCTTACAGCATACCATTTAATGCCCGGGTGTTAACGTCCCATCGTCGGCGATGTGTACGCCTGAATCCGGAAAGTCTTTTGCGGTAAGCAGCCTGATGCGTTTTAGCGCGCGGTTTAAGGTATCGCGCGTCAGGCCATCCTGGTGGTTTTGTTGAAAGGAGATGATATTTCCGCTGATAAATTCACCTTTCCTGGAGAGTTTTATTTTAAGCATGGGGGCTAAACCGCATACGCCTGCCACACTAACACTTTTGTAAGTGCAAAAATTGCCTAGACTGTATGCTATCAAACGGCCTTTATATTGTTCGATCGCCCTGCTTACATGTGGCCCGTTTCCTAACACAAGATCGGCACCGGCATCAATAGCCGCATGTGCGAAAGCATGTACGTTGCCTCTTTTGGCACCCAGGAAGGACTCCATTTTAAAAGGTACATGTTCATAAGCCGCACCTTCGGCTCCGCCATGAAACGAAACGATCACTACATCACATTGCTGCTTCAAACTCCTGATCAGCGCCTGAACATGACGGGTTTGGAGTAATGGACCGGTATGTGCATTTGGAGCAAATGCGCAAAAACCATAGGTTACGCTATCTTTCTTAAATATCGAAAAAGGGCAAACATCTAAACCAGCATAGTGTATTCCAATACTATCCAGGGTGTTCATTGTGCTTTTGCAGCCATTATCCCCGAAGTCGGTAATGTGATTATTGGCAATACTCAGCAAATTAAATCCTGCTCCTTTAAAAATACGCCCATATCCGGTTGGCATCCTGAATAAATAGGCAACTTTAAGATTCTTCTTAAAGGTTGCCGGCAGACCTTGATCTAATAATGTGCCTTCTAGGTTTCCGAAAACAATATCAGATCCTGCTAAAAATGGTTTGGCAGCAATTAAACTTCTTTTACCGCTGTCGGGTGGTAAACCAGCTGGATTGGGATAGGCAGTCCCAAGCATCATATCGCCAACTGCAGTCACCGTGATTGTGTCTTTTACAACATGACGTACCACAGAATCGTGTTTAGGAATTTCCTTTTTTTTACGAATAACGGAGTTTATTGGCTGGGTGGCCGGAGCATTGCAGGCAGGCAGCGGCAATGCTAAAAAAGTGATCAGGATAAGGGAGAGTACTCTCATATCAAAAAAAAATCCTTTCGTTTGGAAAGGATCTTCAAAAATCTTACTGGCTGTTGCTATTGTCAGGAGTTTCCTCTAGTTGTTTTTTGAAGACATCGAGTAGCCGGCCACCTTTATAAAAATATTTGCTGTAATAGCCATCAGACAGGTTGCCTATCGCCACGCCCTTTATTGAAGCATGCGCAAACTTTCCGTCGCCGAGGTAGATACCGACGTGACTGATACTGCGGCTGTGAATTTTAAAGAAAACAAGGTCGCCTTCCTGCAAATCTTCTTTACGAACAGGGCTCACCATGCTAAATATATCACGCGAATTACGCTTGATAGTCAAATTAAAAACTTTGCTGTACAGTTCTTTCGTAAAGCCCGAGCAATCGATGCCTTTTCGGCTCGAGCCGCCGAAATGGTAGGGCGTGCCGATCCAGTCGTAAACAAATTGAAATAGCTTTACATTAGAAGTTGTCGACAAAGCAACTCCCATTATCTGTGAAAAGTAATCTTTTGCTAAACTCTGGTCCTCATCATTAACTTTTTCTGCAGGTTGAGTTGCAGCGGGTTTCGTCTGCGCCTGAACTGCTAGAATGCTGAGGCTGAGGGAGATAGCTAATAGATATTTCTTCATTTAATCATTAGTCTTTGATGTTACTGAGAACAACAGCGAATTATTAAACCTAACCTTTGTCGATAGTAGGACACAAAACTATCTTAATTTTTTAGAATTTCAAATTTATAGTGACTTTTTTATCAAAAATGTAAAAAATAGAAGCCTTTTGCTTTTTACGTCAGAGTTTTAGAAAAGTTACAGAGAGAATGAAATATTTCTAACAAATTTGTTCCCGTTTCGATATTTACGCGGATATAATTAGATTTGCGCTTTCGCAAAAAAAGAAATCGGGTTTACAAACAGATGAGTTCAATCGCAATAACCAAAGACACCTACCTGATGTGGTACGAAGCTATGCTTCTGATGCGCAGGTTTGAAGAAAAAGCCGGACAACTTTACGGGCAACAGAAGATACGTGGTTTCTGCCACCTATACATAGGTCAGGAAGCTGTAATGGCTGGGGCCATGTCTGTTTTAAAGCATGGCGACAGTATGATTACTGCCTACCGCGATCACGCACATGCGCTTGCTATGGGCACATCACCTAATGCCGTTATGGCCGAGCTGTACGGAAAAGCTACCGGATGCTCTAAAGGCAAAGGTGGATCGATGCACATGTTCGACAAAGAAAATAATTTTTATGGCGGCCATGGTATAGTTGGCGGACAAGTGCCTATGGGTGCAGGTATAGCTTTCGCTGAAAAGTATAAAGGGACAGACTTTGTTTGCTGCACCTATATGGGCGATGGTGCGGTGCGCCAGGGTGCCCTGACAGAGACATTCAATATGGCTGCACTTTGGCAATTACCGGTAATTTTTATCTGCGAAAATAACGGTTACGCCATGGGAACCTCTGTTGAGCGTACAACTATTCAAACCGATATCTACAAATTAGGTTTACCATACGGTATCCCATCTTCACCAGTTGACGGTATGGATCCTGTAGCGGTGCACAATGCGATGGACGAAGCGGTTCAGCGCGCACGTGCCGGTGAAGGTCCTACCTTCCTTGAAATGCGTACTTATCGTTACAAAGGTCACTCCATGTCTGACCCGCAGAAATACCGTACCAAAGAAGAATTGGAAAGTTATAAAGCAAAAGATCCTATTGAGGCCGTTAGGCACGCGATCCTGGCTGAAGGTTATGCCGATGAAAAATGGTTCGAGGATATGGAAGAGAAAATTAAAGGGGTGGTAGAAGAATCAGTGAAGTTCTCTGAAGAATCGCCATGGCCTGAAGCTTCGGAACTTTATACCGATGTTTACGTTGAGCATGATTATCCTTTTATTAAGGACTAATATTTATACTTATTATAAAACCTACTATTCATTTAATACTATATGGCCGAAGTAGTTAAAATGCCCAAAATGAGCGATACCATGACAGAAGGGGTATTAGCTAAATGGCATAAAAAAGTTGGCGACAAAGTTAAATCGGGTGATGTTTTGGCCGAAGTAGAGACCGATAAGGCCACTATGGATTTCGAATCATTCCAGGATGGCACTTTATTATATATCGGCGTCGAGGAGGGTAAAGCTGTGCCGGTTGATACCGTGATCGCTGTATTGGGTAAAGAAGGTGAAGATTACAAGTCGGCGCTCGCTGGCTCGGCTGAAACTGCTGCACCTGCCCCTGCTAAGCCGATTGAAGAAAAAACTCCCGTTGCCGCAGCCGCTTCTAAGGTTGATACCTCAAAAATTCCGGCTACAGTTATCCGTATGCCTTTGCTGAGTGATACCATGACTGAAGGTGTTATTCAAAAATGGAATTTTAAAGTTGGTGATAAGGTTAAAGCCGATGACTCATTGGCGGATGTAGAGACGGATAAAGCGACCATGGAAGTTGTTGGTTATGAGGCCGGAACACTTTTATACATTGGTGTAAAAGAAGGGGAAGCCGCATTGGTTAATGGCATCATTGCCATCGTTGGTAAAGAAGGCACCGATATTACGCCATTGCTGCAAGCTGGTAATGAAAGCAGCCCTGTTCCGGAAGCAGCTAAAGAAGAACCCGCAGCAGCTACCCAAACAGTAGTTGCAGCAACTGTTTCAAACGATGATGACAGTCGCGTTAAAGCATCACCACTTGCACGAAAAATTGCCAGAGACAAAGGCATTAACCTGAACGATGTAAAAGGTAGTGCTGATGGCGGTCGTATCGTTAAGAAAGACGTAGAGTCATTTAAAGCTGCACCAGCAGGTAGTAAACCAGCTGAAAGCGCAGTTTCGGCACCGGCTGCAAAAGAAGCACCGGCTGCAAAACCGATCCCGCAATATATCGGCCAGGAGAAATACACCGACAAGCCGGTAACGCAAATGCGTAAAACCATTACGCGCCGTTTATCTGAGAGCTTCCTTATACCGCATTTCTATATTACCATTACCATCGATATGGATCAGGCGGTGATCGCTCGTAACAAGATGAACGAAGTTGCGCCGGTTAAAATATCGTTTAACGACCTTGTTTTGAAGGCTTGTGCAGTAGCATTAAAGCAACACCCTGCCGTTAATTCAAGCTGGCTGGGTGATAGTATACGTACAAATGAACATGTGAATATAGGTGTAGCAGTGGCTGTTGAAGATGGTTTGCTGGTACCGGTTGTACGTTTTGCAGATGGCAAATCATTAAGTGCTATTTCAGCTGAAGTGAAAGATTTTGCGCAGCGTGCTAAAGCCAAAAAGTTGCAACCTTCAGATTGGGAAGGCTCAACCTTTACCATATCAAACCTTGGTATGTTTGGCGTAGATGAATTTACGGCGATCATTAACCCACCAGATGCTTGTATTCTTGCCGTTAGTGGCATACAACAAGTGCCTGTGGTTAAAGGCGGAGCAGTTGTACCAGGAAACGTGATGAAAGTTACCCTTACCTGCGACCACCGTGTGGTTGATGGAGCAACCGGATCAGCTTTCCTGCAAACACTCAAATCGCTGTTAGAAGAACCCGTTCGCTTGCTGGTTTAATCACAAAACCAGTCAAAAATATAAAAGCGACGGGTTTGCCTGTCGCTTTTTTTGTTCTATCTTGTAACCATGAGCTTTTGATGCAGATGATACGCCAATAATCAGATGCATCATTTGATGATAACAACACACACATGAACCAAATACTGATCATCTATACCGGAGGGACAATCGGTATGATGAGCGATCCCAAAACCAAAGTGCTCAGGCCTATCAATTTTGAGCAGATCATGGAAAACGTGCCCGAACTGGAGCGCCTTAATGCCAGGATCATGGTCCATTCTTTTGAACATATTATCGATTCGTCGAACATGAACCCGGATATCTGGAGCGAGATAGCCGGTCTCATCAAAGATAATTACGACCAGGTAGATGGTTTCGTGATCCTCCATGGTTCAGATACCATGGCATTTACGTCTTCTGCCCTCAGCTTTATGCTCGAGAACCTGGCAAAACCGATCATATTCACAGGATCGCAATTGCCGATAAGCGCCATCAGAACTGACGCCAAGGAAAACCTGATGACAGCCATCGAAATAGCAAAAGCCAAAAAGTTCGAACGTGCCCGGGTTCCTGAAGTTTGTATCTATTTCGATTATAAATTATTCAGGGGTAACAGGGCATTTAAGTACAATTCATCCAAATTTGAAGCTTTCCGCTCACCAAATTATCCTATTCTGGCCGAATCAGGTGTGCACCTGAAATTCAGTATCAACGATATCAGGCAACCGGTAGATGGGCCGTTAAAAGTTCATAAAAAGCTGGCAAGTGATGTAGCTGTATTGAAACTTTATCCTGGTATCAGTCCCAAAGTAGTGAAGAACATATTGGACGCTGATGTTCGGGGTATCGTCATGGAAACCTTCGGTGCAGGCAATACCACTACCGATAAATGGTTTACAGATCTGCTGAAAGGCGCCATCAATGATGGCAAGGTGATCCTTGATATTTCGCAGTGTAAAGTAGGTACCGTTGAACTTGGCCGATACGAGACCAGCAAAGAACTGAAAGACATGGGTATCGCCAATGGGTTTGATATGACTTACGAAGCTGCTGTAACCAAGATGATGTTTTTGTTGGGGCAATATGAGGACCCGCTCATTATCAAAGAACTGCTCGAAACCGATTTGCGTGGAGAGTTGACAGTTTCCTGATCTTTGTTAAAATTAGTTAAGTATCCGTTTTGATCGATTTCCTTCAGGAAGCGGGCTGTATTGATAAAAAACAGCTAATTACATAAGCCGAATGTAGCGGGCAGTACAGCCTGTACTGCCCGGCAGAATTATAAATATTGGTATTATAAGTCTTACAATCGTCCCAGATTCCCGGTTGCCACACGCTTACGGTAGGCATAATAAAAAACAATGGGGAAAATAAAAAGGTTAAAACTGGTATTGGTTATCAATCCACCGATCACAACTATGGCAAGCGGTTTGGAGGCTTCCGATCCGATGCCATTTGAAATAGCAGCAGGCAATAAACCGATCGCTGCCATCATAGCCGTCATTACAACGGGACGCAAACGATCCTGAACGCCTTCTTTCAGCGCGTCGCTAAAGCTCCAGAGCGTTTTACGTTTAAGCTCACGAATGTTCAATTTAAAACGTGTAATCAATATTACACCATTTTGTACACAGATACCAAATAAGGCGATAAACCCTATGCCGGCCGAAATATTAAAGTTAACCCCCGTAATTAATAGTGCCAGAATCCCTCCTGCAATTGCGAACGGCACATTGTTAAGCACCAGCAAAGAATCTGTTACGTTACCAAACAAGATGAATAGAATAAAGAAAATTAAAAGTAAACTGATGGGCACGACCTGTGTTAGCCTTTTTGATGCACGCTGCTGGTTCTCAAAATCACCGGCCCACTCGAGGAAGTAACCCCTGGGTAGTTTTACTTTTGCTTCAACTTTATCCTGTGCTTCTTTGATAGTACTGCCCATATCGCGACCGCGTATCGAAAATTTGATTGCGCCGTAACGTTTGTGGTCGTCGCGGTATATCATACTGATACCAGTGATCTTTTTAATTTCAGAAATTTCCCGCAGTGGAACTTTGTTGCCGCTAATAGATGGCACACGCAGATCACCTATTGCGGCGATGTTATTCCTGAAATTATCAGGGTACCTGATCCTCAAATCAAATTTTCGTTCGCCTTCATATATTTGGGTAGCTGCTTTTCCACCGATAGCCGTTTCAATAACAGCATTCGCGTCGGCAGCCGCTACACCATATTGCGCCATTTTTTCCTGGTTCAGGTTAATCTGCAGTTCCGGCTGGCCCATGTCTCTTAGTACCCCAAGGTCTTCTATCCCTTTAACGCCTTTTAAGATACTATAGATCGAATCTTCTTTACGTTCGATAAACTTATAGTCGTCACCAAACATCTTTACCACAATAGATCCTTTTACACCCGAAACGGCTTCTTCTACGTTGTCAGAAATAGGCTGCGAAAAATTGAGGTCGATGCCCGGGATGTATTTTAACTTTTCAGC
This sequence comes from uncultured Mucilaginibacter sp., assembly GCA_903866915.1. GTDB lineage: Bacteria > Bacteroidota > Bacteroidia > Sphingobacteriales > Sphingobacteriaceae > Mucilaginibacter. The sequence goes on along the minus strand of CAIPPO010000190.1, from coordinate 12,757 downwards.
CATCCGTTGTATCAGCTCTTCCTTGGTTTCTTTTCGTTTCCACTGTTCCTCCGGATAAATATCGACGTGAAATTCAATATTATAAAACCCGGTAGCATCAGTGCCATCATTAGGCCGTCCGGTTTGTGATAAAACCTGTTTCACTTCGTCGAAACTCAGAAACACTTTTCGCATCTCATTTGAAAGTTTCACCGACTGCCCTAAAGATGTACTTAGCGGACCCGTTGCTCTTACATAAATGGCCCCTTCATTTAACTCCGGCAAAAATTCGGTGCCTAAGAATTTGAAACAAAAGATCGCCAGAGCCAAAAAGATAAGGGCACATGGCAACATGAATTTCCTGAATTTAAAACACAGGCTGTTGATCTGCATTAAAGATTTGGTAATAAATTCTACAACTACATTGTGTTTTTCCCTCACATTTTTATTCAATAGTACACTGGCGAATGCCGGAACAAAGGTGAAAGTAAGGATCAATGCGCCAAGCAATGCGAACCCCAGCGTCCAGGCGAGAGGCGAGAACATCTTGCCCTCAACTTTCTGGAAACTGAAAATAGGCAAGAGCCCGGTGATAATGATAAGTTTTGCAAAGAATATGCCTTTGCCGTTTACCAGGCAGGCTGATTTTATTAGTCCAAGTTTACTAAGCTTGTTAAATTTTACCATACCCACCTCGCGTGCTTTATGATCGAGAATCACAAAAATTCCTTCAACCATTACTACCGCGGCATCGATGATAATTCCAAAATCGATCGCACCCATTGAAAGCAGGTTAGCCGACATGCCCTTTAATTTAAGACAAACGAAAGCGAAGAGCAATGCCAGTGGAATGATCAACGAAACGGTAAGTGTTGTACGCCAGTCGGCCATAAACAGGAATACGATAACCGTAACAAATATTATTCCCTCAAACATATTGTGCAACACGGTATGTGTTGCAAAGTTTACAAGGTCTTCACGATCGTAAAAGGTTGATATCTTTACATCATCGGGAAGTATATTCGTGTTAAGGTCGTGTAATTTTACCTTTAATGCTTTGATAACTTCGCTTGGGTTTTCGCCTTTGCGCATCACTACTATTCCCTCGATAACATCAGGATCGCGATCGCGTCCGACCTGACCCAGGCGCGGTAATGCCGATTCGGTAACTTCACCAATGGTTTTTACATAAATAGGCGTTCCCTTGACATTGTTAATGACAACATTTTTTATTTCATCAATATTATTTAGCAGCCCTATTCCTCTTACTACATATGCTTGTCCGCTTTGCTCTATCACATCACCGCCAACATTTACATTGCTTTTTGAAACTGCTTCGTAAAGTTCAAGTGCTGAAACGCCGTATTGTAATGCTTTTTGTGGGTCGACCGTTATCTGGTATGTTTTCACTTCGCCACCAAAACTGTTGATATCTGCTACCCCTGGTACGGCCCGAATTTCGCGCTCTACCACCCAGTCCTCTATTGTTTTAAGGTCACGCGCCGATCTTTTGCTGCTGGTAAGCGTGAAACGGTATATCTCTCCCGTGGGGCCATAGGGTGGTTCGATGGATGGATTCACGCCATCCGGAAGGTTGGCATCTGCTATATGGTTGTTTATCTGTAAACGGGCAAATGCATAATCAACGTCGTCATCAAAAGTTACCTTTACTACCGAGAGGCCAAACAAAGACGATGATCGTATACTTGTCTTCTTTTCGGCAGGATTCATTGCGATTTCCAGCGGCCTGGTTACAAATTTCTCAACTTCTTCGGCACTGCGGCCCGGCCATTGCGAAATGATGGTTACTGACGTGTTGGTTACATCGGGGAAGGCATCGATGCTGATATTCTTAAAACTAATATAGCCCCCTACAGCAAGTAAAGCGGTGACAAAGAATATAAAGAATCTATTCCTGAGCGAAAAAGACAATACGGCTTTTATAATTCGATTCATTGTTATTTCGGATTGGGCGTTATCGAATTCGAACTTTTACAATCGAATTCTACTGTGAATTAGTCTTTGAGTGATTCAAACAGGTATAATTGCCTCGAGCCCACAATACGGTCGCCGGGTTTCAATCCTGCTTTAATATATGCCCGGTCTTCTACCCGTTTGGCAATTTCCACTTGTTGTATATGTACTTTTGCTTTTCCATCTACCACAACTACATAGTCTTTATCGTTATCGAAAATAAGGCCGCGGGTATTCACTACGGGCAAACTTTCACCCGATTTTGCTTTGATGAGTACATTTGCAAACATTTGGGGTTTTAGTTTATTACCCGGATTCTCAATTTTTACCCTTGCTTTCACAACTTTGTTGTCAGGGTCTAATACATCGTATATCTTATCGATTTTGCCTGTAAATACTTTATCCGGGAATGATAAAGTGGTTATTTTTACCTGGTCGCCAACCTGCACATTCGAAATATCAGACTCATATACATTGATGAGTACAAAAACATCACTAAGGTCGGCAATCGTGAAAAGGTTGGTGCTATTATCGGCTCTTACCTGTTCATTATCAGTCAGATTTTTTTCAATTACAAAGCCGGATAATGGCGATTTCACGAGGTAACCATCATTGCTGCTTTTATTGATATTTACTACATCCACGGCGCGTTTAATTTCTGCCTGTGCTTTTTGATAGTCGGATTGTGCCTGTTCTAAGTCTTTTTGTGAGGCAAGGCCGCTTTTATAAAGGTCCGAAGTCGACTCGAAAGTTCGTTTTGCACTCCTGACGTCGGCTTCAGCTGCTATATAATCCTTGGTGTATCCAGCCATCTCGGCACTTTTTAGTACGGCAAGCGTTTGCCCTTTGCTTACCACATCACCCAGCTGAATTTTTACGTTGTGGGCTATACCGCTAACCATAGGGTAGATCTTTACCAATTTATTCTCATCAGGGGCAATGCTGCCAGTAAGACTGATCTCGGAAAGTGCGCTTGCTTCTTTCACAGTGTCGATAACCAGGCTTTGCAATAAAGTGTCGGTAACCTGAAACTTTTCATCTTTTGGTTCGTCTTCGGCGTGGTGGCAGCTTTGTATTACTAAAGCCAGCATGGCCAGAGCCACAGCATTTCGAATCATTTTATGCTTTATAAGATCCATTTTTATGGTTTATTAAAAAAGGTGGTGCCAGTAACATAGTTCAATTGTTCCAGGGAAATAACCCTGTTAAATTGCAGGTTATTTAACTGTAACGTATTGGTTTTATAGGAATCATAGAAATCAAGAAACTCAAGCATGCCCAGGTTCCTTTTTTGATAGTTAAGGTTTACCTCCTGTATCAGGTGTGTAAAATCATCCTTAAACTTAGGGTCGAAGCTATTATATAGGTTTTCAAGACGTAAGGCGGTTTTGTAGTTGGTGGCTACATCACTTTCAACCTGGTTTTGCTGGCTTTGTAATTGAACTTTACTTTGGTCGATGGCTATCCTCGCTTGCTGAATCGCTCCCTGGTTTCTGTTAAAAAAAGGCAGGCTAAATGCTATACCAGCGCTAATGAAATTATTTCCGTAGGAACCGAGTTTGTCATAATTGATGGAAAGTGATACATCAGGTATAGCGGTAGCTTTTTGCAGCCTCATATTGAGCTCGTTGTAATCTACCGATGTTTTCGCATATTTCAGATCATACCGGTTGGAATAGGCCGAATCAAGCAGTTGCTGATATGGTATCGACGACACCAACTGCTTGTTGGTCACATCAAAATTTTCCAGCGGATCAATATAGGTGCGTGGCGAGGCTTTGATCAGTATTTTCAATTCGCTTTGCACGGTATCAATTCCTGATAGCAGCGAGTTATATTCTGCCTGAAGCGAATAGAGTTGCGATTGTATTCGTAGTACTTCTTTTTCGGCAATATTGCCTTTCTGAAATTGGTCCTTAAAAACTGCCAGAGTTTTTGCCAGCGACGATATCTCTTCGTTATAAACCTTTGCTGATTGTGACTGGTAATAGACAGCGTAAAAATCACTGTGTAAGGTGAATTTTAGGGTACGCAGCAAATCGAAGAATTGGTATTTAGCCTGGTCAACGCTGATCTTTGCCAGCTGTATGTTTTTGTTGCGTTTGCCTGCTGTAAAAAATAGCTGCGAAACGCTGACAGATTGTTCACTTAAAGGGTTTGGTACTCCGGTTGCGTGTATACCATTGGCTAAGCTAAAGTCAGGATTAGTGAAAAGTCTGGCAGTAATTACCTGGGCACTCGCGATATCAATATTGTACTTTTGGGATATCAGTGCCAGGTTGTTTTTTAGAAACAGATCTTCCGTCTGTTTTAAGGTTACCCGCAACGTGTCGCCAGCAGCGTTTTGAGCCATCGATGTCTTGCCAAAGCCCAGTGAAAGCAGTAAAAATAAAATCCAAAAAGCGTTTTTATTCATAGATTGAATTATACGCACAAAGTTAGTGCTCTAAGATTAAAGCAAGATTAGAAAGGCATTAGAATTTAAATTGCAGGTATTAAATGTTGAACTCGATGTTCATGGAAGTGCCTTTGTCTCCATTGGCTTTTGCTGTGATCGTACCGTTAAATAAGTTTATTATTTTTCCGGTTATGTAAAGTCCGATACCTGTACCATAAAAGTCTTTAACGTTCGATCCACGGTAAAAAGATTGAAATACTTTTAGCGTTTCATCGCGAGGGATTCCGATCCCAAAATCTGATATGGTAATCCGAATATAATTATGCCCCGCATCCAGGTTGCAAATCACAAGGTCGTTATTCGAAAATTTATAGGCATTGCTGATGATATTGTTGAGAGCAATAGTGAACAAAGCCTTATTTGCGGGGATAAGCATTTTTTCGTGATCGTCGGGCAAATTAACCACATGTACTACAAATTTGCCTTTTCCGATTTTGGTATTCCAGTAATCCGAAAGTTCCCATATCAGTTCATCAATAGCTACAGGGCTCGTCGCAGCCTGGGTATAACTCATGTCAACCTGAGCCAGTTCAAGCAAGCTGCTGATCGTTTCGTTAAGGCGCTCAGCATCGGCTAAAACCGATCGAATTACCTCTTTATATTCATCCGTACTGCGGTTCTTGTTCAGTGTAATTTCAAGTTCGCCCATAATACTGGTTACCGGGGTACGCAACTCATGCGATGCGTTGATGACGAAGGTTTGTTGCAATTCGAAAGCATTCTCCAGGTGCTTTAAAAATTTATTGAAGTTTTGGGCAAGTATACTAATCTCATCTTTGCCATTGCCTTCATTGATACGCAGGTAGAGGTTACTTACCCTAACCTGCTGCACCTGCTTTACCATATCGTCAATTGGTTCAAGCGCCTTTTTTGCAAACCACCGTCCAGTTAAAAAAAGCACAATTGAAACTACTGCAACCATAATCAGAATAATCTCGATCAGGTCTTCAATGCGATTTCTGCCCTGAACATCTTCAGCCGAAACCAAAATCACGAAATTTCCCTGGTTATCGTTATAATAAATGCCGACCGTTTGACGGTCGCCCTCAATAAATTCGGCTTCTTTACGTTTGCGAACCAGATTGATTACAGCATCACTCCAATATTGTTGCCTGTCTCTTATAAATGAAGGTGCGTTGCGGTCATTATAAAAACGTACAACCTCACCCGGTATCCGCTTCCCATAACGTTCGCGTACATGATTTAAAGAATCTACAGAAATCTCATCCGCCTCCAGGTAAAGCTGGGCCGCTATATTGGCCCGCTCCATCAGGCGGTTATAAAAGTCGGTCTTTACAAAGGAGCTAAATGTGAAAAAAATAATTGCCATAGCAATCAGCAATATCACGGCACTGATTAACGTGAAATAGAGCGCGAGGCGGTTCTTTATCTTCATTATTTATTGTCCTGCTTTAGGATATAACCCATACCTATTACGGTATGGATGAGTTTGCTCTTAAAATCTTTTTCGATTTTTTTACGGAGATAATTCACATAAACATCTATAAAATTAGTGCCGGTATCAAAGCCGATTTCCCAAACCTGTTCGGCAATATATTCGCGTGAAAGAATTTTATTCGGGTTGCGCATAAACAATTCCAGCAGGGTGTATTCTTTTGCAGTAAGTGCTATTTTTTTATTGCTGCGTTCGGCTGTTTTTGTCCAGGAATCGAGTTTCAGGTCGTCAAACGTTAGAAAGTGATCTTCTTCTTTTATTTTATTCCGCCTCATCAATGCTTCTATGCGAGCCAGCAGTTCGCTGAAATGGAATGGTTTAACCAGATAGTCGTCTGCGCCTGCTTTCAAACCTAAAACCTTGTCATGTACCTGGTTTAAAGCTGTTAGCATTAATATGGGTGTTTCAGTATCATTGTTTCGTATCGACCGGCACAGATCTATCCCGCTAATATCCGGAAGCATGACATCCAGTATCACAAGGTCGAATTTTTCATTCGCAACTGCTTTTTTTCCGTCGGTCCCATTTTCAACTACTGACACCCTGTAGCCCTGCTCTTCCAGGCCCCTACGGATAAACGACGCTACTTTTAGTTCATCTTCTATCAGGCAAATACTGTTCATACGAAACAAATATGACAATATTTGGCTGCATTTTTCCTGCCTGGTAAGTCTTATCCCGAAAGGCAAAAAGTGTTTTTCTAAACTTTTTGCCTTTTTTTAATTTTAAGCTGATCAGTGGGTAACTGCAAAGCGACAATATGATAAATTTAAGTGGCGGCTGAGTTTTGCCCCGAAGTCTGAAAAATGATTATCATTGCTAATTAATTTATAATCTGCAATGGCAAAACTAACTCCTTTCCACGTTGCTGTACCGGTAAATGACCTCGATGCTGCCCGTAAATTTTACCGCGAAGTTTTAGGTTGTTCCGAAGGACGTACTGATGAGTTGTGGACCGACTTCGACCTTTATGGCCATCAGTTTGTTATTCATTACAAGCCGCAGCCAGGTGGCGATCAAAAATTACATACCAACCCGGTTGATGGTCACGACGTACCAGTGCCGCATTTTGGTGTTGTGCTGGAATGGGATGAATGGCAGCTACTGGCCGAAAAACTAAAAATCAAAGGAGTTCATTTTATCATAGAACCTGGCATACGTTTTAAGGGACTTCCAGGTGAACAGGCTACGATGTTTTTCGCCGACCCCTCGGGAAACGCTTTGGAGTTTAAGGCTTTTAAAGATATCGGGCAGCTTTTTGCCAAATAAATAATCCTGAAATTCTCGAGCTCAGCTCTTGTTTCGTGCCGGAACAGCGAAATATTTTACGATTTCAATTTCCTCTCGGTTTTGGTCCATTTGATCGGGGGAAATTGATTTAACGTTTGGGCATTTGATGGATTTCTTACTTTGGTTAGCCGGCCTTCGGTAAACAATCTGTCGGCGATGGTCTGCCAATCAGGAAATACATCCGAATCCTGCTCCCAGTGGTGATACGATCCTTCATTGCACCAGGTGGGCAATTGCTGCATAGCGTACCGGTGCGCCTCGGTGTTTCTGAATTTTTTCATCGATTCCGGGCTGTCCCACAATGTTATCGTCCAGAAAGTTAGTTTTTTATCTACCAATTCACTCCCTTTCAATAAACCGTTTGAGATTTTGAGGGCCTTAACCGAGGCCTCATTGGCCTTCATGAAACTAAACAGGTAAAATATAGATCGGACCCGGAGACGGGTTACTGAAACAAAGGGCATACAGCGTTATTTTTTATTTTGAGCGAGAGAAAAATATCAAAATTAAAAACGAATTGCAAATGGTATCTCTTTTAAATCCTATAACGCAATTTAAACTGATAATTGTTTTCATAATAACAGCCGGATAATTCACTAAAGTTTATATTTGACTAAAACCAATTGTTATCTTTTCTTATATGAAAATTATCCACTGTAAAAGTGTAGCCGAATTAAATGAGCAGGCTTCAGAATTGCTTGTTTATGAATTTCGGGAAAATCCACATTCTCTGGTTTGTGCAGCAACCGGGAATTCCCCTACCGGTATTTACCGCGAGCTGGTTAGCAAACAATTCAGTATCGTTGTCGAAAATTTGAGGTTTATCAAACTGGATGAGTGGTACGGGTTGGGTGCTGATGATGCGGGATCGTGTGAATATTATCTACGCAAAAACCTGCTTGATCCTCTGGAAGTTTCATCTGATCGATATATCACTTTTGATGGATTAACGGACAATCCGGAGAAGGAATTTGAACATGTCCGGCAATACCTGGTCCATAACGGGCCCATCGACCTGGCAATTTTAGGCCTGGGTACCAATGGGCATATTGCATTTAACGAGCCTGCCGATGTTTTGCAACCGCAACCCCATTTGGCTACGTTGAGCGAAACTTCGTTAAGTCATAGTATGATAACGGGTAATGGCAACCTCATCACACATGGGATGACACTTGGCCTGGCAGATATATTGCAAGCAAAAAAGATCATTTTGCCGGTGTTCGGGCAAAGCAAGCGCGAAATTATGGGACGTTTGCTGGAGGGAAAAGTGAGCACCCATTTGCCGGCTTCGCTGCTTTGGCTGCACCCGGATGTTACTTGTTTTTATTGTGAAAATGATAGTTAAATTGAAAAAGCGGATTACTTTTATGATGGCCATACTGCTTGGCATTGCCATAGCTGGCAGTGCACAGGTGCAGGTGCGTTTTGAGCCAAAGCATCATCAGGTGTTCGAAAACCAATTTTTCAGGGTTTTGGATGTAAACATACCCGCTCATGATAGTACTTTATACCATATTCATTCTACCGCGTCAGTGGTTTTGATATTTTCAAACGTTTTAACTGCAACTCAATTAAAAGGGCAGGCCTGGGTGAGATCCGTTGCACATGCCGGCGACGTATTTTACCGCGATTATGGTAAAGATTCAATTATTCATCGCGTAGGGAACTTAGGCACAATGCCTTATCACGTAACAGATATTGAGCTGCTTGCTACTTACCAGCCCGATCAAAATCGTAAACCTTTGCCATTGAAACAGTTGTTTGCTTCAGAAAAGGCTTTCGCCTATCAGGTAACAGATTCGGTATTAAATGGCACAAAGGTTAGTGATCGGGGACCGATGGTAGCGGGTTTGGTTGCCGGCGATGATGTTATTCTTCATGATACAACGCACCAAAAGTTGATCAGGATTAAAGCAAAAAAGGAAACCTATATTGAGCCGGGTGTTTCATTTTATTTAACGGCAACAAGTAAGAAAGAGATCAATCTGGTATTGTTTGAACTTAAATAATAAAGTTTATGAGTAAAGGATCAGAGCAGCATACTTATGATGCTATTGTAATAGGATCGGGTATCAGCGGGGGCTGGGCCGCTAAAGAGCTTTGCGACCTGGGTGTAAAAACACTTGTATTAGAACGTGGGCGCAATATCGAACATATTAAAGACTACCCTACCGCTACCAAAGGCCCCTGGGAATTTACGCACCATCAGCAGGAAACCCTCGCGGTAACTAAAGAGAACCCGGTAATCAGCCGTTGTTATGCGTATGCCGAAGACACCGATCATTTTTTTGTTAAAGACAAAGAACATCCCTATATACAGGAAAAACCTTTCGATTGGATACGGGGCTACCAGGTTGGGGGCAAATCGATTATGTGGGGCCGGGCCTGCCAGCGTTGGAGTGATTTTGAATTCTCGGCACCACAACGTTATGGTTATGCGGTCGACTGGCCTATTCGCTATGCCGATATAGCGCCATGGTATTCGCACGTCGAGAAATTTTCGGGTATTTGTGGCGATAGGGATGGTTTGGAAGCGATGCCGGATGGCGACTATCTACCTCCCTTTGATCTGAGCTGTGTTGAGGCTGACATTCAAAGCAAAATAAAGGCACGCTACAAAGATCGTTTTATGGTGAAGACCCGATGGGCGCATTTGACTAAACCCGAGCCCATACACCTGCAGCAAGGTCGCGGTCAATGCCAGGCACGCGATCTTTGCACGCGGGGCTGCCCCTTTGGTGGGTATTTTAGTTCGGTTTCATCCACCTTGCCATGGGCAAAGAAAACGGGTAATTTAACCATCAGGCCATTTTCGGTGGTACATTCTATCATTTACGACGAACAAAAAGGCAAAGCAACAGGTGTTCGTGTTATCGATAGCAATACCCTTGAAGCAACCGAATACTATGCAAAAGTGATCTTCCTGAACGCCGCTTGCTTAAATACCAACCTGATACTGCTCAATTCCACATCCAACCGGTTCGCGAATGGTTTGGGCAATGACAGCGGATTGTTGGGTAAATACATGGCTTTTCAGAATTACCGTGGAAGCGTGCATGGCCGGGTAGAGGGTTTTGAAGATAAATACTACTATGGCCGCAATCCTACTAACCCTATCATCGCCAATTACCGTAACCTGCATAAGCAGGATACAGATTACATCGGGGGCTTTCTAACTTTCGTATACTCAAACCGGGGCCGGCAATCGTGGAATGAGGGGATAGGGGCCGATCTGAAAGAATCACTGACCGAACCGGGACCATGGCATGCTGGCATGTATATGCAGGGCGAAACCATTCCAAAAGAACAAAACCATGTCCGGCTGAGTAAAGATCAGAAAGACCGCTGGGGTATTCCGCAATTGATCACCTCAGTAGGCTACGATGACAATGATGATAAAATGGTGAAAGATTTCCTGGATCAAAGCGCCGAAATGCTGGAGGTTGCCGGGCTAAAAGATATTACCAAACACGACACTCACCAGGCACCGGGCCTGGATATCCATGAAATGGGCGGATGCCGAATGGGTAAGGATCCAAAAACTTCCTTACTCGATCAGTGGAATCGTTTGCACTTATGCAATAATGTATATGTAACTGACGGTGCCTGCATGACCAGTACCGGTAATCAAAGTCCATCCATACTTTATATGGCCTTTGCGGCACGTGCAGCCAATCATGCAGCAGCACAGTTGAAGAAGGGTTTGGCTTAGTTTTTTTATCATTTATACCGTCAGTCGTTACTATTTGCCCGGTCTATGGTTAGCTGATTACAAATTAACCGGGTAAGAGATCAGTATTAACAAATCACCCAATGACCAACAGACGAACATTCATACGCAATTCGGGTCTGCTCGCATTGACTTTGCCAATTTCCAAGTTGGCATTTGCGACACCCGCACGAAAACTCCCGGCTATCGGGATACAGTTATACATGGTGCGTGCCGAAATGGCAAATGATACCCCCGGTACTTTAGCGCAATTGGGTAAGCTGGGTTATACCCAATTAGAAAGCTACGGCAGCGACAAGGGCATGTTTTGGGGGATGAGTAACCTGCAATTCAAGAAACTTGCAGGCGATAACGGGTTAACGTTGATATCGAGTCATTATAATGACGAGCCGGGTGGTTTTGAAAAGCAGGTGGAAAAAGCTGCTGAAATTGGCATGAAATACCTGATATGCCCCTGGAAAGGTCCGCAAAAGTCGATTGATAAATTTAAAGAGTTTGCCGATGAGTTTAACCGCAACGGCGAAATATGTAAGCAGCATGGGATACGCTTTGGCTACCATCCGCATGATTATCCCTATAAAAAAGTGGACGGTCAATTACCGATAGATGTGTTATTAGCCCATACTGATAAAGACCTGGTGGATTTTGAAATGGATTTCTACTATACTGTAACCGAAGGGCAGGATCCGGAAGCTTATATAAAAAAATACAGTCCACGTTTCCGGCTTTGCCATATGCGCGATGTATTAAAAGAGCGTTTGCCTGCAGGCAGTGAGGACGAATCGGCTTGTGATTTGGGACAGGGTATTATCAATTATCCCCATTTATTATCTACCGGCCTTGACAATGGGATGCAATATTTCTTTGTGGAGCAAAGCCGCTATTTCCACGAGACGCCCATGCAAAGCGCTGGCGTTAATATCGAATACCTTAAAAAGTTAAAAATAGATCACGCTGGCACCAAACGTTAATTCGTTTTTTATCTCAAAAATAAATGAGCAGGTTGTTGTGCTTTATTCTGCCGGCTTTCGCGCATTGATGTTAACAGTTTGACCGCAAGCTACTGCTTCCCAAACGGCTTCTGAAAAAAATTGTTCACTAATTTATTGAAATCGTCGCGATGCTCGATCAGGGTTGGGTGGCCTGAATTAGGTACTACCCAAAGATAGGCACGGGGTATGGCCTGGTATATTTTTACAGTATGCTCGATAGGTATCACATCATGGTCGCCGCAAATTATGAGCGAAGGGCATTTAATTGCTTTGAGTGCTGAAAAAGGAACATTAGGTTGTGCGTAATCAAGCATAAATATTTTCCAGTCATTTCTCTGTTTGGCCTTAGTACGCGGTTTGTCTTTATCGCTGTTGTATTGCTTAACCATTCCGACCCACTCTTTCGGTATGATACCGAGCGAGTCGGGTGTAAGGTTGGCGCCGGTTGAGGCTAATTTGATCACTTTGTCGGGGTGACGCATGGCCAGCAAAAGCGCATTGATGCCCCCATCGCTCCATCCGATAACATAAGCCGAATCAATATGCATCTTATCCAGCAAAGCGGCAAAATCATCGGCCATTTGCTCAAAGCTTAATGAATCACTGGGGTCAATTGTTTTGCCATGGGCGCGGCTATCTACCGCAATCACTTTGTATTTTTTCGAGAAATAAGGGATGGTACTGGTAAAAGCCGATATGCTTCCTCCGTTGCCATGAATAAGAAGCAGAGGCTTGCCCTTTCCATAGGTTTCGGTATACATTTTTATGCCGCGTACTGCGTAATATTTACCTGCAGCCGGGTTGTTACCAAATTTAACCTGCTGGGCAAATAAAGCACAGGGACACAATGCCAGCATCAACAGCATGATTTTTTTCAT
>CAIPPO010000189.1 GCA_903866915.1 uncultured Mucilaginibacter sp. | reverse complement strand
ATGAGGCACCTTGTACAAGACTGAGTAAATCCACCAGTCTTGTATGAGAGACCATGGCGGTGTCCATGGAACCAAAAAATACGCCAAAGAAAAAAGTGAAAACTTTAATTATTCTTCTCGAATAAAATTGATAAGCATCAGGGTCTTCAACAAGGCAGTTTTTGTAACTGTCGCTAAATATGCTGGTGTAAACAGGGGAAGAATTAGCAATTTCTAATCGCGCCTGCATATCCTCCCGCACCACGCGATCTTCCTCTTCTGAAAGCTCTTTGCCTCGTTCTTTCAGCACTGCAGCGGCTCCTAAAACACTTTCGGGCAGGTATTTCTCGCGGTTATCAATAATAAACCGCAATTCTTCGTCTGTTTTAAAATTAATTGGCGGCGCATCCGGACTTCTAAAGCTTTCCAACATGGTTATGATAATATTGGGACGAAAGTAAGTATTTAAGTAGTGATTAGTTAATTGGTGATTAGTTAACTTGTGATTGGGCATTGGTCATTTGTCATTGGTCATTTGTCATTGAGTCATTTGATAGGTGGGCAACAAGTTACTAAATCAACTATCCCGATAGCTATCGGGACAACCAATCACAACCCTGAAACTATCCCACCCACAATAATCTCCGCATGAATTCGCGAGTTTTCAATAAACCAAAGGTGGGTATCCATGCCGCCACAGACTACACCCGCCAGATAGATGCCTTTTTGGTTGGTTTCCATGGTATCGGGGTTATAATCGGGGAGCGACCTGCCGTCGCCGGATAGTTTGATACCCAGTTTTTGCAGAAAGGCGAAATTGGGTTGATAGCCGGTCATAGCCATTACAAAATCATTGGCGATGGTGATTTGGCCCTCTGGCGTTTGGATGTCCACTTCGTAGGGGCGGATAGCAGTTAAGTGCGCATTGAAATAGGCTTTGATACTGCCTTCTTTCAGTCGGTTCATGATATCCGGTCGTATCCAGTATTTTACCCGCTGACTTACCTCTTCATCGCGGATTACCAGGGTAACTTCAGCGCCTTTGCGATAGGTTTCCAATGCCACATCAATCGCCGAATTGCTTGAACCTATAACGACTACCTTTTGCATGGCATAATAATGCGGGTCCTGATAGTAATGGCGCACTTTTGGCAATTCTTCACCCGGAATATTCAATTTATTGGGGACATCATAAAAGCCGGTTGAAACGATCACGTTTTTAGCCTCGTAAGTATTTTTTGAAGTGCTGATTGTAAAATGTCCTTTTGTGCCGGATACAGATAATACTTCCTCAAATAAATTAACCTTTAATTGGTTTGATACCGTTACCCGTCTATAATATTCCAATGCTTCGGCACGGTTGGGTTTATTATGTACAGTTACGAAAGGTATCCCGCCGATCTCCAGTAATTCGGAGGTCGAGAAGAAAGTCATGGTAGAAGGATAGTTATAGAGCGAGTTTACCAGGCAGCCTTTTTCAACAACCTGGTAGCTTAAGCCGGCCCTTTGCGCGTACAATGCACATGCTATTCCTATGGGGCCACCGCCTATAATGAGTATATCGAGCATTTTGTTTTGAGGTAAAGGGTTAAAGGCGAAAGGTTTTTCGTGGTCCATAGCTCATAGTCAATAGACCATGGCTGATACGCTTGTACTTCTACGCCTATTTAACCTCGGGGCAAAGTTAAGCCTTTAGCCTTTAACCTTTCGCCTTTAACCTGATAAAACGGACTTTTGTTTGAACGCAATTTACGAGAATAAAAAGTGCTAAGAAAGCCGATATTGAAGTAAAATCAATATTAAATTCAACAATTCGGTAACTCTATTAAAATCCTTCAGATCGAAACCAACCCAAAAATAAAGGCACAAAAAAAAGGGTAAGCTACTTTTATCGCACCGCTACAACCCTCTACCCTTGCTGTGTTCCCACCCTGGGGGAGTTCAAGAGGAGCTGGTCGTAAAAGACTTACCCCGGGGCAAATATAGACAAATGCTTGAAATGGGTTAATTTTTTGTTAAAAAAGTGTGGGGGGAGGTCAATTGGTGAATAAGTGAATGAGTGAGTGAATGAGTGAGTGAGTGAGTGAATGAGTTGTTTTATTAACTGAACGTTGACCTATCGATAAATTCAATGCCCAATGCCCAATGCCCGATGTCTAATGTCTAATGCCCAATGCCCAACCAATACAACCAATAAAACTAAAAATATTAGCAAATATCAAAACAAATCCCCAACTTTGATACATGAGTGGTAAACGCTATATCATGCATATCGACCTTGATTCGTTCTTCGTTTCTGTGGAACGATTGCTTGATCCATCACTTATTGGCAAGGCAGTTATCATTGGCGGCAATGCTCAGCGGGGTGTAGTTGCCTCCTGCAGTTATGAGGCGCGTGCATTTGGGGTACACTCGGGTATGTCGAGCAGGGATGCGTTTAAGTTGTGTCCGCACGCTATCAGCGTTCGCGGCAGTTATGATCGCTATTCCGAGTATTCAAAACGCGTAACAGATATTGTTGATGAGATGGTTCCGCTGTATCAGAAGGCCTCGGTTGATGAGTTTTATATTGATCTTACCGGAACCGATCGCTTTTATGATCCATACCAATTAGCTTGTAATTTACGGCAGCGGGTGATCAAAGAAACCGGCTTGCCGATATCATTTGGCATGGGTAGCGGTCGCACTATCGCCAAAATGGCCACGAATAGAGCAAAACCAAACGGTCAGCTTTTTGTGCCCCACG
Organism: uncultured Mucilaginibacter sp.; assembly: GCA_903866915.1. Classification (GTDB taxonomy): domain Bacteria; phylum Bacteroidota; class Bacteroidia; order Sphingobacteriales; family Sphingobacteriaceae; genus Mucilaginibacter. Next base: position 3,831 of record CAIPPO010000189.1, on the reverse strand, counting down.
GGCAGGAACTGGAATTTCTGGCGCCATTGCCTATCCGGGCCATTCCCGGCATGGGGGAAAGCACCTGCAAAAAATTATATGAATACGGTATCGAGAAAATCGGCGATCTGCAAAAGGTACAGATGCCATTTCTGCATACCATATTCGGCAAAAACAGCATCTGGATCTATGAAAAAGCCCGTGGAATAGATTATGGCGAGATCGTACCACATTCTGATCGTAAATCCATTTCAACCGAACATACTTTTCATACCAATATCAGCGACAGGCAGAGTCTTGAAACTAGCCTTGTTGCCATGACGGAGGAGTTGTCCTCCACACTCCGCCGTGAAAACAAACTGGCGTCATGCCTTGCCATAAAACTTCGCTACGCCAATTTTGAAACACATACCGTACAGGAAAAGATACCACTTACAGCTGCCGAACATATACTGATACCGGGCATTAAAAACCTGTTGAACAAAGCATGGGAACAGAATCGGCCGGTAAGGCTGATAGGGGTTCGACTTAGTCAGCTAACCGCAGGCAGCTACCAGATCAACCTGTTTGAAGACAATGAGCAGCAGATCAAACTCTACCAGGCTATGGACAGTATCAATTCGAAATTTGGTGATAAAACGGTCTGCCGCGCCGCGGGTATGGAAATTGGGACCAGGAGTTTCAATCCGTTTATGAGGGGCTGAGGTTTGTCATTGGTCATTGGTCATTTGTCATTGGAGATTTGATTTAAACTCAATCAACCACTCACTCAATCAACCACTCACTCAATCAACCACTCACTTAATCAACCATTCACCAAATCAACCATTCACCAAATCAATCATTCACCAATTCCCTTTTCATCAAAATATCTGTCTGCACATCCGTGCCAATAACAAAGGCATGTGTGCCCACAGGCTCGAAGCCATTTCTGGTATAAAAACGTTGCGCAGCATAATTTTGATCCCAAACACCAAGCCAGATGTATTCAAGGCCGTCTTCAGCAGATTTATTGATCGCAAAATCAAGTAATTGGTTTCCTATCTTTTTGCCCTGGTGCCCGGCATGTACATACAAACGGCTAACTTCTACACCTTCCGCATCCTGGTATTCAGCCTGGGCGGTGCCATAGTTGAGTTTGATATAACCAACAGGGTCATTGTCAATTAACGCAAAATAAAATGCCGATTCCGGGTTATCTATCTCAGCTAAAAGTGCTTCCCGAGTAAATGCCGTTGCAGTGTAAGCCTCGAAATCATCCGGATTATTCTGATGCGCAAAGGCATCGTAAAAGGTTTTACGGGCAAGGTTTAACAGGGTATCAACTTCCGAAGAAAGCACACGGTGAATCATTTTATTTTGAAAATAGGTCAATTTGAAAATTTGAAGGTGTGTTAATTTGCAAATTATACGCCTCGAAATTAGAAAAATCTTCAAATTTTCAAATTACCCAATTTTCAAATTATTCGAACTGTCCCTGTAAACGTTCCAATCTTTCAATGATTAGGTTAAGTTTTTCTTCCTCGCTTTTGAAGAAGCGTTTTTTGTACCAGAAGGTTAAGAAAAGTATCCAGGTGATACTCAGACTGTATACTCCAATTTTATAATAAACCGAGGTATTACTCAGCACTTCGATGAAATTTAGCGATAGACCCAGACTTATTAGCAATACATACAGGTAATAAAACCATCCGGCAATTTTGGCGCGATTGCGTTGGTAATGCTTCAGGTCCTGCAGGTATTCGGTTGGGTTTAGGGTAGCGTCCCGTTTGTTGAGGATCCTGTAGTTGCGGATGATCATGACGGCATACAGGAGCATAGTGATGAGCATAATAAAAATACCGACATAGGTTAACCACGACTGAAAGACAAAAAAGAACATGATAACAAAAGTTACAGCAAGCACGGCCGTCATCGCAACTATACCCCAGTATAGCTGGCTGGTGATGCCACGTATACCTTTCTTTACTTGTTTCAGCGCTTCTTCCACCGAAAACTGGTCCTGTTTTGGCTGCTCCTGCCAAACAGACATCAGGTGATTAAAGTCTTTCATAGTGGTTATATAATTCTGTTAATTTTTGTTTAATACGATGAATTTTCACCCGCAAATTCCCTTCTGATATACCTGAGATCTCCGCGATCTCGGGGTATGGTATTTCATCCAATACCATGGTAATGATAATTCTTTCCGATTCTTCCAATTTTGATATGCACTTGTAAAGCAGCGCTACCTGCTCTGTTTTCTCACTATATTCCTCCCGCTTGTTCTCAGCTATTTGTGGGGTCAATTCGTCTTTGGCCTGTCGTTTCTCCGACCTTAGGTAGGTTAAACAGGTGTTGACGGCGATACGATAGATCCAGGTCGATATTTGCGCCTGGTTTCTGAACTTGTCCAGGTTTTGCCATACTTTCAAAAAAGTTTCCTGCAGCAGGTCGTTGGCGGCATCATCGTCGCCGGTATAACCATAGCACAAATGGTATATCTTTTTTGAATTAGCTTCAAAAATTTTCTTGAATGCCGATTCCCTGGTGTCCAAATCAGTTAAATTTTATGTTAGATAATTGCCGAACCTAAATGTTACAGCTGGTAGTCGCCCTTAAAGAACCATTTGAATTGCACCTGGGCATCTTCCAGGATGCTATTATATTCGCTTGCATAGTCAAATTGCAGGTCCTCGTGCAGCTTTTCGATAGCCTTTACAATTTTTTCAAGCTGCCGGGTAAATATCAGTCGCATGGGCTTGTAAGTGCCACGACGATCAGCATACTGGATATAATTGTGGCAAAAGCACAGCAGAAATTCGATCTCTGCCTCTTTCGAACCCATAAACTTGACGTATTTAGCCAACAGGCGCAAAATTTTACGCATACTTTTCGCCATCTGGTAATTATTTGAAGGCAACTGGCTGAACATGAAACCATTTTCTGCGATCACATTTTCAATGAAACCACGTTTATTGTCAGCATCAAACAACAAGTAGGCCAGCAGTTCTTTGTTCTCTTTCTTAAACCTCCCCAGACGCAGGCATAGCTCAATCAGGTAGCTTTTGTCGTGAAACTGTAGCTCTTTCTTGATATCCGCTAATCCGTAGGCTTTGACGCTCATTTATTAAATTAAAACACGTGTTGAGCGACAAATATAACAGGTAGCATTTATGCTGCTCCATGTTATGGTTTTAATTTTAGATAATTTACCTACCCGGCACCCCAGATTAATAACTCCCCTTGCTCCGTAGGAGCTACCCCTATGTAGAAAATGAGCAATAATAAAGGAGTTCGGCTCCGTAGGTGCCGCCTATAAATGAATTGATTTGTCGATTAAATATTGCGGCGAAAGGGGGCACCTGCGGAGCCCAACAATCTTATTCAAATATTTGCTATAGACAGGATACTCCTACGGAGTATGTAATGATCGACTATTGCAAGCATAACAATAAATGAATCTCAAATGCTGTTATATTAGCTGTGGTTTCTTTAAAACCTTATGTGAAAAGTGCGTACTCCTATGGAGTACCCTGTTTCTAGCAAAATACCTTAATTATTCGGCTCCATATACGCCGCCCATAAATGAATTGATTTGTCGATTAATTATTGCGGCGAAAGGGGGCACCTGCGGAGCCCAACAATCTTCTTCAAATATTTGCTATAAACAGGATACTCCTGCGGAGTATGTAATGATTAACCAGGGCAAGCATAACAATAAATGAATCTTAAATGCTGTTATATTAGCTCTGGTTTCTTTAAAACCTTATGTCAAAGGTGCGTACTCCAACGGAGTACCCTGTTTCTAGCAAAATACCTTAATTATTCGGCTCCATCGGAGCCTCCTGGCCGCAGCCCGGTTTTTATGCT
>CAIPPO010000188.1 GCA_903866915.1 uncultured Mucilaginibacter sp. | reverse complement strand
TTTGCGCACAGTGCTTCGACAAGCTCAGCATGACAACGCACATAAAATACCACTTATTAAAAGCGCCGGGTGTCACCCTGAGCCTGTCGAAGGGCGACGTGGGTAGGGCCTTTGCGCACGGTGCTTCGACAAGCTCAGCATGACAACGCACATAAAATACCACTTATTAAAAGCGCCGGGTGTCACCCTGAGCCTGTCGAAGGGCGACGTGGGTAGGGCATAAATAACTATGTTCTTGCACGGAATGGAATGACAAACAAAAAAATGTCCTTGCGAGGAATGAAATGACGCGGCAATCGCAAGGTATGCCTTTAGGCTCGTATTGCCGTTAACCACCCCGCCTACCTGCCTGCTTGCGATTGCTTTGTCGCTGCCCGGCACGCGTACCCATACAGCTCCGCGCTATGACAATTTTCTTGGGGCTATTGTTTTGGAGGCGGCCAGGTTTTATTCCCCCTCCTTCGGCTTAATATTTTTCATATTAAACTTCGGTTTATAGGCAGGTTTTGTTGGGCTGATCTCAGTGGTATTTTCATTTGGAGGCTCCGAAGCAGATGGCTCGTCTTTTGCCTCTTCTACCGGGGTAGCTGGTTTGGTTACGCCCGCCTTAAATCGTGGCTTGAAGCCCACTGTCGCTGTCGGAGCAGGAGCTTCGGCAGGTTTTGCGGTAACAGATGTTGGGGTTTCTTTTTTTTGCGCTTCAGGGTTCTCAACCGGCTTAGTAATTCCCGGTTTAAAGCGTGGCTTAAAGCCAACACTTGCAGCAGGCCCGGCTGGCGTTTCGGCTAATACTTCGGCAATGGTCTGCTGTACCAGCGGGTTAGCAATAGCTACCTTTTCCTCTTTTACTTCGGGCGCGAGGTGATATTGCAACCTCAGTTTATTGAACCAGTATTTTTTGGTATGATCGAAGCTTTTTTCGCCCATATTCTCATAGTGGGTCCTGAATTCAGAAAATAGCGACGGGTCAGCCTTAGCCAAAGCCGCCAGATCAATTTTCTTCTTCCGGAAAAACTCTTCGAAAGTCATGGTTTCAATTTGAAAATTTGGCAATTTGAAAATTGATTTATATTCAAATTAACAAATCCAGTTGTTTAAAATATATCCCCTTGTCGGTTTGCACCCAGTCGTTACGTACTTCCTCAGTTGCATTAGCGAGCTTCGGAAAAAACTCCAGCGGAAAAACCTGCTGCTTGCTGCCCTCACGCTCAACAAAAAGCAATCCATTACCGAAGGTAACTTTTACTTTCTTTTCCTGTTTACGAGAGGTGAAAAGGGGCATGTTTTAATTTAAAGATTTGGTAATTTGTAGATTTGAAAATTAATCAATTTGACCAATCACTCCGCCATATTATGATACACTGCCTGTACATCATCATCTTCCTCCAGGCGGTCGATCAGCTTATTGACGTCAACGATCTGTTCTTCGGTTACTTCGTGAAACGACTGGGCAACGCGCTCTAATCTGGCTGATTTGGTTTCAATGCCCGCCACTTCCAGTGCTTTTTGCATCTTACCAAAATCTTCGAATGCGGTATGGATCACAGCGATGTCGTTTCCTTCTTCATCGGCCTCCACAAAAAGGTCTTCCAGGCCGGCATCTATCAGTTCAAATTCAAGCTCTTCCAGGTCACGATCACCGGGAACAAAAGTAAATACCGATTTACGGGTAAAGATAAAATCCAGCGAACCTGTTTTACCCAGCGTGCCGCCAACTTTGGTAAAATAGCTGCGCACATTGGCAACGGTACGGTTAATATTATCAGTGGCTGTTTCAACCAGGATAGCTACGCCATGCGGTGCATAGCCTTCGTATACAATTTCTTCGTAGTCTTTTTCATCGCGACTGGTAGCGCGCTTAATAGCGGCCTCCACCCGATCTTTAGGCATATTAACGGCCTTTGAGTTTTGTACTGCAGTACGCAGGCGCGAATTTGTATTTACGTCGCCCCCGCCGGCTTTTACGGCCATAACAATTTCCTTACCCAAACGGGTAAATTGCACTGCCATTTTGCTCCAGCGCTTCAGCTTTCTTTCTTTACGGAATTCAAATGCTCTTCCCATTTTATTTAGTCGATAGTCCATGGTCGATAGTCCATGGTTTGGAACTCAAAAGTAAGCATTATGTTGAAAGACTAAAGCGGAAAGCTTCTGATTTACGATTTTAGACTTACGATACACTGCCAAAATTCCCTGGTGCAACCACTAAATATATTATAAGGGCAAGTATATTTGATCCTGAGGCTATTTTTCACGTTGAATCATTGCGGTTTTGAATTTGTCAGCCAGGTCAGTTCGCCCTGCGTCGTTTATTGATTTAATAAGTTTTTTGTATTCGGGGTATGCATCGTGATTCTCTACATCAGCAAGGAATGTAATGAGATTAGATTGTTCTTTCGGCTTAAGAGAATTGATTTTTAGAATAAACAAACGGGTATACCTGTTCCCTAATGCTACAATTCCATGCTGCAGATAGCCAACTGCGTCAGCATCCCATTTTAAATCTTTACCAATATCAATAGCTTTATTAATGACCAGAACTGAATGATACCTGCTCAACTTAAAGAACTCGTCAATAAAGTTGTCGCTGCTCTTATATAATTGGCCAAAGTCCGCGGGAGCAAACACACGGAGAAATTGAGCAGTATCATCAGGAAAAACTTCAATATAATTTAACGCGCAGGTTTTGGATCCCGGGCAACTTTGCAGTTGGTTATAAACAGTTAATACTTGTTTGCTTTTAGTTGATAATTGTTGTGCAAATGCAAGATCAGCCGGTGCAATTAAGAACAGAAAAATAGTTAGGTTAAGAAATGCTTTTTGCATCAGGAAGTCCTGGTTTTAGTCGAAGATACAATTTTTTAAATCGAAATTGACAACATTACCAAATGCCTTGCACACCATACGCCAACGTACTTTCGATTTTCGCCTGGCTCCGCTCAAAGCCCCCTTCTCAAATTCACGATCATATCCTCAACTATCTTCGGCAGATCGTATTCCAGCTGCCAGCCCCAATCGTTTTGGGCATCGGCGTCATCAATGGATTTGGGCCAGCTATCGGCTATTGCCTGACGGGGATCGCTGCCGGTATAAGATATTTCGAAATAAGGGATAATATTTTTAATCTGGTCTGCCAGTTGTGCCGGTGTGAAACTGATACCCGCCAGGTTATAGGACGAACGGATCTTAATTTTATCAGCCGGGGCATCCATCAGCATTAAGGTGGCCCGGATAGCATCGTCCATATACATCATCGGCAGGGCCGTATTGGCTGAAAGGAAACTCTGATAACGGCCATATTTCAGTGCCTCATGGAAAATGTGTACTGCATAATCGGTCGTTCCCCCGCCCGGGTTGGCACGCCAGCCAATAAGCCCGGGATAACGCAGACTCCGTACATCCAGTCCGTATTTATTAAAATAATATTCGCACCAGCGTTCACCGGCCAGTTTACTAAAACCATAAACCGTGTTTGGGTCCATCACGCAGTATTGCGGCGTGTGTTGCTGCGGCGAATGGGGGCCGAAAACAGCAATAGAACTGGGCCAGAATACTTTATTTACCTTAAATTCAACCGCATAATCCAGCACATGCAACAATCCTGTCATATTAAGGTCCCAGGCCATTTTGGGCTTTTGCTCACCTACCGCAGATAAAATAGCCGCTAAAAGATAAACCTGGGTTGGCCGGTGTTTGTTAAAAACATGATGCAGATTATCCTCATCAAGTACATTGACAATTTCGAAAGGGCCGGTATGGCGTATAGAAAAAGTAGGGCTTTTGATATCGGATGCGATGACTTTGTCGGAGCCGTGTATTTGTCTTAAGGCGTTGACCAGTTCTGTCCCTATCTGGCCATTGGCACCTATCACTAATATCTTTTCAGTCATGAAAGTTCGGTTATTGCAAAGGTAGATTTTTTTGTCAGAACCAGAATTTATAGGATTCAAGATTTTGAAGAAATTAAAATTTTGAACCGATTTTTTACAAATCGACAAATTAAGCAATACCAATCAGGCAATAATTTAACAATCAGGCAATTCGAAAAAGCGCATACCGGATAAAATCGAAATAATTCGGATATTTGCCTTCCAATTAATCTTAATCGTTAAACATTTCAGAACAAAATGTAAGCTCGGCAAGGTAGCTTCATCAGGTTTAAAGAACAAAACAAACGCAATGAAAATCGCAGTAGTAGGTGCCACAGGTTTAGTAGGCACTAAAATGTTGCAGGTTCTTGAAGAACGCAACTTCCCCGTAACAGAATTAATCCCGGTAGCTTCGGCCAAAAGTGTTGGTAAAGAAGTAATTTTTAAGGGTAAACCTTATAAGGTGGTTTCTGTAGAGGATGCGATAAAACAGAAACCCGACCTGGCCCTGTTTTCGGCCGGCGGAAGTACTTCATTGGCTCAGGCACCACTTTTTGCTGCAGCCGGTACTACAGTAGTTGATAACTCTTCGGCATGGCGCATGGATCCTACCAAAAAACTGGTAGTTCCTGAGGTTAATGCAGATGTATTGACCGCTGAAGACAAGATCATTGCCAACCCTAATTGCTCAACCATACAAATGGTAGTGGCCTTAAAACCGCTGCATGATAAATACAAGATCAAAAGAATCGTGGTATCAACTTACCAGTCGGTTACCGGTACAGGAGTTAAGGCAGTGGATCAGTTATTTAACGAACGTAAAGGCATTACTGATGGCCCAATGGCCTATAGTTACCCTATCGACCTGAACGTTATCCCTCATATCGATGTATTTACCGAAAACGGATACACCAAAGAGGAAATGAAGATGATCAAAGAAACCCAGAAGATCATGGGCGACGATAGCATCAAAGTTACCGCAACTACGGTACGTATTCCAGTTATCGGCGGTCACTCTGAATCCGTGAATGTGGAGTTTGAAAACGAATTCGACCTGGCTGAATTAAGGGCCATCCTTGAAAAAGCACCGGGTGTGATCGTAACTGACGACGTAGCTAATCTGAAATACCCAATGCCGCTTGATGCACACGAAAAAGACGAAGTTTTTGTGGGCCGTTTACGTCGTGACGAAAGTCAGCCTAAAACCCTCAACGCCTGGATCGTATCTGATAACCTGCGTAAGGGTGCTGCAACCAACGCCGTACAAATTGCGGAGTATTTGGTGGCGAAGCATTTGATTGGGCAGGGTGTGGAGGTTGAGTAAGTTGTCCCGATAGCTATCAGGAGGGTTGATTAAGTTGATTTGGTTAACTTGTTCAGCCTGATTTACGACTAAATAAACAACTAAATGAAACAGGGATGATCAGTTGATTATCCCTGTTTTTATTTGATGCCTTCTTGACTTAGAACAAATAAATTGGAGCTAATTACAAACCTTAATGGTTAATAGCGGCTACCCGATATTTGTAATTAACGGCGCAATAGGTTGTACTTGTTATATAGTTTTAAATCGGTAAATTTGATTTATGAACGAAGTATTCTTTTTAATTGAGGAAGCATTGGAAGGCGGTTATACTGCCAGAGCGATTGGTGAAGGTATATTTACGGAGGCTGATACAATTGCTGAACTAAAAGGAAATATTAGGGAGGCTGTTCAATGCCATTTTGATGTGCCGAACGTTCCAAAAGTAATTCGGTTGCATTTTGTAAAAGAAGAAATTATTACTGTATAAAGTGCTTTTTTCAT
>CAIPPO010000187.1 GCA_903866915.1 uncultured Mucilaginibacter sp. | reverse complement strand
GTTGACGACAGTCAACGGATACCTTATTGATAGCAAGAGGCTTTAGCCAAAATGGAGAATAGGTTAGGCAGCGTGTTAAAGCCAGGTAAGCCAATAATGGCAATTTATGGTTATCAACTAAAACCATAACAATGTTTAAAACTTTAATTCTGTGCCGGGCGATAATTTCCAATTTTCGCAAGCGTTAAATACCCGGCTTGTATAATGAGATCAGTGATAAAAAAGTTAATACCTATTTCGACCCCTTTATTGGTTTTGCTGGCCTGCGGAAACAATAATGCGAGTTCAAAAACCAGTGATAGTGCCCCTTCGCATTCCTCCTTCCACCCGACCGAACTATTAAAATATAACCCTAAGAACGAAGACAAAAGAATAGACGAGTTTTTCCATAAACTGCACCGCAACAGCGCCTTCAACGGCAATATCCTGGTTGCAAAGCACGGGAAGATCATCTATGAGAATGCTTTGGGCTGGGCCAATCACCTTACCCGCGACAGCCTGAAGATCAATTCGCAGTTCCAGTTGGCATCGGTTACGAAGACACTAACCTCCACTGCTATCATGCAGTTATGGGAGCGCGGAAAAATTAAGCTTGATCAGGACGTCCGGGATTTTTTCCCAAATTTTCCTTACCAGGGAGTTACTATACGTTTGTTATTGACCCACCGCTCGGGTATGATGAACTACGTATATTTTGTTGATGATCTGTACCGGGCAAATCATTGGAGCGAGAAGAAAGGGATAACCAATGCTGAGGCAATGGACTTGATCGCAAAATACAAACCGGCTCCATTCAACAAACCTAACAAACGTTTTCTGTATAATAACTCCAACTTCATGGTATTGGGTGCTATCATCGAAAAGGTGAGCGGCATGAGTTACGCCGAGTATATGAAGAAGAACGTGTTTGAACCGGCAGGCATGAGTCACACGGCTGTTTATTCAAAAGCGGTATATGATAAAATTCCTGCTGATGTTATTGGCCACGACCGTAACAGCTGGCGTTACTCGGTAGTTCCGAATGTGCTCGACGGCCCGGTGGGCGATAAAGGTATCTACAGTACCGTTGGCGATCTGTTCCTGTTCGACCAGGCATTGCGAGCTGGAATGCTCATCAAACCTGCTACCCAGGATTCGGCCTATACTGATCGGAACCCAATGATCCGTGGTCACTTTAACTACGGGTACGGCTGGCGACTGTTTGAATCACCGGGACAAAAAGTTGTATACCATACCGGCTGGTGGCATGGGTTTAGGCATATTTACGTACGCGATCTTAAAAATGACGTCACTATTGTGCTGCTTGGCAATCTGTGTAACGGTGCATTGGTACACATCGACGAACTCTTCAAGTTGGAAGGTATCCCAGTGATCCGCAAAGGAGCTTATAGCGGTTCTGGAGAGACGTCGGAAGATTAACTCTTCTTGTAATTTTGGAACGTTGAAATGTTGTAAAGTTGATTTTTTGGCAATTCATTATTTTTGTCTGTCCTAAATTAGACAGGTAACATTTCAACGTTTCAACAAAAACACTATGTTCGATAAACTACTCGAAGCCAAACAAAAAGCCGAAGCTGTAAAAAAGCGCCTTGACGGACTCACCGTAATCGGCATTGCCGAAGGCGGGAAGATAAAAGTTACCGCTAATGGTAATAAGGTGATCCAATCTATCTTCGTAGATCAAGAATATCTACAAGCAGCCGAAAAAGAAGAACTCGAAGAACTATTGACCCTGGCAGTAAATAAAGCCCTGGAACAAGCCGAAAATTTAAACCAGAGTGAGATGGCTGCCTTATCCAAAGAAATGTTTGGCGGCTTGGGCGGATTGTTTGGGAAGTGAGCTTAGCCTTAAACATTTCAGGGTTGAAATGTTTAAGTATTGTAAAGTTGGTATTTTCTGAATTAATGCTGACTATATCACAATAAATTTACTTGAATTGTAAAAAGATTCAATTTAGCTTTGATCAATAAAAAACAACGTTCCAACAAAAACCATGAAATTCACCTATTACGGCCATGCTTGTTTCGGGCTTGAAACTGGTGGCAAAAAGCTCCTATTCGACCCATTTATTTCACATAATGAGTTAGCAACGCATATTGATATTAACAGCCTCAATCCGGATTATATCTTGCTTTCACATGGGCATGCAGACCATATTGCTGATTTGTTTGTGATACAAAAAAACAGCGGCGCCAAAGTGATTGCCATCGCTGAAATAGCTGGTTGGCTAGCCGGAAAAGGTATACCTGACGCCCATGGGATGAATATAGGCGGTGGGTTTAATTTTGATTTTGGACGGGTAAAAATGGTCAATGCCATCCATTCAAGCTCTATGCCCGATGGTGCCTACGGTGGAAACCCCGCGGGATTTGTAATATATGCCGAAGGAAAAAAGATATACTACGCCGGTGATACTGCGCTGCACTATGACATGAAACTGTTGGCTGATGAAAACCTCGACTGGGCGATTCTACCGATAGGCGACAACTATACAATGGGAGCAGATGATGCTATTAAAGCATCCGGCTTTATCAACTGTACGAATGTGATCGGAGTACATTATGATACTTTTCCGCCCATAAGAATCGATAAGGCCGAAACTTTGGCCAAATTTGCAGTTGCTGAGCTCAACCTTCAATTGCTTCCAATAGGAAATACGATTGAACTCTAATTGCATAAAAAAAACCACCGAAATCGGTGGCTTTTTATTTATCATCTAAAATGAGCCTAAATCACGGTACCGTGTGGTATAACGGCGCGTTTTTTGATCACTACGATACCATCCTGCACGGTGTGGGTGCCATAATCACCGTCTTCCAGTCTTTTATTACTTGCGTTGATCTTTACATCATCGCCAATGTAGGTATTCTTGTCAATGATCGCATTTTTGATACAGCAGCGATCACCGATTCCCATGATCGGGGAGTTGCTTTCTTCCGATTCCTTTATCTGTTGCAGCGTTTGGTAATTATCGCTACCCATTACATAGCAATTTTCTATGATTGTGTCCCTACCAATCCGGGTACGGACGCCAATGATAGAGCGGTAAATATGACTTGCATTAATGATGCAACCATCTGCGATAATGGTTTTTTCGAGATGCGAACCTGAAACCTTGGATGGAGGAAGCATCCGTGCCCGTGTAAATATCGGCTGACTATCAAACAGATTAAACGCAGGAATATCGTCGGTCAAGCCCAAATTCGCTTCAAAGAACGAAGGTATAGTACCGATATCGGTCCAATATCCTTCATATTGATAACTTACTACGCGGTGATGTGCGATAGAATCCGGAATAATCTCTTTACCAAAATCAGTGCGGTCGTTACCGGTCAAAAGCTCGTATAATAGTTTCCGGTTAAAAATATAAATACCCATTGAAGCCAGGTAATGCCTGCCCTGTGCGGCCATATCGGGACTCACTTCTGAGGCCCAGCTTTCAAAATTCGTCTTTGGTTTTTCGACGAAAGCTGTAACAAAGTTATTCTCGTCGGTTTTCAGAATACCAAATCCCGGCACATCATTCGCGTGAACGGGTATAGTAGCGATAGATATATCCGCATTGTTTTTGATGTGATTTTCTACCATTTCGCGGAAATCCATCTGGTACAATTGATCGCCTGAAAGGATCAGAACATAATCAAATTCATGTACGGCAAGGTGATGCAAACTTTGCCTTACAGCATCTGCCGTTCCCTGAAACCAGGCAACGCTTGATGGCGTTTGTTCGGCTGCCAGTATATCCACAAAAGCGTTACTAAAACTGCTGAAGTGATAGGTGTTTTTAATGTGCTTGTTGAGCGACGCCGAGTTAAATTGCGTCAGCACGTAAATTCGGGTAATATCCGAATGCAAACAATTAGAGATCGGAATATCGACCAAACGATATTTCCCGGCAATAGGTACGGCCGGTTTGGAGCGGGTTGCGGTAAGGGGCGATAAACGACTTCCCTGGCCACCGCCAAGCACAATGCTGATTACTTTTGATGTCATATAGCAGGTTTTAAACTCTCATAAAGGTTAATATATTCTTTAGCCGACCGATCCCATGAGAAATCGAGCGCCATCATTCTTTTTCGTATTGATTGAACCTTAGCCGTATCTGGGTATAGCTCCACAGCGCGTCTTACTGCTTCCACAATATCAGCGACACTGGCCTGGATAAATCGGATACCATAGCCCCCGTCGTCACCAAAATCAAGTACCGTGTCTTTTAGTCCTCCAGTTATCCGTACCATTGGTATGGTCCCATAGCGCAAAGCATACAACTGGTTCAAACCGCAAGGCTCAACGCGCGAAGGCATTAACAGAAAATCTGTCCCAGCATAAACCAGGTGAGCAAGTGCCTCGTCATAGCCAATAAAAACACTGCATTGGTCCGGAAATTCTTTTTGCAGGGCAGTCAACTCATCCTGTAACACCGGTTCACCAGCACCAAGCAGGAAAAAATTTACGCCACCAGGATGCGCTATGATACTTCTTTTAATCGCTTCGGGCAGCAGGTCGGCTCCTTTTTCACCAACCAGACGTCCTATGAAAGAGATCAAAGGCCTGTCAGTAGAAATGCCGAAGCGAGCACAAAGTGCTTCTTTGTTCTTTTGTTTGCCTACCGAAACCTTTTGAATAGAAAAGGATTCGGCGATCATGCTATCCGTTTTGGGATTCCAAATTTCCGTATCTATGCCATTGATTATCCCGGTTCCTTTTGCCCTTTCCAGATAAAACAAATATTCTAAACCGTTTGATTTTACCGTCAGTTCTTCCAGGTAACTTGGTGAAACAGCTGTATATTTCCAGCAGCATTTTACAGCCGAAGCCAGGGGATTAATTGCACCATTCCACTCCAGCAACCCGGTTTTTGTAATATCGATCTCGGGTAACAGGCCTAATTTGCTCCAGCCGAATGCCCCATGATATTGACCGTTATGTATGGTCAGCACTGTCGGTATAGCCGAAAGGCGTTTATATAAACTTGAATTATAGAGCAGAAAAGGTACCAGCCCAGTATGATGATCGTGACAATGGATCAGGTCGGGTGATTGTTGCGACCAGTTGATCCAGTCCAGAAAAGCGAGCTGAAATGCGATAAATTGCTCCGTTTCGTCAGGATAACTGTATACATTTTCCCGATCAAGCAAACCTGGTATTTTGATCAAAAAAAGCTCGAAACCAAGTTTATTTGTTTTTTCTTTAAGCACTTCAAAATAAAAACGACGCGTACCAAGCAAGGACGATGCCTGGAACTGAACTTCCCACTCGTTCTCCTGCACAAACTTGCGTTCGTAATAAGGCATCACAACCGCAGCCTCAACACCCATTTGATTTTGGTATTTTGGCAATGCCCCTACGACGTCGGCCAGGCCGCCTACTTTTGCCACAGGATAACATTCGGCGCTGAGATGGAAAATTTTCATTGTGGATTATTATTGGTTCAAGTTAAGCAAAGAATTAATTAAATAAACAAAACTAAATAGCTTATTCAGTCTGTAAATTAAATTTTTATTATTTGTTCAGCAGCAACAGTCGTTCATTTTTATTTTGAAAGCAAGCTAATTGGTTTTTTGCAAAATCGATATTTTCTGAACAAAAAAACATGAATTTTTACTAAAGTGATAATTATTTCTACTTTTTTAATTTAAACCGCCCTGCCGGGTGTATTCTGCATACAATGTTAATTTCTTTAAGGATTTAGTTTGGCAGACAATTTTTAATTCTTCAAAATGATTGGACAATATTTGCACTACCTACAAGCTATACATTACACCAAAATCGTTGATTTTCAGCGTATTATTTTAGTATAAATACACTGACCATTGCTTATGAAGTTTGTAATATAGCTGGCAGATATGCTAAAATGCAGAGACAAGAAACCATTTCGGCCTGGTACGAGGTCATTTATTTATTGGAAATCGGGTTCGTTTACGTCAACTATCAACTGAACGCTGTTTATTAAGTTTCTGTAAAACCTCCTTTTTTTAAAACATTAAATCAATACATTTACCTACTTATTTTCCAAAATGATTAAATTATTTGTCAGTGGGTTCCCGCTGAATATGGATGAGTTAGAGCTAGCCCGCCTGTTTGTTCCCCATGGCGACCTAAAAACGATCAAACTGGTTCGCGATAAGAAAACGCGAATCTGTAAGGGTTATGGCTTTATTGAAATGGGCGACCGCCAGTCGGCCGAGAATGCCGTTGCTGCACTTCATGGACAGGAAATGGGCGACCGTTTTCTTACGGTCAATATCAAAGAAGAAGAAGAGGAGTCTGTAAAAGAGGCACCGGTTTTCCGCAAGCCTTCGCCTGCAGCACCTCGTTTTCATGCACCCGAAAAAAAGAAAAGGCCCAGACTACCCGGCCGTGGTTAACAAATTAGCTGCTGATATTTATTTTAAAAAATTAGCTATCAAGGTCTTTCTGCCCAGGCCAGGCCATCTGCCCCTTTTATATCGATATGCGAGATTACAGTTAATGTTTTCAAGTCTATAACAGCAACATAATTATCCCCGGTACAGCCGATAAAAGCGCGCGAACCATCATCATCCACTAAAATTCCCGCCGCACCATGTCCGGTACTCAGGGTTTTGATTAATTGGTGGGTAGTAGCATCAATAACAAACAAATCGCCGGTACGCAAACTGGTTACCAATACGCGTTTGCCGTCTGGCGTAAATTTAAGTCGGTTTGCTCCCTGTACTTTGGAATCCAAACTGGCTGAAACCTTCTTTCCGGCCAGGTCGATAATGGTAATGATGCCATCGTCTGCGCCGGCCGTCCACAGCTCTTTACCATTTGGTGAAACGTCGAACCCTTCTGAGCCTTTTCCAACCGGAATCAAAGTTTGTACCCAGTCTTCGTGAGGGGGAGGTGTAAAGCCATTTGGGAAAGGCCGGGGTTTGATCAGGCTATCGGTTAAAATACTCACCGTTGCAGATGCCACATTGGTGGTATAAACACTTTTTCCATTAGCTGTAACATATACCATGTGGGTACGATCCTGACCTGTGCCGAGGCACCAGTCGAATTTACCAGTTGCAGGGTCAAAGCGTGCAACGGTTTTAGTGCCTTCTACGCTAAACCACACTTTGCCGCCCTGGAAAAAGATACCGTGAGGGCCCATAAAGGGTTTGGTATCCAGGCTTGTCAATGCCTTTTGACCTACGAGATCAATCACATTGATTTCATGCAAACTGCCGCCGCCATAAATCGTAACGTATGCAGTTTTACCGTCAGCCGAGGCAATTACTTCATGCGGATCTGACCCTACCGGAACCTGCGCCAACACTTTGAAACTTACCGGGTCAATTATCGCCAGGATGTGGTCGCCTTTTGATAGTGCCAGGAGTGCTTTAGCCGGCGTTGTTTGCGCCGAACCCGATAAAACAACGAATAAAAAAAGGACCGAAACAATTGCCGAAACTATTCTGCCGAAATTAAAGTTAATTGCTTTTTCCATTTGATCAACCAGTTAAAAATTTTGTTGTACCAGTGCTGCGTTTAACATCAGCAAAATACTATTCCAGCAATAAAACAAATGAAACATTGGATTCATTTTATAGCACTATACAGCTTTCCAGCTGTATAGTGTTTATAATTGTGCGCTTTCTGCCTTACGCTCCTCGCAATCCAAATGTACGGTAACCACGTCTGACAATATCATACTGGAACTGCCAACGCCAAAGTCGAGGCGGTTAATTTTAAAGGTTGCCTTAAATTCTCCGGTATTACCTTTATCGGTATAACTAAAGGGTATTTCCAGCTGCTTCGTTTTGTCTTTTATGGTTAACAAAAAAGTACCTGTATAATTATCCCCGCTTTTATGCTTAAGCGCTACCGACTTCAGAATGATCTTTGGGTATTTGGCGACATCAAAAAAATCTTCACTTCGAAGGTGTTCACCTTTGGTAGAGTTATCGGTGTTAATAGTTCCCACATCAACCGTTGCCTCCAATGTGCTGGCTTGCAGGTTACTCTGCATAAAATGCAGTTTTGTTGACAAACCACCCAGCGAACCTCCTGTATTGATACCCATATTCTTGATCTCAAAGGTGATAGCCGACCGCAGCACGTTGTTTTGTGCGCATACTATTCCAACCCCGGTAACAAGTACCAGTTGCATTGTTATTAAAAACCGTTTCATTTCAATCCTCTTATATCAAAATTTATTTACCCGATGGCGGATTTCCACCTGGAGGAGGACCACCCGGACCACCTGTAGGAGGACCACCCGGACCACCCGGAGGAGGACCACCCGGACCACCCGGAGGAGGACCACCCGGACCATGATGTTCTTCAGGTACTTTTACTTCAGGGTGCGATTTTCCATTATGACAGGTATAGCAGTTTACACCAGTTATCTTGAACATACCCAGGCTATCCTTCTGGCTGCCAAAGAATTTTTTATTGATCTTACCTTCCATCACAAACATTTCGCGTGCAGCCTTCTTTTCAGGTTTGGCATCGCTGGCGAAATCCATCTTGCCTGTTTGTGCATCGCGGGCATGGCAAAAATTACAGTGTACACCCAGTGATGCAGCCCATTCGTCCATTGCATGATCTAACACACGATAAGGAATGTTTTTCGGGAATACCTTCAGGTTTACCAATTTAGGTTCTTCCCGCTGCTGTTGCGGCAGGGATGCTGCCACACTAACCGCTATAAGCGCAATGGCGCCCACGGTTACCAGTAGTTGTTTTTTCAAATGCATATTTGTTTTTTTGATGATGGAATAAATATAAAAAATGATTCCTGAATTTTTCCTGTAGATCGACCCCGGCCCCGTATTTATCGACAAAACGGGGATTTTACCCGATTGTTGTGCAGGCTGTATTCCTTGTCGTGCACTGCTGATCACATTTTTGGTTATATGAAATATTTTAGAGAGCAATTAATAACCACTTCAACTAATGCCACCAAACCTCAATGGGCTTCCAGCCAATTCTTTCCTACGCCTACCTCGGCCAAAATAGGCACCTCGGTTTTAATCGCATGTTTCATCAGTTCAGTAATAATCGGCTTTACCTTTTCGATTTCGTAATCAGGCACATCAAACACCAACTCATCATGTACCTGCATGGTCATCCTGGAATCGAGTTTTAGTGCTATAAATTCGCGATGAATGTTAATCATAGCGATCTTGATCATATCAGCCGCCGAGCCTTGTATTGGGGCGTTGATAGCGTTTCGCTCTGCAAAACCCCGTACCGTGGCATTGGCTGAATTGATGTCGCGAAGGTAACGTCTGCGCCCCATCAGGGTACACACATAACCATTTTCACGAGCGAAGTTCATGGTATCATTCATATACTGTTTGATACCGGGGTAGGTGGCAAAATAATTATCGATGATCTCGGCTGCCTCCTTTCTGGGAATACCCAGGTTTTGCGATAAGCCAAAAGCCGATTGTCCGTAGATAATCCCAAAGTTAACAGCTTTGGCGTTCCGGCGTTCGTCGCTGGTTACTTCATTCAACTGCTTGCCATAAACCCGGGCTGCAGTTGCGGTATGGATATCCAGGTTTTGGCGGAAGGCGTCAAGCATATTCACATCCTTACTGATTTCGGCTATAATACGCAATTCGATCTGCGAGTAATCCGCCGAAAGGATACTGTGGTTGGCGTCCCTTGGAATAAAGGCTTTGCGCACTTCCCGTCCCCGTTCTGTACGTATGGGTATATTTTGTAAATTGGGGTTGGTGGAGCTTAAACGGCCTGTAGCCGCAATAGCTTGATTATAAGAGGTATGAACCCGGCCCGTTTTGGGGTTTACCATCAGCGGTAGTGCATCAACATAAGTAGATTTAAGTTTTTGAAGTTGGCGGTAATCCAATATATCGCGTACAATATCGCTTTTAGCAGCCAGCGATAATAACACGTCCTCGCCTGTTTGGTATTGCCCGGTTTTGGTTTTTTTAGCCTTGGGGTCGAGCATTAGTTTTTCAAAAAGCACTTCTCCCAATTGCTTTGGCGAGGCAATATTAAAGCGCACTCCTGCCTTGTCATAAACGGTGCGTTCTAATTTGGCAATATCAACCTCCAGTTCCTTCGAAAACTCTTTCAGGGTATCAGTATCAATTTTTACCCCTTCATATTCTATATCAGCCAATACATAAACAAGCGGGTTTTCGATGCCGTTAACCAATTTTTCGGCTTCAGCATGTGCCAGTTTGGGCTCAAAAACACCGCGTAGCTGCAGCGTGATATCAGCATCCTCAGCTGCATATTCCTTCACCTTTTCAATTTCCACATCACGCATATTGCCCTGACCTTTCCCTTTGGCGCCAATTAACTCGGTGATCGAAACCGGCTTATATCCCAGGTAATTTTCGGAAAGGATATCCATATTATGACGGGTATCCGGGTCGAGTACATAATGGGCCAACATCGTGTCAAACAAAACACCTGCAACCTGCACTCCGTACCATTTAAATACCAGGATATCATATTTAATATTCTGACCGGTTTTGCCAATTACCGGATTTTCTAAAACCGGCTTAAACTCGTTAACAATAGCCTGCGCTTCCTGCTGACTGGCAGGGACCGGGACATACCAGCCTTCATGCTCTTTTATGGCGAATGACAAGCCTACTAACTCGCAATTATTGGCATCGATTCCGGTTGTTTCCGTATCAAAACAAATACTTTGCTGTTGTTGCAGCAGGCTGATCAAGGCTGAACGCTTTTCTTTGGTATCTGCCAGGTAATAGTTATGAGGTACATTATTGATATTTTTCGCCGCTACTTCATTTTCCGGTTCGAAAATATTTTTGATCTCCAACAAAACGCCTGGTTTGGCTTCTGCAACAGGTTGCCCGAATAAGTCGGTCTGAACACCCACCGAGCGCGATTCTGTTACGCTGAAATCCTCTCCGAAAACACGCCGGCCGAGGGTACGAAATTCCAGTTCGGCAAACAATGGTTCTAATAACTCCCTGCTCGGAGCAGTTACTTCCAGTCCAACCTCATCCAGTTCAACAGGTGATTGCAGATTAATAGTCGCCAGTTTTTTGGATAACAAACCCTGCTCTGCAAAATTTTCTACATTCTCTTTCAGCTTGCCTTTCAATTCGTAGCTATGGGCAATAATATTCTCCATCGAGCCATACTGCTTAATAAGCAGCTTGGCGGTTTTTTCACCAATACCAGGTATACCGGGTATATTGTCTACTGCATCACCCCAAAGGCCAAGTATGTCAATCACCTGCAGCGGATCATTCACTTCCCATTTTTCCAATACCTCTTTCACACCCATTATTTCTACCTCATTTCCCTGCCGGCCAGGTTTATAAAGTTTAATATTTTCAGAAACCAGCTGTGCAAAGTCTTTATCGGGCGTCATACAAAACACTTGGTAACCAACTTTTTCGGCTTTTTTGGCCAGGGTACCTATAATATCATCCGCTTCAAAACCATCGGATGTGATCAGGGGGATATTAAATCCTAAAACAATTTTAAAGATATAAGGAATAGCTTTGGCCAGGTCCTCGGGCATCGCCTCTCGATGAGCTTTATAGGCTTCAAAGTCGGTATGCCGCTCAGTCGGTGCCTCGGTATCAAATACTACAGCCATGTGGGTCGGCTTTTCTTTTTTGAGCACATCCAGCAGGGTGTTGGTAAACCCAAGCATTGCCGAGGTATTTAATCCGCCCGAAGTAAATCGCGGGGTTTTGCTTAGGGCAAAATGCGCACGGTAAATAAGCGCCATGCCGTCCAGTAGGAATAACTTTTTCATCGATGATTTACACTATTTGCACGAATTTAATCAACACGAATGTCACGAATTATTTAGATGAATTGAGCCGAATTAAATGCCTGGGATACAATAGTACAAAATATCAGCTAAAAGGTATCATTCCATTTGATTTGTGCAAATTCCGCTTCATTCCTCCTAATTCTTGTTTGTTCGTGCTAATTCGAGCCAGTTCTATTTGAAACTGCAATCGGGCAAATGATCATTCACCATGCCAGTCGCTTGCATATGGGCGTAACAAATGGTTGTGCCAAAAAATTTAAAGCCCCGCTTTTTCATGTCTTTGCTAATGGCATCGGAAATTGGTGTGCTGACAATTACTTCGTGCGTATCATTGATGATAGCCCTACCATTAGGCATAAAGCTGTATAAGTATTGGTCGAACGACCCAAACGCTTTTTGCACTTCCATAAACTTTTGCGCATTACTGATAGACGATACGATCTTGGCGCGATTCCGTATAATGCCGGTATCCTGCATTAGTCGTTCTACATCATCCCCGGTAAAAGCTGCCACCTGGTGTACGTCAAAATCGGCATAAGCCTTACGATACCCTTCCCGGCGGCGTAATATCGTGATCCAACTCAAACCAGCCTGTGCAGATTCAAGGACAAGAAACTCGAATAATTTTTTATCGTCATGGACTTCTTTGCCCCATTCTTCATCATGGTATTTAATGTAGAGTTCGTCTTTTCCGGGCCAGGTGCAGCGTTTTAAGTCGGGAGTCTTGAGGCTTGAGTCTTGAGTCATTTTGGGTTATTTGAATTTATCTGGGTTGTTGATCATATATAATTGATGAAAATTGTCATTTCATGGAGCGTGAGTGGTTCGAGCTCAGGCTAGCGACAAAGCAATCGCAAGAAGGCATTGATAAATGCTAATCAGGTTCTTACCCCATGGCCTACGGGCCTAAAAGGCATACCTTGCGATAGCTTCTTCGCCTTTGGTGTATCGCAATGACCAATAATTTTTATAACCCGTTTAACTCATCCCAATATTCCAGCGCTCTGCGGTAATGCGGAATTACAATAGAGCCCCCAACCAAGTTGGCAATCATATAAACCTCGTTCATCTCCTCATTATTTACACCTGCTTCATGGCATTTACCTAAATGGTACTTGATACAATCATCGCAACGCAGAACCATGGAGGCTACCAAACCCAGCAATTCTTTTGTCTTAACGTCAAGTGCACCTTCAGCATAAGTGGTTGTATCCAGTGCGAAAAATCGCTTGATATTGGTATTGGCCGATTCCATGATACGGTCGTTCATCCGGCTGCGGTAAGCGTTAAAATCGTCTTCTAATTTTCCCATGAGGCTTTATTATCGAGTGAGTTAGTGAATGAGTGAGTTGTTTTATTGTTGTATTGCTGGACTGCTAAAGCTACCGATGCCTAGTGCCTAACAACCAAAATTGCTAAATTATTTAGTTTTTATCAAAATGTTTTTTACCTTTAGTATTCCAATCCAAAATTAATCTTTTAAGCATTCAACATTGTTATGGAAAGTTTAGCACCTAATATTTTTACGAATAATATACAAGAAACCATCGCCGTTTACACCTTGTTAGGATTTAAAGTGGCCATGTCGGTACCCGAGCAGGGAGATGAACTGGTTTGGGTGATGCTAGTGAATGGCAGTGTTACACTGATGTTCCAGACCTTTGACAGCCTGGCGGATGAATTGCCCGAAATCCGCCGCACTGACGGTGGTTCTTTGTTATTGTATATCAATATTAAAAATATCCGCGAGTTCTTTGAATTGGTGAAAGACAAGGTAAAAGTGTTAAAGGGTCTGGAAAAGACCTTTTATGGCGCGACAGAATTTTCTATATTGGACAACAACAATTATGTCCTCACTTTTGCCGAAAACGAATGATCAACTTTAAGCGCGCCGACCATATTAACGTCTGCGTTCCACCTGAAAGGCTTGAAGAAGCCCGGGCATTTTACACTGATATTATCGGTTTAACACCCACACACCGGCCGGAAGTTTTTCGTCAGCCAGGCTATTGGTTCGAGATCGGCGACATCGGTTTTCATATCGGCGTCGAACCCGGTTTGAAGGAAACAGGACGACATACCGCTTTTGAAGTGGAAGATATCAAAGCTAGTCGCGAGCACCTGGAGAAACATGGCGTGCACACCTTTGAAGAAGAAGTGATTCCCGGCCGCGAACGTTTCTTTTACCTCGACCCCTTTGGCAATAAGATGGAGCTCCTGCAAATACACAACACACGATTATAAGATTTTATGAGTTGCATTTAATGCAACTACCCAATCAAAAGATCTGGGAAACATTCCTGATTCTTATCATCTAATTAAATCCAATCCATAAAATCCCAAAATCGTGTCTTAATCCTGTCTTAGCAAGTTTCGGGTTTTAAGGTACCCCCGATTAAAACTATATTCGTTTTATGAACCCAGCCCTAACCGTCACAAAATACCGCATCACATCAATAGATTTCCTGCGCGGCGCTATCATGATCATTATGGCGCTTGACCATGTGCGGGATTATTTATTTTTCGGCTCTTTTTATTTTGACCCGCTCGATCTCACGAAAACCAGTGGTATACTATTTTTTACCCGTTGGATAACGCATTTCTGTGCTCCAATATTTTTGCTTTTGACAGGCGCATCGGCTTACCTGGTTGGACAAAGAAAAACTAAAAAAGAATTGTCGGTCTACCTGTTCACGCGAGGACTGTGGCTTATCTTTCTCGAATTGATCGTTGTGAATTTTGGATGGAACTTTAATATTGCCTTCCCGATGTTCTTTTTTATAACGTTGTGGGCATTAGGCGTTAGCATGGTCGTTTTATCAGTTTTGATCTATCTTCCCAAAAAATTCATTCTTGGTTTAAGTTTACTCATCATATTTAGCCATAACCTTTTTGATAGTGTACACATACCCGGAAATGGCTTAATAGCTTTTGGCTGGTCACTGCTTCATTTTCAGCAGGTATTTACCTGGCATGGCGAATTATTACTGGTAGGCTACCCCCTGATCCCACTGGTTGCTGTTATGGCTTTGGGTTATTGTCTGGGTCAGGTCTTCTCTCAATCATATAGTCCTGAACGACGGAGAAGCATGTTGTTAAAACTTGGCTTTGCCGCCATAGCCTTGTTTATTGTGATCAGGTTTATCAATATTTATGGAGATCCCGTACCCTGGACGTCACAAAAGAATGGTTTTTATACTTTTCTCTCGTTTGTCAATTTCAACAAATATCCGCCTTCACTCGATTACTTATTAGTAACTATAGGCTCTGCTCTATTATTCCTTGGCTTCACCGAAAAACTGCAGAATGGCTTGGTAAAAGTAGTTTCTGTTTATGGCCGGGTACCTATGTTTTATTACCTGATCCATATTTATGTGATACACCTAATCGCAATTTTTGCATCTGCATTTACACCCGGGCAGGATTGGCATATCTGGTTCTTGAAGCAGCCCATCTGGTTCACCAAAGACCTGAAAGGCTATGGATTCTCACTGCCGGTGGCGTACCTGGTATGGATCGCAATAGTTGCCGGACTATACCCGCTTTGCATGCGCTACGATACCTATAAGCAGAACAATAAGGGGAGATGGTGGTTGAGTTACCTGTGACACGATGAAGGGATTTTTGAACACGATTGTTGAGATTTTCAATGTTAGACATGATACATAAATATCCCACCCATCCCTAAAATCCTGTCATCGTGTCTTCTGGATTCCAAAACACCTTTTTAAAGTCAACCACTTTATCATTTTCCACCTTTACTCCTTCGGAAGCTAACATCCGTTCCATCAGATCGCCGCCAAAATGGAATTTACCGGTCAACAGGCCTGCACTATTGACCACCCGATGTGCCGGCACTGGCGGATCTGCTGCGCCGCAGGCTTGCATAGCATAACCAACCATTCTTGCAGAGCCCCGGGTGCCCAAAAAATTGGCTATGGCCCCATAGGATGTTACTCTGCCTGGCGGGATGAGCCGAACTACATCGTATACCTTGTCGTAAAAATTTAGATCGGGCATGTTCTATTCGAATGAAAATTTAAGATAGTTGATATTCTTATTTTCTTTTAAATATTTCTTTTCGTAATAGGTTTTGATGGATAGTACTTCGTCGGCAAATTCAGAATGGTACAGATCTTCTGTTTTAATATGCAATCTTAAATTCAATTCGGCGATTTTTTCAGCCGTGTAGGCATGCAAATCGTCGTTGTCAGTTTTTAGATTGACGGAGCCACCCGGTTTCAACAGCTGTTTGTATTTTTCGAGGAAGCGCGGTGAGGTCAAACGCTTCTTTTCACGGCTAAGTTGTGGCTGGGGATCGGGGAAAGTGATCCAAATTTCATCCACTTCGCCGGGAGCAAAGTAGTCCAAAATTGTCTCGATCTGTATCCTTAAAAAGCCAACATTAGGTACTCCCTGTTCAAGTGCATCTTTTGCTCCACGCCAGATTCGGTTTCCTTTGTAATCAATACCAATAAAATTCTTTTTTTGAAACAACCTTGCCAGGTTTACCGTGTATTCGCCTTTGCCACAAGCAAGCTCCAGCACAAGCGGATCATCGTTCTTAAAGAAACCATTTGCCCAATTGCCACAATACGGCAGGCCGGCATCTAATTGTACTACGTTAGCAAAGGTAGCCACTTCAGCAAAGCGTCGTAATTTGTCTTTTCCCACTATTTAAATTTAGCGGGTAAAAATAAGAAGGAAGTCCGAAAGTCCGGATGAAAATTTAGGTAAAAAAGATAGAGTGTGTATCCAATTCCCGGAGTCTTCGTCCGGACTCCCGATAGCTATCGGGATGCGGACTTTCGGACTTAAGAAGCCTCACTTTCGGGAGGGATGCCGTAATCAGCAGGCTTTTTCTTTCTTTTTTCAAATAATGTCTTAACCTTATCCCAAATGCCTAACACCGCATCCTCATTGATATAGTCAGAGGCTTTTTGAGAAAACAGTCCCACAAGCCCTTTTATCAAAATATTTGAATTGCGAAATAATGTTGAATTGAGCACCATTGGTAGAAATATACGCGAAACAACACCAACAAGGTCCTGATGAAAAATATCATTCTTAGTGCCTTCTTCGGGCACATTGGGGAATACCGTGTATAAAGAAGAAAGCGCCGTCATTGGCGTATTAAACCGTTTAGCCAGGGCTTTGCCTTGCGCATCTCTCACATCACGTAATCGCGCTATCTCGGCACGTAACTCACTTATGTTATTGATATTAAGATCGTCCATTTTATTTAAAGAAATTACGTATGAAAAGGTCTGTCAATGCAGGTCTTATCTTATCCTTTCGTTTTATAACAATAAATGCTACAAAAAGGTACAATAATGCCATTAAACCAAACCCCGCCCAATAGGAACCTAAAAAGTGCGAAATCAATAGTGCAAGGGCAAAACTCACAAACAAAAACCCCAGTACGAAACATACACCAATAATGAGGTCGGCGACAAAACCTGCCAAAAATTTCGAACCCTTTTCTACTGCCTCGAGTTTGGTAAGCTCCAATTGGGTCTCAACATAGGACTTAACCTGATCAACAATTGGTGGCGGCGTATCTTTTTTCTCTTCCATTTGAAGTATTCTACGGCCCGGATTTTTAAGCCAGAACCAGCTTTGCCTTATGCGTGCTCCAGGTCGTCTTGATATTCTTCGTCAACACTGGTTATTTTGCTTTTAATATTATCGACAACCTTGTCTTTAAGGCCAACCAGGCTGTCAATTTCATTAGCAGCAGTCTCTTTTATCGAGTCACCGAGCTTTTTGAGTGAATCGGTAAGTTTGTCGCGTGTTTCTACACCTTTGTCTGGTGCAAATAATATTCCTAACGCTGCCCCTGCTGCTAATCCTGCCAGCAGTGCAACTATAACTTTTGAGTTATCTGACATAGTACTACAATTTAAATATGAACTAGTTTGTTTTATAATAGTTAAATATCCTGCCAATTATTATTTAACAGACTTTTCGTCAGTATATATTAACCAGTAAATAATTGATGGCCTTAATATCGGCATTTCCTGTCGCGCCCGCAAAATTTTTACTAAATCAGTTATCTGTTGTTGTTTTAATCCGCTCCAGTCGGCTGGCAGCCATGCGGTTGGTTTCATATATCTCCAGCAACAGTAAGAAATAGGATAATAACAAAGGGCCGAAAACCAGGCCTAAAATACCAAAAAGTGGTAGGCCTATAAAAACACCGACGACTGAGATAATTGGGTGGGTATTTGCTACCCGCTTATTGATGATCATCCGCAATATATTATCGATGTTACCAATCACCAGCAGGCCATAAATAAGTAAAGCGATACCTTTGAATGTATTCCCGCTGGCAAAAAGGATAATGCTGGTAGGTATGGCTAGTGTAGGTGCCCCAACTACAGGTAAAAATGATATCAAAGCACCCAGCATACCCCAGAAAACTGGATCAGGAATACCAAATGCATAAAAACCCATACCGAGTAATACGCCTTGCACTATTGCTATGATGCCCTGCCCTAATACATTGCTATAGGTTGCATCGCGCAAGGCTTTTGCAAATTTCAAAGCA
Source organism: uncultured Mucilaginibacter sp. (assembly GCA_903866915.1). Lineage (GTDB taxonomy): Bacteria > Bacteroidota > Bacteroidia > Sphingobacteriales > Sphingobacteriaceae > Mucilaginibacter. Next base: position 6,840 of record CAIPPO010000187.1, on the reverse strand, counting down.
TGTTGTTCGCGAAATGGCGCATATTTCATCAATGCCGATTCGAACTCCTTCATCTGGGTAAACATGAAAAACAGCAGAAAATACATCACCAACAAATTGATCAGGATACTTACCGCACTGCCGATAAGAGAAGGGAAAAGGTCTGTAATAAATGCCCCAAGTTTTTGAAGGGTATTTTCGGCTAAACGCGGCTGTCCCAGATGATGGCTGGCAAATATGTCGATTTTATAAATCCAGTCTTGTATGGGGAGGCCATTTCTAGTCAGCGCCGAGATTTTATCAACAATAAGGATACTCATTGAAAGGAAGGGAATAACGATAACCACTAATGAAGTTAGCATGATCAAAATGGCTGTTAGTGATTTATTCCAGTACTTTTTACCAACCAGGTAAAGAAAAACGGGCCTGAAAATAGTAAACAGGATAATTGCACCCAAAATAGCGCTAAACAAGCCCGACATAGAATACAGCAAAATACAGCCGAGGACCACTATAGCGGCCAGGATCACATTATTTCGTTGCCTGTAATTAAAAGATGACATTGGAGACCTTGCAATAAGTACTCCATATAAACAATGGAAAGCTAAAAAGTTTTTAGCCGACTATTAAAAATCTCCAAACGAAAAATATCAATCAAGATCGTTGAGCAGCAGGTTGATCTTAGCACAACTTACCGCTATGGTATTGATATAAAATGCGGTATCAGATCCCGCATCGTCTGGAATTTCATATTTCAGTTGTTCTACTGATAGGTTGATATTTGACAACTGGTTGCGTATATCATGGCGGATCCGGCGGGTTTTTCCTTCCTCAGGGATATTCTCTTTTGCTGAATCTGGCATTATTACTTGCTTAAGTTGATAGCCTTCATTTTGTTGTACAGCGTTTTGCGGTCGATATTGAGAATTTCGGCTGCTTTAGTTTTGTTAAAGTTAACTTCACGCAACACTTTCAGTATCGTATCGTATTCGGCTTCCTGAGCTGCGTTTTTAAGGTCGTGACGGTTTTCTTTGATGACTGTTACTTCCTGCTCTGCTATAATTTCCTGAACTGGAATATGCGATGATTTATAATTTGAAATTTCGAGCGGCAGTGCCTTTAACAAGATCACATCACCTTCTGTGATCAGCGTTGCACGACGAACCACATTTTTCAATTCGCGAATATTACCATTCCATCGATAATTTATAAAACACTCTTCCACTTCCGGCGAAAAAGAAGTTACATTACGACCAAGTTCGGCATTCGCTATCTGCAGGAAATGATTCGCCAGCAACATGATATCGCTACCTAACTCGCGAAGAGCGGGCATATAAATAGTAAATTCGTTAAAACGGTGGTATAAATCTTCCCTGAATCTGCCTTTAGATATACCTTCCTGCAGGTTCTCGTTGGTTGCTATAATGATGCGTACGTCAAGGTCGATTTCCTTGGTACTTCCGATACGTTTCACTTTTCTTTCCTGCACTGTCCGCAGCAATGCAGCTTGAATGTCGTAAGATAAGTTACCTACTTCATCCAAAAATAGTGTGCCGCCATTTGCCATTTCAAAGTGACCAATTTTAGTATAAAGAGCGCCTGTAAATGAGCCTTTTTCGTGGCCAAAAAATTCACTGGCAGCAAGTTCCTTGGTAAGTGAACCGCAGTCCATCGCTATAAAGGGCATATTAGCGCGCTGGCTGTGCAAGTGTATGCTTTTTGCTGCCGACTCTTTACCTGTGCCGCTTTCGCCTAAAATAATAACACTATAGTTTGTAGGTGCAACCAATTCAATTTGCCTTGCCAATTCTTTGGCGGCCTTACTGGTACCAACAACAAATTCGCTATTCGGTAACTGAGGTTTCTTGTTGCTGGGTTTAGATACGGATGCGGTGCTTTCAAATTCGTCTACCAGGGCGTGGTGGGTTTCAAAAGCTTTATTAATGGTATTTAATATTTCGTCGGGGTAAAGCGGCTTGGTGATATAGTCGTAAGCGCCCATTTTAATAAGTTCAACCGCCATTTTTATGTCCGAATAACCCGTTATAATTATAACACCGGTTTTAGGATATTGCGTTTTGATACTTTTCAGCATTTCGCGTCCATCGGTATCTTCCAGCCTGAAATCACAAAGCACCAGGTCATAAGAGCCGTTTTTCAACAATTCGAGTCCGCTCGAGCCGGTAGCAGCTGTGGTAACATCAAAACCGTTGCGTGTTAAAAACTTTGAGAGTAATAAGGCAACGTTCACTTCATCATCAATGATGAGGATTTTTTTCATAACAGGTATTAGCTAATTTTGACTGGTAAACGGATTATGCCTATGTCAAGTTACATACAAAACTGCTAAAATTTAAGGTAAAATTTAATTATTGCGCTAATTATTATATTTCTTGAATAAAAAACAGTTAACTCAAGGCTCTGCAAGCCCATTAGACTTTAAATAATAGTTTGAAATTTACTCGAAGTCAGAGATATAAGTGAGTATGTTTTTACTGAATTTGCCGATTTGGAAAAGCTACCTAAAGGTTTAAATTCAACTTTCATCGGGCTGTTTTGCGAAAACGATCATTGATTGCTATTTGCGCTATTTGCCTTTAAATTCCGGTTTTCTTTTTGCTAGAAAGGCTGACACACCTTCTTTAAAATCTTCCGTATCGAAACACTGCCCAAATAATTCAATTTCCTCTTCAAAACCATTCACATTCTGTTTGAACGAAGCGTTTACTGCCCGAATAGCCGATTGCAATGCTAACGGAGCCCGAGACAAGATGACGCGCATCAACGTCTCAGCTTTGGTTAGCAGATCATACTGGCTAACCACATGGTTTACCAGTCCGAATTGATATGCTTCCTGCGCTGTGATCATATCACCGGTAAGGATCATCTCCAAAGCTCGTCCTCGTCCAATAAGGCGACTTAGGCGTTGAGTTCCCCCGTAGCCGGGTATCAGGCCAAGCGTTACTTCGGGCAGGCCCATTTTTGCATTTTCGGATGCTATGCGGATGTGGCATGCTAATGCCAGCTCCAATCCACCACCTAAAGCAAAACCATTAATGGCCGCAATAATCGGTTTGTCGCTGTTTTCAATAAAATCAAAAACGTTTTTATGTCCTCTGCGTGCAAGCTCCTCGCCTTTGGCAGCATCGAATGAGGCAAACTCAGCGATATCGGCACCCGCAACAAAAGCCCGGTCGCCTGCACCTGTGATGATTATACCCCCAACTTTATCATTGTTAAAAGCATCGTAAAGTGCAGTATGCAATTCAGCAAGTGTATCCCGGTTAAGCGCGTTAAGCTTGCCTGCCCGGTTAATAATAATATGGTGTATACCACTTTCGGTATGGGTGAGCAAATTTTCGAACATGGACATAGGGCAATGTTTTTTAAAATATATATAATTTGCCAGCCGGTTGCTTTCCGAGTAGCTTAAAAATTCCGGTGCTGATGCACCCATTCGGTAATATATTTAACGATATCAGTGGTTTTGGTTCCCGGCGGGAAAAGCTCACCCACGCCTATCGCTTTTAGTTCGAGCATATCGCTTTCGGGTATGATACCACCGCCTGTAACCAGCACGTCTTCCAATTCTTTTTCTTTCATCAATTTAATGATTTTCGGGAAAACAGTCATGTGCGCTCCGGATAATATTGAGATGCCGATAGCATCTACATCCTCCTGAAGAGCGGTATTGACCACCATTTCGGGCGTTTGCCGCAAACCGGTATAAATCACCTCCATACCTGCATCACGCAAGCTGGTGGCAATAATGCGTGCACCACGGTCGTGCCCGTCAAGGCCTACTTTGGCTACCAGAACTCGGATTGGGCGGTTAAAGGAATTACTCATGGATAGCTATTGGTGATGTAAAGGTAGCAATTTAGTTAATTTGAGTTGGTCAATCGTGCGGGCTGAATGCCGAAAGTGGTTTTTATCAGAAAATGAAAAACAAAAGCCTGGCAGGCTATTCTCTTTAAACCAGGCTACACTGCGCCGCCCTATTAAAACCATTAGCCAAACCCAGCTGAATTTCCTATTTTTGCGGCTTTCCGTACTATCATGAGTGAAGAGCGATCATTAAATTTTATCGAAGAGATTGTTGAAGAGGATATCCGCGAAGGTAAACATGGCGGCCGTGTGCTTACCCGCTTCCCGCCTGAGCCAAATGGTTACCTGCATATCGGCCATGCCAAATCAATTTGCCTAAACTTCGGACTGGCGTTGAAATATGGTGGACAAACCAATCTTCGGTTTGATGATACTAACCCGGTTAAAGAGGATGTGGAGTATGTAGATAGTATCAAAGAGGATGTAAAATGGCTGGGTTTTACCTGGGCGAAAGAATTATATGCTTCAGACTATTTCGAACAGTTATACGCCTTCGCTGTTGAGCTTATCCGGCAGAACCTGGCTTATGTTGATGATAGTACGCCTGAAGAAATAGCTGTCCAGAAAGGAACACCAACAGTGCCCGGTACCGGAAATGAATACCGTAACCGTAGTGTTGACGAAAACTTGCAGTTGTTTGCTGAGATGAAGGCTGGTAAATACCCCGACGGCGCTAAAGTGCTTCGGGCAAAGATCGACCTGGCATCACCTAATATGCACCTGCGCGACCCGCTGATGTATCGCATCAAACATGCCCATCATCACCGCACCGGCGACCAATGGTGTATTTACCCGATGTACGATTTTGCGCATGGCGAATCGGATGCAATTGAAGAAATTACGCATTCGGTTTGTACGCTGGAGTTTATTCCGCATCGCCCGCTGTACGAATGGTTTATTGAAAAATTGGGCATATTCCCGTCCAAGCAATACGAATTTGCGCGCCTCAACCTTAACTATACGGTAATGAGCAAGCGCAAGTTATTACAACTGGTCGATGAGCAATATGTTGACGGTTGGGACGACCCTCGCATGCCCACCATCAGTGGTTTGCGCCGCCGCGGGTATACCCCTGCTTCCATCCGCGATTTTTGCGAACGCATTGGTATTGCCAAACGCGAGAACATGATCGATGTAGGTTTGCTGGAATTTTGTATCCGCGAGGACCTCAACAAAACCTCCTGGCGCCGTATGGCTGTTTTGGATCCTATCAAATTGGTGGTTACCGACTACCCGGAGGGTAAAACCGAAATTTTTACCGGCGAAAATAACCCCGAAGCTGAAGGCGGCGAAGGGGGCCGTGATATCCCGTTCAGCCGCGAATTATGGATAGAACGGGAGGATTTTATGGAAGTACCGCCAAAGAAGTTTTTTCGCCTTGCTGTAGGTAATACTGTACGCCTCAAAAGTGCCTATATTGTTAAATGCGAGGGCTTTAAAAAAGACGATGCCGGCAACGTAACCGAAGTTTATTGCACCCACATCGCCGAATCACGTTCAGGAAATGATACCAGTGGCCTGAGCGTAAAGGGCACCATCCATTGGGTGAGCGTACCTGATGCTAAAACCGTCGAAGTACGCCTGTATGACCGATTGTTTCAGGTGGAAGACCCATCAAATGAAGACGGCGACTTTAAAGACTACATCAACCCCGAAAGTTTGCATATCCTTCCGCATGCTTATATCGAACCTGATCTGGCTAATGCTGTACCAGGCAAGGGTTACCAGTTTATCCGCAAAGGGTATTTTACTTTAGACAAAAACTCGACTCCAGAGAAATTGGTGTTCAACCGCACGGTGACGCTTAAGGATGGCTGGGTAAAGAAATAGGTTGTTTCCGGGTATTGGGTTAGCTTGATCGCAAAAGCCCCTGATACCCGATACCTGTTAACTATTAACTGCCATCCTAATACTTCCGGTACACATTGTACAATACATTCAAATCAAGCTGGGTTAAAACCGCATCGCTGTCTTTTTGAACGAAATGGCGTTTGAAGGCCACAATAGCAGCATTCAGGTTAGAGGTATCATAGCCGATCAGGCGGAGGGCGGTGGCATAATCGAAATTTTCGGGGGCCACTTCCAGCACTTCGTCGCTCCAGTAACCAAAGCCGTGCGCGGCCATTACCTGCCAGGGAAACAAGGGTCCCGGGTCGGGTTTACGGGCAGGGGCAATGTCCTGGTGACCAATAAAATTGGCTTGCGGTATGTTATAGGCCTTTTTCAGGTAGCCCAGTAATGCCACAAGACTATTAACCTGCGCATCCGTATAGGGTTCGCTGCCATTGTTATCGATCTCGATCCCGATTGAACAGCTGTTCATATCCGTCACACTGCCCCATTTGCTGATACCGGCCTGCCATGCCCGCAGGTAATCGTTCAGCATGTGGTAAACTTTGCCGTCTTTAGCTACAACATAATGGGCACTCACCTGGGTGCGGGCCAGCGTAAAAGTTCTTAGCGTTTGCTGTATACTATCCTGCGCGGTAAAATGAATGATCACATAATTGGGCTTGCGCAGGTTAAAGTTTACCGTTGCTATAAAATCGGAAGCGACCGGCGTTCCGCTGCTGTCCGCAAGGGTAGCCGGCTGCGCTATTTCGATCACTTTAGCGATAGAATCGGTATGGTGTTTGTAGAATTTGCCAGCTGCGTAATAGGGCCCTCTGGGCGCGCAGCCTGCTAATGCAACGATGGTGACGAGCAGCAGTAAAGACAAGCGTTTCATATTGATGCTAAAGTAATCATAAATGACGAATCTGTTATCCCGTCGCACCTGTTGTCCTATCCTAAAATGTTTGTCTCGTCCTGAAATAGGTTTACACATCAAGTAAATCGAAAATGGACAAAAAGGTAGCGTTACTGATCAAACAGGATCACACAAATGATTGTTCTGTCTTCATTCCTCATGGGTGGACCATCAGGGTCGGGGGTGGCCACCGCAGTGACTGTAGGTTCAGTTGCAGCCCCGAT
>CAIPPO010000186.1 GCA_903866915.1 uncultured Mucilaginibacter sp. | reverse complement strand
TTCATCAGGAAAAAATCAAAAGGCGACCAGGCTGCAAAAGAACTCCAGCCCGAGGAAAATTATATATCTTGCGATTAAATTCAATTTAATCCTTTAAGCTTTTGGCCTGGATCTACATTTTTATCGCAGCTATTTTCGAGTCGGCCTGGACGTTTTCGTTAAAATACATGCGCTTTGCCGAATTAAAAACACTGCGATTCACCAACTTTTATAAGATGACAGAAGGGCTGCCCATTTTGCTGCCTTTTTTAGGTTACATCGTTTTCGGGATTGGCAATATCGTTTTCTTTTCTATGGCAATCAAACAGGTTTCAACAGCTACGGCTTACGCGGTTTGGACCGCTGTAACCCTGGTTTTGATTAAACTGGTTGAGGTATTTATATTAAAAGAAAAAATTGCCGGGCTCGAAATTTTCTTTATGCTGCTGATCATGACGGGCATTATGGGGTTGAAATTTTATGGCACTGCGGTAAAATAAATGGGCAATATTTTGCAGGAAGTTTACAAAACCTGTAATATCGCTCTAGTACTCAATTCATAACCTTAGACACCTTAGAAATGAACCTGCGTTTTTTAGTAAAAAATTTATTGGCTTGCTTTTTCGCGCTTGCTTTTTGGCAAAGTTGTCATTCGCCTATAAATCCCGGCACATACGTCGACGACAAAATACCTGCAAGTCAGGCGGGCGATTTCCACGATTTGAATAGGCAATTATTCGAGGGTTTAAGGGCGGATAGTAAGAAGCAGCTAACCGAGCTAATGTCGAAGGAAATGATCGATAATACGAGTAACCTGAAAGATATAGAAGTAATTAGTAACCATATCAAGAACGCTGAATTTTCGTTGCAGGATGAGTATTACCTGGTTAATACTAAGCACCGTAAAGACACCATCAAGATCGGCAATAGGAATATAAACAACCATAATATAGGTGTAGTCATTGATCAGCCAGAGATATACCTTGGGTTTTTTGTTCAGAAAGGGGTGGTAAACGGGCAATTGTTAACTGTAATATATGAAAAGCTCAGCTATGGCTGGAAACTGACAGACCTGCAGATTTATCCTTATACGCTTAGCGGGAAAACAGCCCCCGAACTATATGAGCTGGCAAAAGAAGATTACGCAAAAGGATACCTGGTTAATGCAGTCAACCTGATGGATGAAGCAAGAAGTTGCCTCCAGCCATCCCTGGGTTGGAATTACCCTGACGAAAAACAAATAAACGATTTTTACGCAAGGATAGTACAAGAAGCAAACCTGCGTTACCGCTTTCCCTATGTTATCCCGGCATCGACCCAGCCACAAATCATCAGCTTGCAGACGCATACTACACCAGAAGGCGTATTCCCCCAAATATTTTATCGTTCAAAGATCAAATTAACCAATACCGCTGCGCTATTGAAAGAAAACCTGGAGGTACGTAAAGCATTGGCTAAAGCAATACCGGGTATTGATAAGGGCAATAAATATGTTTTTTATTCGGTTTTCAATAAACTTCCCAACTCCTATGAATCGGTAGATCGCTATGAGGTGACTGATACTATCAAATAAATAGCATAATAACGTAAATTTTATAATACAGAACCCATTTTCTTAGGCGGGGTCACTTGTTTTTTAGCGTGCAGATTGATTAAATTAGCACATTAAAATCAGGTCCTATGAAATCAAAAAACCCTCCCGAAGAACCTGCTCATGAAGATAATTTCCTGGAATCCTCTCGCAGGGATTTCCTGAAGCATTCGGGCTTATTAACGGCTATTGCATTTACACCTTCACCACTGGTAAAGGCTGCTCAAAGTGGCCTCGATGAAAAGATTGCCGACTTGTACGAAAAAGTGCCGGTTAGCCTCGAAGTAAATGGGGTTAAGCACCAATTATCCATAGAGCCGCGGGTAACACTGCTCGACTTGCTGCGGGAGCAACTTGAGCTTACCGGCACCAAAAAGGGTTGCGACCACGGGCAATGCGGAGCATGCACCGTTCATGTTGACGGGCATCGGGTAAATTCATGCCTGACATTAGGAGTTATTGTTAGTGGAAAAAAGATTACCACTATCGAAGGCCTGGCCAAAGGCGATCAGTTGCATCCTATGCAGGAGGCTTTTATCAAGCATGATGGATTCCAGTGCGGTTATTGCACGCCGGGACAGATCATGTCTGCAGTAGCCTGTATCCGCGAGGGTCATGCGAACTCAGAACATGAAATACGTGAATATATGAGCGGCAATATTTGTCGTTGCGGCGCCTACCCCAATATTGTAAATGCCATACAGGAAGTGAAAGAAGGAGGACAGGCCGTATGAAACAATTTCAATACAGTCGCCCGGCAACCCAGCAAGCAGTGATCGATGCGATCAATAAGCCGGGAACGAAGATCATCGCAGGTGGTACCAACCTGGTCGACCTGATGAAACGAGGCGTTACAGCGCCCGACAAGTTGATCGATATCAATCATTTGCCTTTAAAAAATATTTCAATAGGGAAGGGAGGTTTGCAAATTGGTGCCCTGGCTTTAAATAGCGTTGTGTCTGAAGATAAACTTGTATTGCAAAACCATCCCCTTTTATCAATGGCCTTGAAGGCAGGTGCATCCCCCCAGCTCAGAAACATGGCTACCGTTGGTGGTAATATATTGCAGCGAACCCGTTGCGCTTATTTTTACGATACTACAATGCCCTGCAACAAGCGCGAACCCGGTTCGGGTTGCGGAGCTATTGGCGGTTATAACCGAATGCATGCCATTTTTGGTGCCAGCGACAAATGTATAGCAGTACATCCAAGTGATATGTGTGTTGCATTGGTGGCTTTAGATGCTACAGTGATTGTACAAAGTAAAAAGGGTACACGTCGTATTCCATTTGCCGATTTCCACCGTTTACCCGGCGAACATCCCGATCTGGATAATAACCTGGCTGCAGGTGAGTTAATTCTGGGCGTTGAGATACCCGACAATAATTTTGCAAAAAATAGTTATTACCTGAAGATACGCGACCGCCAGTCTTATGCTTTTGCACTGGTATCGGTCGCAGCTGCGCTGGAACTGGATGGCAATACCATTAAAAATGCAAGGTTAGCAATGGGCGGCGTGGCACACAAACCATGGCGACTGGTTGAAGCCGAAAAGGCGCTGGTGGGTAAAACTGTTTCTGCCGAAACTTTCAATATCGCAGCGCAGATAGCAATACAGGGTGCCAAAACCTACGGAGGTAACGATTTTAAATTAAAACTGGCTCCGGCAACTATTACCGAGGCATTAAAGCATGCATCCGGATTAGTATGAGAACTGGCAGCAACAGCATTCCTTCTTCTGGCGGCATGAGCCGTGTTGACGGACGTTTAAAGGTAACCGGGGCAGCCAAATACTCGGCTGAATATGAGGTAAAAGGTCTGACTTATGGTGTACTTGTTGGCAGTACGATTGCAAAAGGAACAATAAAATCTATTGATATCAAGCGTGCTGAACGTGCGCCCGGTGTATTGGCAGTTATTACCCATTTGAATAGTCCTAAGGTGCCAGGTTATCAGTCTGCTACCAATACACCCAAGGGGCAGATCAAGATATTTTACGATAATAAGGTGGTGTACAATGGTCAGCCAATCGCCCTGGTTATCGCTAATACCTTTGAAAGAGCCTTGTATGCTTCTTCATTAGTTACTGCACAATATAATAATGTCGAACACCAAACCAAGCTGACAGATAATTTACAGGCAGCTTTTTCGCCAAAAGACGATAATGAATATAAGCGTGGCGACCCGGATGCATGGCGTTCGGCCCCTGTAAAAGTTGAACAGGAATACCTGTTGCCCAGTGAAGTGCATAACCCAATGGAAATGCATGCCATTATTGCCCGCTGGGATGCTGAAAATAAAATCACCGTATGGGATAAAACCCAGGGCGTAAAGGATACGCAAACCAATATTGCATTAACCTTTAAGATCCCGGCCGAAAATGTTCAGGTAAACTCCCGCTTTGTGGGTGGCGCCTTTGGCAACGCCCTGCAGGTTTGGCCACATGAAATAGCCGCCCTGATCGGTGCAAAAGTTGTTAAACGCCCGGTAAAACTGGTGCTGAGCCGCACGGATATGTTCACCTCGGTTGGATACCGTCCGCATACCTGGCAGAAGATCGCTATTGGCGCTACCGCTGATGGCAAGTTGGTGGGTATCAACCATCATGCAGTTGGGCAGACCTCGGCCTATGAAGATTTTGCCGAAGCGCCTGCAGATGTGAGCCGTCAGCTTTATGCCTGCGCCAATGTGGCTACAAGTAATAAAATAGCTTCGCTGGATATCGGTTCGCCGGTATGGATGCGTGGCCCGGGTTATGCTACCGGTTGCTTTGCGTTGGAATCGGCACTGGATGAATTATCCTATCAGCTAAATATTGACCCTATCGAGTTGCGCATGCGTAACTATACCGATGTTGACCCGGAGAGCGGTAAGCCATTTTCGGGTAAGTTTTTGAGCGATGCCTACAAATTGGGTGCGGATGATATCGGTTGGAGCAATCGTAGTTCGAAACCCGGTTCTCTTACCAAAGATGGCTGGCTGGTAGGCTATGGTATGGCAGGTGGCGTTTTTGTTGCCGACCGTGAACCAGCAACCGTAAGGGCCACTTTTACCGACGGTGGTAAACTTATCCTGCAAACTGCGGTAAGCGATATTGGTCCCGGAACGGCGACCGCTATGGTTGCCCTGGCAGCAGATACTTTGGGTATCACTGCTGAAAATATCCGCTTTGATATGGGTGATTCCTCGCTGCCCCCGGCACCACAGCAGGGTGGTTCAACCATTATGTCGAGTGTTGGTTCGGCGGTGTTCCTGGCATGCAAGCAACTGATAGAAAAATTTAAAGCTTTGGGCGACTCGAGTGATTATGCCCAATTATTAAAGCAAAATAAGCTTCCAAAACTGGAAGTTTTGATCGATTCAAAAGCAGGTACCGAGGTAGATAAATATGCCATGTACTCCTGGTCGGTTCATTATGTGGTGGTACATGTACACCCGGTTACCGGCGTTGTGAAAATGGAAAAGGTTACCTGTGTTGCCGATTCGGGACGCATAATTAGTCCGAAAACGGCCCGCAGCCAGATCATTGGCGGAGCGATCATGGGTATCGGTATGGCATTGATGGAAGAAGCCGTCATCGACCACCGCTACGGACGCCTGATGAATGCCAATTTAGGCGATTACCACGTGCCTGTTAATGCTGATATACCGCAGATCAATGCATTATTTGTGAATAAAGCGGATACCAATATAAACCCTATCGGTGCCAAAGGTATGGGCGAGATAGCG
>CAIPPO010000185.1 GCA_903866915.1 uncultured Mucilaginibacter sp. | reverse complement strand
TTCCACTTCCCCGATAACCTGTAATTTAAAGGCCATGCTGTAATCTCGCTGTGTACGCTTTTTGAGTGATTGTTCCTGCTTTTTCATATTTAAGTTGATTTGGGGTCAACTTATTTCAGGACGAGAGATATAAACGAAAAAAGCCAACTTGATTATCAAGTTGGCTTTTTTTATCTGGTATAAAACTTTATTGAGGTTTATAATTCTTTGGTTTCTTTACTGAATAGTGTGGCTTGCCTGCCGGATTGATCTCCGGAGCACCTACCATGGTCATGGCGCAACGAAATCCAACCATGGCACTTGATTCATCCTCGTCCATAAAACGACGGGTTGCCGGGTTCAGCCAGAAAGCCATGTCATTCCATGAGCCACCTTTATAAACTTTCGACTTATCGTTAACAAGTGTTGTAGTTCCGTAAAGCGAATTGTTAACAGAGTCGGCAGCACCACGAAAGTCGGGATTATATGGCTTAGCACCTGATGCGTCCGGAGTAGTTGGGTTAGCCGTAGTAGCACCATTTCCGCCATTGCCACCATTAGCTGTAGCTTGCTGATTTGCGACCATTTGTTCGTAAGTCAATTTTTTATTTGACTTTGCTGGATCTAAGATCGGCTTACCGTATTTATCTTTCGCGTAGGTTCCTTTGTTAACATCGGCCATACGTTTGTCTTTATACTCGTTACCACGGAATGGGTTGAAATCTTCAAACTCCTCGAACGAAGTCTGACGGTAGGTATCCTGTACCCATTCGTTTACGTTGCCTGCCATTTGGTATAAGCCAAAATCGTTTGGTGGATATGACCTGACAGGGGCAGTTATTTCCGCCTTATCATTCAGGTAACCGCCAACACCCATATTATCTCCTAAACCACGCTTAAAGTTAGCGAGGATCAAACCACGGGTTTTCTGTTTAGCTGAGCGTACACCCAAACCATTCCAGGGGTATATTTTGTTATTATCGATATTTTCAAATTCGGTATTGCCAATTAACGAAAGGGCTGCATATTCCCATTCTGCTTCTGAGGGTAAACGATATTTTTGTTTTAGAATACCATCTTCAATTCTTACCGGCCTTACTGGTTTTGCATTGGCTTTGCTATTTGCACCGCCACCGGATCCTGCAGTCGGACTAATATCAGGCATCATTTTTTTACCGTCGATACCTTGTCCTTTATATTGGCCATTGAGGTAAATATCTGTATTGAATGGATCTTTGTTTGCTGGTTTACCAGCGCCAGCAGTGGCCTTTCCTTTACCGCCACCGGCAGCATCTTTCCAATTAACCATTCTACCAGTTTCACGCAGGATAGTTTCATTCATCCGGTCAGTACGCCAGGTACAGTATTCTTGTGCCTGATCCCAGCTAACACCAACTACAGGGTAATCTTGAAAAGCAGGGTGGCGGAGATAGTTTTCTACGTAGGGGTCGTTGTATGATAATGGGCGACGCCAAACAAGAGTGTCTGGAACTGCGTCATAATATAACTTGTGGTCCTGCGGAAATGTGATGCCGATCCAGTGCATATAATCTAACCAGTCCTGGTTTGACACTTCGGTTTCGTCCATATAAAAAGATGGAACTGTTACCCTGCGACGCACATTATTGTAGTCGAAGGTAACATCCTGGTCAGCACTGCCGCCCATAACAAATGTACCGCCTTCTATCGCAACCAGACCCGGGCCCGGAGCCGGGTGAGCCTGTCTGAAACGTTCATAACCGCCATTATTTTTATCGTTATAAACCATTCCGGTTTTCGACGATCTTTCTGGCTTACTACAACTGCTCAATAACGCACTAAAACCCATGAGCGCTATAGCCGTTCTCGTAAAAAGTAATTTCATATGTTACTAATTATTTGACGTGTAAATCTAAAAAAAATGAATTAATAATTAACTTCTGCGGTACAATAATTTCAAAAAAGCTTGAACCTTTATTTGGCTTTAAACGTAAAAAACGCCATTGAGTTACACGAATCTATCAATTTTAACTCAAAACGCTAAATATTTGAATCACTTTATATTAAAGATCAAAATTTTGTGTTTTTATTGTGATCAGGTATTTTCAATATAAAAGTTAAATTGCACCAATGAAGTTTTTTTCCACTTGCATCCGCGCTATTCTGGTTTTTACCATTTCTGTTGCTCCTTTTTATTCTTTTTGCCAGGTATTGGGCCAGGGCGGCACGAACACTAACGGTAGTAACTCAACTCAAATACCCACTGCTGTACCGTTTCTGCTTATAACACCTGATTCAAGATCTGGCGGTATGGGTGAAGCCGGGGTTGCTACCTCGCCTGATGTAAATGCCAATTTTTGGAATCCATCCAAGTTAGCTTTCCTGGATGCTGATAATGATATATCCGCATCATATAGCCCATGGTTGCGTAATCTTGTACCCGACGTTAGTCTTGCATATATCGCATACGCTCATCAGTTAGATGATCGAAATACTTTTGGCGCATCACTTCGTTACTTTAACCTGGGTTCAATTGAACTAACTGATGCATCACAACAGTCGCTTGGCACTTATACACCCAATGAATTTTCAGTCGACGGTTCCTTTGCGCGTAAATTTGGAAATAATTTCTCGCTGGGTCTAAGCCTTCGTTATATTCATTCCAGTCTTGCAAATGGATCTTTTTTATCAGGCCAGCAAGTTAAAGCCGGAAATGCTGTTGCTGCCGATGTTTCCTTATACTACAATAAACCAATCGAAGAATTTGGCAATAGTGCTACGTTTGCTTTTGGTACAAATATTTCAAATATTGGTTCTAAGATTAGCTATACCGACAACGGGACAAAATACTTTTTACCTACAAATCTGAAGATTGGTATTGCTAATACAATCAATCTGGATGAGTTTAACCAATTTACGTTTGCGCTTGATTTGAATAAGCTACTGGTGCCTACTCCACCAATATTAGATGCTAACGGCAATATTATTAAAGGTAAAAGTGATAATGTTTCTGTGCCTGCCGGTATTTTCGAATCCTTTACAGATGCTCCAAACGGCGCAAGCCAGGAATTGCAGGAAATAAACATTTCACCGGGTATTGAATATTGGTATAACAAACAATTTGCTTTGCGCGCCGGTTATTTCTACCAAAACCCTAATAACGGTGGTCTGCATTACTTCACCCTTGGCGCGGGTTTCCGTTATGATATTTATGCTTTCGATTTTGCCTATATTGCGGCGAGTCAGCAAAGTAGCCCTTTAGCTAATACCTTGCGGTTTACGCTGATGGTTAACTTTGGTGCGGCTAAAAAATAATGAGTAAAATTAAAGTTGGTTTTGGTTTTGATGTTCATCAGTTAAAAGCGGGTCACCCTTTTGTTTTGGGCGGCGTAAATCTCGAACACCATTTCGGCTCGTTTGGTCATTCCGATGCCGACGTTATACTCCATGCCATTTGCGATGCGCTATTAGGTGCTGCCAACCTGCGCGATATCGGTTTTCATTTTTCGAACAAGGACGATCGCTGGAAGGGTATCAGCAGCCTGGTACTATTGCAGCATGTAGTTCAGTTGCTTGCTGAAAAAGGCTGGGAAATAGGCAATATAGACGCTATGGTAGTGCTCGAAGAACCTAAAATTAATCCACATATCCCGGCAATGAAAGTTAATATTGCCAAAGCAGCTGGCATAGGTGAAGACGATATTTCTATCAAAGCAACTACCAACGAACAAATGGGATTCATTGGACGACAGGAAGGCTTAGTGGCCTATGCCGTTTGCCTGATAGAAAAATCTTAGTACGCCAAGCCAGATTTTCAGTCTGATATTAGGATTTCAAGGTCTCTTTTACCGATACGTTTCCGGTACGTTTCAATACGCCCCATCCGCTCATTTCGCCTTTCAAAGCCTTGCGAATCGATTTGAATAAGACATAGTACATTAATTGTCTCCAGATAAAGCGCTGAGGAATGATATAGATAAGCTTTTTGTAGCTCTCTTTTTCCATCCGGAAAGCAATAATTGATACCAGGAAATCAACCAGCACAAAAATAATATAGTATGTTAGAATGTGCCATGGCTTATCGCCAAAAAGACCAATTACCATCATCAGGTCGGCTAATGGCGAGAACAAGGGCAGTATGATCTGGAACACCAGGATATTCGGCATACCTACCATACCAAAGAATTTATATTTCTTATTAAATAGCGCATCCCTGTTTTTCCAAAAGCTTTGGATGACACCAAAACTCCAGCGAAAGCGTTGTTTCAGTAATGCACCCAGTGTTTCGGGCGCTTCAGTATAGGCAATTGCGTCAGCACAGTTTTTGATCACATAGCCCTGTTTCAGAATACGCATCGTAAGGTCACAATCTTCCGCTAACGTATCTGAAGTAAATGCGCCTGCCTTAAATATAGCAGCCTTGCGGAAGGCTCCAATCGCTCCCGGTACGACGGTTATGCTATTGATCAGGTCGAAAGCACGTCGATCCATATTTTGAGCCGTAATGTATTCGATCGACTGCCACATGGTAATGATATTGGTCTCGTTTCCTACTTTAACCGTACCTGCTACTGCTCCAATCTCATCATCAGTAAAATAAATCATTAACTGGCGTATGGCATCATCTTTCAATTGCGTATCAGCGTCTATACATACTGCAAAATCATATTTGGCATGAGAGATACCGAAATTCAATGCCGAAGCTTTTCCACCGTTTGGTTTAGTTAATACGTTTACCCGCGGGTTGTTTCCAAAGGCATTATTAACCATTTCGTAGGTCTTGTCCTTCGATCCATCGTCCACAAAAATGATCTCAAACTCAGCATAGTCTATCAGTAATAGGCTCTCGATCGTTTTGATAGCGGTAATTTCTTCGTTATACGCCGGAACAATGATACTTACCGGATAAAGGACTGCGTCTTCGGTGCGTTCAGCTTTTTCCTTTTTGTCTTCATAGTATTGGCGGATTGCTAAAACTGCGATCAGAACGATACGTCCCAGAGCCAGAAATATAGCCGAGAGGAACAGGTAGAGCATAAACCAGTTACCATAAAACGTTCCCTGTACAAAAATATCATAAAGGGTACCCATAATACCGCTGTTAGCATCGTCGCGTATGGGTGGCATCAGGTCGGCTTTTGTTTTGTGCAGCACATCTGCAATGGTGGTAAATTTGTAGCCGTGACTTTTAAAATAATGTATAATGCCGGGTAAAGCCCTAACAGTTTCTTCACGGGTGTCGCCGCCCGCATCATGTAAGAGAAGCATTGATCCAGCATCTTTTTGCTTGATGGTTCGGGCAATGATGCTGTCGGCTGTAACGCCTGGCTGCCAGTCCCAGGGATCAATTGATTCGCCAATGGTTATATAACTCTGGCGACGACTTTCGGCGACAGGAATAACTTCGGCAAGCGTTTGGGGCTCGGCGTCAGCATTGAATGGCGGTCTGAACAAAATAGTGCTACGCCCGGTAACCGATTCGATCAGTTTTCGGGTTGCGTTCAATTCCAGGTTAACACGTTGTATGCCGATTGTTGAAATATCCGGGTGAAAAAAAGTGTGATTACCAATCTCATACCCTTCTTCATACTCGCGTCTCAATATGGATATATTTTTTTCGGCCATTGAGCCCACAACAAAAAAGGCGGCTGGCACATGTTCCCTTTTTAGGATATCCAGAATGCGCGGTGTGAATTCAGGGTCGGGGCCGTCATCAAAAGTTAGTACGATTTTACCCGGAGCATAGCCATAACGCCTGATCACATATTTGGTAGGAAGTTTAATATAATGCTGGTTGGTTATCGAATAATTAATAGTATCGAGTGCCACATTGATCTGTCCGGTGGTAGGGGTAGTCACCAGGTCCAGCACCTCGCCATCACCAGCATAGTCTATTCGGTTATTTAAGCCGACAGTTTGCAATCGTTTCAAGTCGATGCCTGTTTTTCTGAGGGAGTCAATTGAAAGGTTTTTCTGGAAGAAACTCCAAAGCCGCGGATCTTCGGAACCAAGGCGCCATAAAGCTACACCACCCGTTGCCCAATCGTCGGCCATCCGGATGATATTAAAATTTGTAGCAGCATCAGTAAAATAAACAGTATGTTCAAGACTGTCAAGATCGAAGTAATTATAATGCAGGTTTGCTGAAGCCGGATCGTAATTGATCGGACTTTTGTTTTCCTGCGCATAGCTGATTGCCTGCTGGTAGCTGGCTGGCTTGCCAGTGCTGCTTTCCGGCCAGTCATAACCGCCACCCTGTACCGTTAAAATGACCTTTTCGCTTGGAATCTTTGTACAAACATTGTCCAGAATTTCTTCTACCCAATGCTGGTTTGAAAGATCGCCGGGGTTGCTATCTTCCGTGTGCTCATCAATAGCCATAATGAACAGGTAATCGTTATAATGTTGCAGTTTAACTATATCATATTGTTCGTCTTCGGGCACTACATCGGTTGTAACCAGGTAGCCAAGCGGATGTAACCCGGCATAAATTTCTTTTTCGAGGGCAACAAAGTTTTTCTCGTTCCTGTCTTTTATTGCTTCAAACTCCAGATTTATACCTCTGAAATGGTATTTAGCCAGTTGTTTAACGATACTGTTTATAAAGTTGGCCCGAAGCTTCTTTTTTTTGATGATCCGGTAAATGTCTTTACTATCGAAACCACCGTGCTGGTTATCGTAATTAATATAATTAGAGAGCGAGATCAGAATCGGCTTGTTGTATTTTTTATTCAGGTTAGTTAAACCGGTATCAATTTTGGCTGTAATTGTATCCGCATTCCTGGTCACGGTAAAGCCTTCGCTAACAATCATGTCCAGGCGGGCTATATGATCTACCAGCGACGTATAGGCCTGGGGCTCCCATGCACGGTAAAATCCTGCGTTAATACGGTCCTTATTGTTCGGGTGTTTGAGCTGGTGCTGCCGCAGATTTCGGCGTAAAGCGCCAATTTTTTCGGTATCTACTTTGAAAGCACGGTATTTTGTTGAACGTTTTAACTGTTCCAGTTCTTCGTGTGATAACTTTTTGGGAGCCGGATTTAGGTTAGGTAAAGTAGGATATTGTTTGGAAGTAACCGTAATGGCTGCACCTATTACAGCAGCCACCAAAACTACGATCAGGCCGCGGCTAAGCCACTTAAAACGGGTCCACCTACCCGGCGTATCAGTTTGAAAAACCTGTTTATCGGCCATTTATTTGGTTTATAACTAAAGATTCGAGATAAGAATTGTTGAAAGGCGCGTTGCTGCTGCCCGGTTTATACAGGTTTAAATAATCATCAAAATATCATGACCTTCGGCCTTCTATCTAAAATCTAATCGCTGCAAATATATTATTTTACTTTAGGTGGTTCAATATGCGAAAAATCAACACCGCATTTACAGTTTTCGCCACAGCCCTTTTTTGCAGTGAAGCTTTTATAAAGCATCCTTA
The DNA here is from genome assembly GCA_903866915.1 of uncultured Mucilaginibacter sp. Lineage (GTDB taxonomy): Bacteria > Bacteroidota > Bacteroidia > Sphingobacteriales > Sphingobacteriaceae > Mucilaginibacter. The sequence continues at coordinate 42,347 of CAIPPO010000185.1, read as the reverse complement.
CTACATAAAAGACTGCACCAGCGAAAAGTAATGCAACGATCGGTAACTGGTAAATCATGTCACAAATTTAATACATTTTCAGCTCTTATATACGCATATAATGCCCGGATAGTATAAGGTTTTACTTTCGCATGAAGGCAACGGTGCCACCAACCCAGTCAAAATCCTTGTTATAACGCACGCCGATCATTTTTCCCCTACTTAAACGTGCCAGGTTAATTGCAAGAGTTGGTCTATTTTCGCCATCGGGCCAAAGGTAAAGTAAGCGAATCTCAATTTTTACGCCACCATCCGGTGCCTGCAATACAGGTTCATAATTCACCTTTTCCTGTAAAATCCAATTTTGCGGATCCTTAATGTTTTCGATATCCTCTGTTTTTATGTCGATGATTACCCCCTGTCCCGCAAATGAAAAAAGTGGCTTGAGGACGTAATTTTCAAGGTCGGCAGGTACCACCTTCAACGTATTCAAAAACTGTGTTTTAGGTACATAATCGCCCTTAAGAAAGGGCATCGTGAACTTGCTGATGCGGTAAAACCAGTTGGGGTGTGTTATCCATTCTACATCCAGCGGTTTTCTGATATCAACAACTTTTTCAAAAATGTCCGGATCATTTTCAATTTCATCGAAAATCAGCCGGTTATATACCCGTTTGATTTGTTGTAATTTTCCGTTGCCTTCGTAAAATAACTGCCCGTTCTCTTCTATAAGGTCGCTAAGTGCCAATACCGGTAAGCCCAGGTATTTTTGGGTAACATAAAAATCGACAGCTGTTTTTTGCTCAGGGGCATTAACGTCCATTAAAACCACTTCCTTGGGTTGATGCGGCCCAACGATGGTTTCTTGTAATAGGTCAAGGTATTGTTCCCTGTTAATATCGTTAAAGAATATCCCCCAATTGTCGTCGATAGTAAAAGACTGGCGATAAGTATCAGCCAAATGCACCTGGAAACCAAAGAGCGATGGGAATCCCTGCAATTCTATCAGCTTTGGAACGATATTGCCCCCGGTATCTTTGCAAACCCCAAAATCAAGTGCGATAAAATGTGGGTGATCGTTCTCTTTGGCTACCTTCCATTTTTCGGGAATGGCTCTTTCAGTCAGTTCTTTGAAGTCTGGCTGCAAGATCACATCGATGATGTCATTGCCAGCGGCCAGCAGCTTATCGCGGAAATCGTCTGTCAGGAAAACTGGGCTCTCTGCCACCCGAAACTGAACAGGTTTTGTCAGACCATCATTCAGCCGAAGCAGGAAAGCTTCATATTTTTCCGTCGAAAATTTCTCATTAAATATTTTTCGTGCAGCAGCGTCCATCGTGCAAAAAACTATAAGCTAACTCCTCAATAATTCAACTTCCCCGATACCCATCGGGAGAGGCCTAGGCCTCCTGCCAACTCAAAACCGCCTGATCTAAAAAATTAGGAATAATAGTAGCCTGGGTAAACGTTATTTTATCCGGATCATCCAGGTGCTCGAGCATGTCATTGTATTTATCGATGCCGTGTTCGTTAGCCACTTCCTTTTTCTTTTCTTCCTTAAGAACCAGTTTTTCATCCCCTTGGCATCAGCCTCGGGATGAAATTGCGTCGATATAAAATATTCATTAAACCTAATGGCCATCATAGCCCGGGGGAATTCAATATGTGGACGTTCTTTTTCGATTGCCAGTAATTGCATCCCCAGTTCTTCAAAACGTTTTTGGTTGGGATTAATCACCTGCCAGCTTCTTGAGTCGACGGTATAAAAAGGATCCTTCAGGTTATCAAGTACCTGGTCAGCTTTGCCGGCTTCGGTGAGGTGAACCGGTAGAACCCCGAAAGATGGTGATCGTCGGATATTGATATCGCCCAAATTGTATTTTCGGCACATCAGCTGGAATGAATGGCAAACAAAAAAAGCATGCTTTTTTTGTAGATTATTTGACAAGTTATGATCTTCAAGCTTATCGATCAGGTTAAAATATTTCTTTTCCCATTCGCTGCCTTCGGTATCCAGCGGGCTACCCGGACCTCCACTAACAATATATATATCAAAGTCGTTGTGATTGGGAACTTCGCATTTCCTGCGTACATCAAATATGCTGTAGTCAAGGTTGAGTTGGTTCTTATCCCGGTATCTTTTCAATATTTCCTGGAAACCGCGCATGCCCTCGTTAGCTACGCCGTCGTACAGATCGAGTATCGCTACTTTTAGTTCTGGTTTATCTGACATTATTTTTTTGTGGTATAAGATAGGAGACGTGATATTTGAGATGAACCGATAGGTTGCAAAGTCTCTGAAACTAAATCATTAAGCTATCAGATCGGATTTCTTAAGTCTTCTATTTCACGTCTCAAATCTATTTTATATTCCTTTAAGCGTTTGCGTTGTAATATAATCAACAACGTCGGCAAAGTTATGGTTTTGTTCGTAAACGGCCAGCTGGCGGTCGGCACCAGTGCCATGTTCAAGTATCTTGTGTACATATTGCAGGTCATCGCGACAGCCCAGCTCGTCAACTACATCGTCTACGAAATCGAGCAATTCAAGTACCAGCGAACGGGTATTGACTTCCATTTCCTTCCCAAAATCGATCATTTTACCATCTATCCCGTAACGTGCTGCCCTCCATTTATTTTCGTTGATCAGCGCCCGGTTATAGGTAATAAAGGCCATGTTTTGCAAGCGTAGCTTGTATAGTTTGGCGCAAAGAGCCTGAAAAAGTGCCACAAATGCCATAGTTTCATCAATTAACATAGGGCAATCGCATATCCTGAACTCGATGGTCTCGAAGAAAGGATGAACACGAATATCCCACCATATTTTCTTGGCATTATCGATGCAATTGGTCTTAACCAGCAACTTGATATAGCGGTCATATTCTTCGATGCTACTGAAATAATCGGGGATACCGGTACGCGGAAATTTATCAAATACCTTGGTGCGGAAAGATTTAAAGCCAGTATTACGTCCTTCCCAGAAAGGCGAATTGGTGGATAATGCATAAACGTGTGGCAGGAAATAACGCACCTGATTAGCGATATGAACCGCCAGATCGCGTGACTGGATACCCACATGCACATGCAGCCCGAAAATAAGATTGGAGCGTGCTGCATCCTGCATTTCATCCACGATCTCGAAATAGCGCGGATGATCAGTGATTAGTTGGTGCTCCCAAAGCGAGAAAGGGTGTGTACCTGCGGCACCGATGCGGAGACCTAATTCGCCAGCTAACTGGGCTACCGTGCCACGAAGTTTACTTACTTCCTTACGCGCTTCTGTGGTGTTGCGGCAAATACTGGTGCCCACTTCAACTACAGCCTGGTGCATTTCGGCTTTGACCTGATCCTCCAGTATTTTTTGCGCGCCTTCAACAATCTTTTGATCATGCGACCGCAGCTCCCGCGTCACAGGGTCGACCACCATAAATTCTTCTTCGACGCCTAAGGTAAATTCATTCATAATGCTAAACTGTTTTTATTTATTTGGTTCGAGGTTTTAAAGCCCTCTTTTTCAAATTATTTTTTGGAAGCTAATTTTTTTGCTGCAGCTTTTTTAACAGGTTCTTCTTTTATTGTGCCTTCTTCCAAAATACTATGAGCTACAGTTACGGTGTCTGCAACCTTTTTTCCCGCTTTCTTTTCTACCTTTTTCTCATTATCTAACAAATGCACGCCAGCGGCCCCAGTCTTCACGTATTCTCCCCAGGTTAGGTTATCTCGACCGTCCTTTTGTTTTTTGGCGCGTTCAATCGCATAATCTGCCGCGGTTTCAACTACCCAATCGAAATTGTCCTGCCCAACACTGGTTACTTCTGCATCCGGAGCCGGGTTGCAGAAGTCGATGGCATAGGGCACTCCGTCGCGTATGGCGAATTCAACAGTATTGAAATCGTAGCCCAAATATTTATTTAGTTTAATCACGAAGTTTTTTACCGTCTCGAGCAATTTCTTTTCGGCCGGCGCTTTGCCGTGTTCATAGCGCAGGTGGTGCGGGTTGCGCGGCTCGTATTGCATAATGCGCACATGTTTGCCTCCAATGCAATAGCAGCGGAAGTAATCGTCGAAAGTAATTTCTTCCTGCAACATCATTACATATTGTTTGGTGAGATCGTATTTTTCAAAGAACTCTTCCTGATGGTGCAGTTTGTAAACTTCCTTCCAGCCGCCACCATCAAAAGGCTTCATATAGGCCGGGAAACCGACGTAATTGAATATGGCATCCCAATCCAGCGGAAAAGCCAGATTGCGGAATGATTGCGAAGTAGTATCATCAGGTAAATCTTTCGACGGCAGGATGACGGTTTTAGGCACAGGTACGCCAATTTTAACAGCGAGGGCATTGTTAAAAAACTTCTCATCGGCACTCCACCAAAAGGGGTTATTGATCACCGCCGTGCCGCTAATTGCGGCATTTTTAAGCATCGCACGATAAAAGGGCACATCCTGCGATATGCGGTCAATAATGACAGAATAACCGGATGGCTCGGCTTGCATCACCTTATCGATGTGCACAAACTCGGCCGAAATATCTTTTTCGCCTTTTTGGTTGATGCGATCTACAAATGCATGTGGGAATGAATTTTCCTGCCCGAAGAGTATGCCTATTTTTTTCATGGTATTTTGTTTAGCTGTTAGCTGTTAGATTTGAGGTATGAGAATTGAGACCATTTGCTCCGGCTCAATCTCGATACCTAAAACTGCACATCTGATTAAATAATTTCAAATTTTAAACTATAAAACTTCTGTATCACGTCGCAAATCTCAACCTACTTTATCGTAGATAAATAATGCGGAAACATCGCCCGCCACATTGGCCAGTCGTGCTCGCCAATGCCACGAACATCCAGCCAGTGATTGATATTTTTCCCCCACAAAATAGTTGATAGGCTGTCATTATCGCCCCGGCAAATATCGTGTTCGGCAGTGCCCAGGATAATATTCATTTCCCACAGTTCGTGCCGGTTGCTGCCTGGTAAAAAATCGGGTGGATTATTATAAAACACGTCGTCGTTATAAAAACCATCCATAAATTGCTTCACATCAAAAGCACCACTCATGCTAAACAGGTGCGCCGCGCGGTCGGGGTGTTTCAAAGCAAAATTTGCTGCATGGTATCCACCAAAACTACAACCCGCCGTTGCCACCTTACTATTACCGGTTTCGTGCATAGCCCAGGGTGCTAGTTCTTCGTAAAGCATCTGATCGTATATATTGTAATTCCTGGCGCGTTCAGCCGGATGCACGCCCTTGTTATACCAGGTTAGCCAGTCGAAACTATCGGGGCAATAGATCTTTACCAGCCCCTCATTAACAAACCAAGCCACAGATTCGATCAGTCCTTCGTCTTTATTTTGGTAAAAACGTCCTTGCGAAGTGGGAAACAAAATAACCGGGAAACCGCGGTCGCCGAATACCAGCATTTCCACGTCGAGACCCAATTTATGCGAATACCATTTGTGATACTGTTCTATCAAAATACTTGCGGGATAATGACGGTAAGTTAATAGCTTTCATTCAATTTGGCAACATTAGTATAAATAAATCCGTATTATTATTTGACAGAGATAATCTATTTTTGCACCTTATTAAAATTTTTGAACGATGTATTTGGGCCGGACCGCGAGTGAAATGACGATAAATGTAAATACCATAGCTATTGATTCTGAATACCTGAAAAGGGATGTAAAGATCACCTTATTAATGCCTGAGGAGCTGATTTCAGCTGAACCTTTCAACCTGCTTGTTTTAAATGACGGCCAGGAAATAGAAAATGTCAGACTCGCTGAGTCGCTTGGTATATTATTTGAGACCGGTATGATTAAGCCGGTGATTGTAGCTGCAGTGCATTCGGGCAATGATCGGTTACATGAATACGGCGTTGCCGGTCACCCTGATTTTAAATTCCGCGGGTCAAAGGCGGCAAATTATTCCAAATTTATCACCCTCGAACTTTTACCTGCGATTAAAAAAGAAATAGGTATCGACGATTTTGGCACGTCTGCTTTTGCTGGATTTTCATTAGGCGGATTATCGGCTATGGATATTGCCTGGCATCATCCTAAACTATTTAATAAGACCGGCGTATTTTCAGGTTCCTTTTGGTGGCGCAGCAAAGAATTGGGTAAAGGTTATACCGAAGCCGACCGCATCATGCACCACGTGATTCGTGAATCAAAGCATAAACCCGAACTTAAATTCTGGCTCCAAACCGGTACTAAAGACGAGACAGCTGATCGCAATAAAAACGGTATCATCGATTCTATTGACGATACAGTTGATATCATCAAAGAACTTGAAGCCAGGGGATATACCCGACCGGCCGATATCCAATACCTCGAATTGGTAGGCGGCACCCATAGCACTGCTACCTGGGCCTATGCTTTGCCTAAGTTTTTGGTATGGGCGTTTGGCAGGTAGTTGGTTGTCAACCTGATCAGAATCCTGATTTTTGCATTTCAAGATCGTTTTTTGTAAATTAGCTTTATTATGAGCACTGCAGAATTGGTTGAATTGATAAATAAACTGCCTGCGGAAAAGCAAAAGAAGGTGGTGGATTTTATTGGCTCATTAATCGTTTCCGGTAAAATTGTCTTCTAAGGCAATAGCTTAGGTAAATTATTTTTTGTCTCTGAACAATATAAATGCACCTGGCATTAACACAGACCATCTGGAAGTGTTAACTAATTTACCTTTTTATCATAAAGATTCTTTTGACCGAATCATTATCGCCCAATCCATTTCTGAAAACCTATCGATTGTTTCAGCCGACCGGCATTTTAGCGCCTATCCCGTCGATGTTCTTTGGTAAAAAAGTGTCCATGATTGGATCCTTCTAATTTTTTTCCGAGAATGGCTATACCGACCGCCACATCCTGTACATCACTAATAACGGAAAAATTACCCAGGCAGCGTTTGATAACAATACGCGATCAAGTCGCGGTGTTGCGTGTTCGCCCAATACTTCCTCAAAAAGGATAATAGAAACATTTGTTAGCATAACTGATGCCCAAACGATACTGCCAAACCGTATCCAGTTTTTCCCTTTGGCATAAGCATAGATAGCAAAGGCATAAAACGGACCGAAAAACAATGCGTCTATCCATATCGTGGCCCGCCACCAGGCCGGGCGGGCCATCAATACCGGGTCGAAGTTGTTGCCGTACCAGTGTACCAGGTCGACCATTTTTGCAGGCGGCCATAAAGGGTAAGTAAAATGATGTGGATCGGCTATGATCAACTGCTCCACATCAACGATATAGGTGATAAAAAAAAGGTTGATGCAAAAAAATACGATCAATGCAATATCTATCGGTCTTTTGGATAATGGAAGGGACGACATGACTGGCTTTTTGCTTGTAGGATGAAGATAAGGAAAAGCAGGGTATTTCTGATTTATTGATTTTGTGCCGATTTATTTTTAAACATCGCCACCAGCCTGGCACCAGCGCCACCCTCCTCGCGCCAGGCACCACTACCCACCCACCCCAATGTTAAGCCAAAATCATTTCTCGGCTAATAGTTGGCTATCCTTTCCAAATCCGGTTAATTAACCGTACCTTCGCGCAAAATTTAGACCGTAGAAAGGCTACGGAAGAGAGGCAGCATTTTCATGCAAAAAATCAGAAATATTGCGATCATCGCACACGTTGACCACGGAAAAACTACCCTGGTTGATAAGATATTACACAGTTGCGCTATCTTTAGGGATAACCAGGAGACAGGCGAACTGATATTAGATAATAACGACCTGGAACGCGAGCGAGGTATTACCATCGTTTCCAAAAACGTTTCGGTACGCTATAAAGACGTTAAAATTAACATCATTGACACTCCTGGTCACGCCGACTTTGGCGGTGAAGTGGAACGGGTATTAAAAATGGCCGATGGCGTGTTGTTATTGTGCGATGCGTTTGAAGGCGCAATGCCCCAAACTCGTTTTGTAACGCAAAAAGCTTTATCGCTGGGCTTAAAACCGATCGTGGTTGTAAACAAAGTTGATAAGGAAAACTGTCGTCCAGAAGAAGTTTACGAACAGATATTCGAATTGTTCTTCAACCTCGAAGCAACCGAAGATCAGCTTGATTTCCCGGTGATCTATGGTTCGTCAAAACAGGGTTGGATGAGCACCGACTGGAAAAAGCCTACAGAAGACATTTTCCCTTTGATGGATACCATCCTTTCTCATATTCCCTCAGCTCCGATAGCTGAAGGTACATTGCAGATGCAAATCACCTCATTGGATTATTCTTCTTTTGTGGGCCGAATTGCTATTGGTCGCGTTGCAAGGGGAGTAATCAAAGAAAATCAGCCGGTATCGTTGGTAAAACGCGATGGCAAGATCCAAAAATCACGTATCAAAGAGCTTTATACTTTTGAAGGCCTTGGTAAAGTCAAGGTAACTGAAGTAAAATCGGGCGATATATGTGCAGTTGTTGGTATTGAAGGCTTTGAAATAGGTGATACTATTGCCGATTTCGAAAACCCAGAGCAATTGGCCGTTATTAAAATTGACGAGCCTACGATGAACATGCTCTTCACCATCAATACTTCACCATTCTTTGGCAAGGAAGGCAAGTTTGTGACCTCACGTCACCTGCGTGACCGCCTGTTTAAAGAAATGGAGAAAAACCTTGCGCTGAAAGTTATTGAAACAGATTCTCCGGATTCCTATTTGGTATATGGTCGGGGTATCCTGCACTTATCGGTATTGATCGAAACCATGCGCCGTGAGGGTTACGAATTACAGGTAGGCCAGCCACAGGTTATCATTAAAGAAATTGACGGTGTAAAATGCGAGCCGGTGGAAACACTGATTGTTGATGTACCGGGCGAAGTTGCAGGTAAGGTAATTGAGCTGGTAACTCAGCGTAAAGGCGACCTGCTGGTAATGGAACCAAAAGGCGACCTGCAGCATTTGGAGTTTGAGATACCTGCACGTGGTATCATTGGTTTACGTAACAACGTTTTAACAGCAACGGGTGGCGAGGCTATTATGGCTCACCGCTTTAAATCATACGAACCCTGGAAAGGTTCAATCCCGGGCAGGTTGAACGGTGTTTTGGTATCCATGGATACCGGTAAAACTACCGCTTTTGCCATCGATAAACTGCAAGACAGGGGTCGCTTCTTTATCGATCCGGGTGTAGATATTTACGAGGGTCAGGTATTAGGCGAGCATATCCGCGATAACGATCTGGTGATCAACCTGACCAAGGGCAAGCAGTTAACCAACATGCGTGCATCTGGCAGCGATACCAACGTGCGTATAGCTCCTGCTATCAAATTTTCGCTCGAAGAATCGATGGAATATATCCAGGCTGATGAGTACATCGAAGTTACACCACTAAGCATCCGCATGCGCAAGATATACCTTACCGAGAATGAACGTAAGGTAAACTCGAAGAAGTTTGTTAATCAGTGATTGATTAATTCTTATTAGTTATCAGGAGCCGGGGAACATGTTTTTCCGGCTCTTTTTAATTTAAGTTACTGAATCTTGTATCTTGGCTCCTGATTCTTAATTAAGTATGCGTATACCCAATATCCCCGGTTTTGATGCTGAGGCATTAAATAAGTATTTCAAAAATACGGGAATGCTCTTTATTGGGCGGGTAGGGAGTTTGCTGATCAAGATGATCGTCGGTATCCAGGTTGCCAATTACCTGCTGCCTGATAAAAATGGTATCCTCTCGGGTGCTACGGTATATATCTATTTCTTTTCGGCGATTGCTTCGCTTGGCCTCGATCAATACATTGTAAAAGAACTGCACGCTTTTCCCGACAGCCGGGATAAAATATTAGGAACTTCCTTCCTGATGAAATTGATGGCAGGTTTTGCCTGTATCCCACTTATCTGGGCATCTTTTCATATCTACCCGGCAACTGGTACGCCCTATAGCTATGTGTTTATTTTATCCTTTATAGGAGTAATACAACCATTCACGGTGATCGACTCGTATTTCCAGTCGGAAGTACAGTCTAAATACATTATGCAGGTGCAGATCGCAGCTAACGTAGTATCTGCTGCAATCAAGCTGCTGTTGATCTTCAATAAGATGCCGCTGGAGTATTTTGTATACGCCTATGCATTCGATTTTTTGATGATTTCGGTAGGTTATTTTTTTACCTACCATCGCAAGGGCCGGAACCTTTACCACTGGACCTATGATCCTGCTTTAGCAAAAAAATTAATAGCATTCTCCTGGCCCCTGATCATCTCTGGCATCATGGTGGCATTATATATGAAGATTGACGCCATAATGCTGCAAAGAATGAAAGGCGTAAAAGAAGCAGGGGCCTACCAAACGGTATCCAGCTTGAGCGAAGCCTGGAACTTTGTGCCTTCGGTTATCGTCACCTCGCTATTTCCGGCTATATTAAATGCCCGCCGCGATGATGTGGCCCGTTATAACAAGCGTATCCAAAACCTGTATGATCTGATGGTATATTTAAGTGTGCCGGTGGCTATTATTATTACTTTTACCTCGCCCCTGATCTATAAATTCTATAAACACCAATATGCGTATGCTGCGCCGGTGTTATCTGTACATATCTGGTCAGGCGTTTTCGTTTTCCTGGGTGCGGCAAACAGCCAATACCTCATTGCCGAGAATTATAACAGGTTGACCTTTATCCGTACGGGTTTTGGTGCACTGGTCAATATTGTTTTAAACCTGATTCTGATCCCCAAAATGGGTATGATGGGCGCTGCAATTGCAACTTTGGCAGCCTATGCATCGGCTGCATTCTTTGTTTTAGCCATACCAAAAGTGAACAAACAAGGAGTGATGATGTTAAAGTCATTATTACTATTTTCGTTGTTTCAAAAAATCATCAAACGTTGAGTAAATACACATCACTACTGAAGGTGTTGACACAGCCTTCCAGACTGAAAAGCCTGCTGTCATTTAATCATAAAGGGTACCTCTGCGATATCGGCTGGTTCAAAGCGTTTGATACCAAAAGTCCGGTTGATGGTGAAGGAAATCCGATTCCATGGGTCACCTATTCTTTTATCGATTTTATCAAAAATCGCATTAAAAAGCAACATACGATATTTGAATTCGGGTCTGGTAATTCAACATTTTTCTATGCAAAATCTGCCGGCATTGTGGTTTCGGTAGAGCATGATAAGGAGTGGTTCGACAAAATCGTTAAAGATAAACCTGAAAACTCGGAAATGATCTATTGCGAATTGATTCGGGGTGGCGATTATTGCCACATGCCGGTTAAACTGGAAGAAAAATTTGATGTGATCATTGTAGACGGGCGCGACCGGGTTAATTGTTGCAAGCAGGCGGTTGATGCTTTAACCAATGAAGGGGTAGTGGTGCTCGACGATTCAGAAAGGGAATATTACCGCGAAGGCATAGACTTTTTGTTGAAGAAAGGTTTTAAACAATTGTCGTTCAGTGGTATTTCACCAGGACTATTTTATAACAAAGCAACCTCCGTTTTTTACCGGGTAGATAATTGTTTAGGGATTTAAGCTATGGCCGAACAGATAGTTAGCGATAACGTTAAGCACGCTTACGACGAATTTTATAACAAACACGATGAGGCCTGGCGTATGCTTGGTGCCAAATTCAAGGCCCAACATATCATCGACGTTTGCCAGGGGCATAACTTTAAAAAAGTGCTTGAAGTGGGTGCAGGTGACGGCAGTATCTTAAAGCTATTGGCCGAACAAAACTTTGCTCCTGAATACCATGCGGTTGAGATATCGGAAAGCGGAGTTGGACATATTAAAGCAAGAAATATTACTAACCTTAAATCGGTAAGTATTTTTGATGGCTACCATTTACCCTTCGATGATAATAACTTTGATCTGATCATCCTTTCGCATGTTTTGGAGCATGTGGAGCATGAACGCTTACTGTTGCGCGAACTCAAACGAGTGGCGGCCTGGTCGGTGATCGAAGTGCCGCGCGACTACAAAGCTGACGTAGACAAAAAAATTAAACATTTCCTTGCTTACGGGCACATCAACATTTATACTCCAACCTCACTCCGTTACCTGTTGCGTTCTGAAGGCTTTGAAGTAGTTGCCGACCTGACATCAATGATAGAGCCTGAGGTAACTAAATTTAATACCTACATCAACCAAAAGAAACCAAAAAGCCTGATAAGTGATTTGAAGATCAGTGCTGAATATACACTCAAAAAGGCAATCATCTGTTTTGGTGGTAAGAAAAAAAGTGAGGCGATGGCCAACGCTTATACCGTGCTTTGTAAAAAGGCGGATGAACAGGTAAACATTTTCTGATAAAAGGTATAACCATGCAGAACCTGGCGCCCATTGCTTTATTCGTTTATAACCGGCCCGAGCATACGCGGCGGACCATCAGCTACCTGCAAAAGAACCTGCTGGCAGATGAATCGCGTCTGTTTATTTTTTTAGACGGGCCCAAAACCGATGCCGATATTTCAAAAGTGGAACAGGTGCGCCAATTGGCGAAGGAAACCACCGGCTTTAAATCTGTCAAATTAATTGAACGCGACCGTAATCTGGGTTTGGCTAATTCCATCATCAGTGGGGTAACCAAACTGGTGAATGAATATGATAAGGTGATCGTTTTTGAGGATGATTTGCTGTCATCACCCTATACGCTTCAATATTTTAACGAGGCACTTGATCGTTATTTGAAAGAGGAAAAAGTGATGCACATCGGCGCTTATATGTACAGCCTGCCGGATAAAACGCTGCCTCAAACTTTCTTCTACCGGGCAGCTACCAGCTGGGGCTGGGCCACCTGGGCAAGGGCTTGGAAAGATTTTGAACCTGATATCGACCACCTGATCGGTCAATTCGACAAAGGCATGATCCACCAATTTTCTATTGAGGGCAAAATGAATTTCTGGAAGCAGATAGAGCAGTTCAAAGCTGGCCGCAATAACTCCTGGGCCATACGCTGGTATGCTTCCATCTTCCTTAAAAAGGGTTTAACGCTTAATCCCTCGCATTCGTTGATACATAATATAGGTCATGATGGATCTGGGGTACATTCTAATAACGAACGGACCTACCATGTGCAGGTTTCTCAAACACCGGTGACGGAGTTTCCGACAGAACTCAAAGAAAACCAGCAAGCCTACCAGGCGATCAGGCAGTTCCTTTCAGGGAGAAAAGGTACTTTGTTGCAAAGAGGCTTACGATATATCAAACAACTACAATCGAAATTACAAAAGAAGCGTAGCAGGGATTAGCACCCTAATGGTGTTTGAACCACTCAACGCGAATAATATTGACCGAATCGGTTACTTCCTGTATCGTGTTTCGATATTTCCACTCTTTATTTTCTTTAAACTCCAGGAACAACCAGTGATAAAGCTGACATTCTAATACAATGAGTTTTGAACGAACTGTGGCTTCTTTACGACGTTCGGGCGAGAGCGAAAGTTGGTTAAGTTTGCCTGCAATTTTATAAAGTTCGCGTGCTTCCGGCAGAACTTTTTGTTGAAGGCTGTCCAGTTTGGCATCGCGACTTACGTATGTGTTCCGGTAAAAGCGTTCGCTGATGTCATTGCTCAGGCTATCAATTGTGGCTGAAAGTATTTGATATTCTTTAGTCTGGTAATGTTTACTGAATCTGAGTGTAAAAGAAACAAGTAAGGTTACCGTAAGAATCGCGACAAGCGGCAAAGCCCATTGCCTTAACACCTGGTTTTTTTGTTTAAGTCCAAAGTAAGTGATCCAGCCGAAAATATAGCCAGAAATCAATCCGCCGAAATGAGCCGCATGGTCAACGCCCCGTCCAATCGGGATAATATTGTAAGCCACTACGATCGCAGTACTGATCAGCAAGGCCTTACGGGCACTTTTTTCGTAAAAATCAGTACTCAGTAAAGCCAGTAAAATGCCGAATAAGCCAAAAATTGCACCAGATGCACCCGCTGTAATTTCATTGTCGTGCCAAATGACAGAGACTGTACTTGCAATGATACCGGTAGTTAGGTATGCCATCAAAAAGTTCCATTTGCCCATTTTACATTCGATCAGCGAACCAATATAAACCAGGAAAACCATGTTAAAAAATACATGCAGTATCGAAAAATGGAGGAACATGCTGCTCAGTAACCGCCAATACTCACCACGGAGCACAACCGGTCGGCTGCTAAAACCAAGAGATAGATACGCTTTTTCGAACGCGATGCCACTATGATTCGTCAAGGTTAACTTTTCCAGCACTACGGCAGTTACTATATATGCCAGGATATTAACAATAACGAGTAACGGCGTAAAGAAATATTTTTTTCTGGGGACAAAGGGCCAAATGAATCCATGTGTCAATTCCTTACCAGCCATCGGTGGATGATCCAGGCTCAGGAATTGTTTTTCAGGTATACTGTCCATCAAAGCCTGTGTGGTTTCCTCCAACACAGCATGCAGGTGAAAATCGGCATATTCGATCTCATCCAGCAAGCGGTCGATATTTTCCTGGTTTTTGCTGTAATCGGTAAACAAGCCCTGGTAGCCCACACATTCGCTTTTGATGACGATAGTATTGTTTATTACGTGGGCCGAGATCTCTTCCGAATAGGATGCCCATGATATCGGTGTATAGGCGATGATTCCATCATGATCGAAATAGCCAATATCCCAATCGCGGTTGAGCATTGCCTGGTACAATAAAGTCAGATAGTGATCGGAATTATATTCTCCAAGTGGTATTGTTGTTTTACGATAAGGCGAAATACCCCATGCCCAGGCCATAATTTACTTGGTTGCTTGGAGAACAATATAAGGAGAAAGTGATTTACTTTCAACCGGAATGATACGGGTGATGATCTTCCCGGTCAGCCATATCGTTTTCAAAAACGATTTGGTAAAACCGCTTTGCTGATCGCGGTTTTCCAGCCATACCGAGAATTTGCCGTAATAGCCCGCTGAAACATCCTTCAAACCTAGTTCCCGGCAATATTGCGCCAGCGCCTGAGGGTTCATACTGCTGATGTTATGTTTCTCGTAATTGCTGATATCGTATTTGCGCTGTACCCAGCCATTTACCCCCGTAAAATTGGGCAGTGTAATCAACAACGTTCCGCCCGGGTTAAGGAAGCTGAGGTGGCGTGCAATGATATCTTTAGTATCGTTAAAATGCTCTATCAAACCGCAGGAAAGCACGAGGTCAAATTTCGCTTCGGGTTGATAATTGAACAGGTCGCCCTCGATGACGTCGATGTCATTTTCAGTGAGTACGTTAGCTGCAAGTACCTCTGTCAATACCTTTTGATGAACATAAAAGTCGAATAAGGTTGTTTTAAGCCCAAAGTATTTTTTCAGGAAGATGGCATAATATCCCGGAAAGCCACCCAACTCAACCGCAGTTGCCGGGTTTTTTTTTTCGACAATATTTTTCAGCAGCTTATGAAAGGTATAATTGGCCGGAACCGCAAAAGCCAGTCCTTTTTTCGATTCCCAGTAATTGGCCCAGAATGCCTTATCAGTTAGTTCGTTTGCCATCCGGGTGCAAAGAAAAGATTTTTAACCAAATAAAAGTTAAAAACCTAAACAGGTATTTAAATAGCAGGTATACAAAAGCAGTAGAAATAAAGATAGCAAAAGTTAAAGAAAAGGAATTACCAAACGGATAGCTCATGGCATGCCAACCGGGCGGATCAATGGTAGTATGCCAACCGGGTTCAAGCGAAGTTGCGAAATCTTTTAGGTACACAAAAGTGTCCGAAAGGTATACAATCAAAAATGTAATTAGGCCTGCTATTAAACGAAGCGCCAATTGACGGAAATTCATAAAAAACTTAATACTAATTAAATTAAGTTACTTGTATCCTGTTTCAATACCCAACTATTTCAAATCCTTTAATATCTCATCTATCGCCTTATCCAATTGTGGATCTTTGCCTTCCAGCCGATCCGTAAAGCCGGTTTTAACATAAATATCTGGTGCGACCCCTGTTTTTTCAATGTCTTTACCATCCAGAGTAAAACAACCCCATGCCGGTATCCTAAAAAACGAGCCGTCAACTAAACCTTTGCCGCTGGTGAATATGATCCAGCGATAGGTTTCAGTTCCAACAACCTTGCCGAGTTTTAAGGTTTTAAATCCGGCGGTTGTCATTTCGCCATCACTCAGGGTTTGTTCATTCACCAGCAAAATGATAGGCTTGGCTGCAGGAGCAAAATTAGGTTGCTGCGCTTTTTGGCCGCCGCGGTATTGCCATTGCAGGTAAGGTTTTTGCGAGAGGAATTGCAAAACCGGGTCGTGTACGTTACCTCCGGTATTATAACGCAGGTCGAGTATCAATGCATCTTTTTTATAGGCGTCATCCACCATATCTTCTAAAAACGACTCCAATGCATCTGTACCCATATTTTTCATATAGATATAAGCAATACGGCCCTTGCTTTTATCCGTAACTACTTTGCGATTGTTCTCGATCCAGTCATCATAAAGATTACCGTTGAAATCGCCGCTGGCTTCGGGATGCAGCTTAACTGTGATCGTTTTCCCATTTCTATCAAAGCGGAGCTCCAGTTCTTTTTCCAGCGAAGGTCTGGTGAAATACGAATTACGGTCCAGTTGTTCGTCAACAGCTACTCCATTTACCGCTTTCAGGCGGTCGCCTTCTTCAATATCCACCCCATTGCGATAGGTAGCGGATGTTTTTAACAGCATATTGACTTTGTAGGGATCCTCGTTGTCAAATACGATACCGGTCTCCATGGTACGGTAATGCAGTGTTTTGGACTCTTCTGCCCCATTCGAGTAAAAACCCTGGTGCGAAGAGTTGAGTTCGCCGAGTAAATCATTCAATAACAAACGCAGGTCGGAGCGATTATTGACATAGGTCAGGTATTCGGCATAACGGTCGTGTGCTTTCTTCCAGTCGGTGCCGTGGAAATCGCCGTCATAGTAGTTTTCTTCCAAACCGGCCCAGGCCTCATCGAACATTTGTTTAAATTCTCCTTCCAGGTTTCGGTCAAACTTCAGGCTGACATCGATCTTATCAAGCTTATTATTGTCCAGATTCAGCGTGTACAGGTTTCCACCCTCCAATACATAATTCTTGTCGTTTACATTTACCAGGTCGAAGCCATAAATATCGCTGCCGATCTTCTCTGTTTTATTTTCTTCAAAAGGCTGGATAGTTGTGTGAAAAATGCTCCATTTCCCTTCATCCTGATTAGATAGGAATAGTACATGCGTTTTATCGCCCTTTTGAACCACCACCGGTCCGCGTTGTATACCAAAATAAGAGCTGATGCGCTCCAAACGCTTCATCAGAAATTCGGTATCAATAATTCTTTCCTTTTGTGGGATTACAGCGGTTTCCGTTGGTTTCGAATCCTTATTTTTAGTGTCTTTGGCTTTATCGGTAGTTGAATCTTTCTTTACTTCTTTAAAAAGGTCATTAAATTTATCCAGTCTGAATTCATCGCTGAATTTATATAGCGGCATGCGGTATATATGGGCATCCGGCGAGCCATAGGGGAAATCAGGATGCGTACGCGAGCTCGAGAAATAAATATATTTACTGTCAGGCGACCAGTAAGGATTTGATTCCGAAACACCACTGTTGGTCAGGTTTTGTGTTTGACCGGTATTGATGTTATATACAAAAATATCTTCCTCAAAATTACGGTGAGCCGTGTATAATACGTAGCCACCTTTAGGAGAGATCTGTGGTGCACTGTTTTCAAAGCCCCATATTTCGTCTTTTGTAATTGTTTTACTAGTCAAGGTCTTTAGGTCGATCAGCCTCACTTCCTGCCGACCGCTCAGGTATACACCTGTTGTATGTGCTTTGTTTACATTCAGGCCGCGGTTATTTTGTTTATCATCCGTCAGTTGCTTCGCTGTTCCTGTTCCCTCAGCTGTTATGGTATACCAATTGAAATAGCCACCCAAAGTTTGGCTAAAAAGCAATGTGCGGTTATCAGGCAGCCATTTTACTTCGCCTGCGCGTTCGCTACTACCTTTATTGATCTGGTGTACGAATTTACCCTCTACATCGCTTACAAAAAGCTCGCCGCGTGATACAAAAGCCAGCTTTTTTCCGTCAGGCGAAACATCAAAATTCTCTATTTTACCCCTCACATCATATTCCTGTGATTTAGCTAAAACATCGTTCCTGTAAATATTAAAGCTGAGCTTTTGCGTTTGTTTTGATCCAACATCATAAACAAACAATTGATAATCTTTTTCAAACACCACTTTCTCGCCATTGGCGCTCACAAATGGCCTTTTTATTGAGCTTGGAAATTGGGTGAGCGCTGTTTTTTTACCCTCAGCAAAAGTATACAGGTTATATTCTGCGTTGCCCTCATCTGATACAAAATAGATATTTCCCTTGCCGTCAATGGTGGTCCAAAAATCCTTGCCTATCCAATCGGTATAGCGTTTATAGGCTTTTGTTTTGGGATCGTAGGATTGGATATCAGGGTTATAAGAGCCTTTGTAATGCTTGCGGTTTGGGAACAAATAACTTTCCCAGGTATCGCTGAAAAACAGCTCGCCTGTAATTGGCGACTCAACCACGCCATGTATCGTATTGAAATAGTTGCCAAACAAGCGGCTAGGCGTGCCGCCGCTGATGCTGACTTTATATTCGCTGAAACTGTTATAACGATTGGAGGTAAAGTAGATCGATCTGGAATCCCAGCTCCATGAATCCACCTGGTCATTAGCCTCATGGAAAGTGAGCTGTTTGATATCACCGCCCGCCAGTGGCATTACATACACATCATTATTGCCAAACTGGTTAGAGGTAAAAGCCAGCCATTTGCCGTCAGGCGAAACTTTGGGAAGTATTTCCTCACCCTGCATCGCCGTTAGTCTTACAGCAACTGCGCTGCCGATATCCAATTTCCAAAGATCACCCTCGTAGCTGAAGATTACCGTTTTGCCATCGGGAGTTAATGTTGGATACGATACAAAATAAGCCTCCGGTGCCTGGGCATTTGCGAAACTTTTGAATAGTAACAGGAGCAGCAATACTGGGAATAGTTTTTTCATACCAGGTAAAATTGATTTAAGTTGAATAAGTGTATTTTTGAACGTCTTGAAAGTAGTGCATTTAAATACCTACGATGGAAACGGCGGAGCGGGCAGAGCCAGCCTCAGGCTTAACAGCGCTTTACGTGATCAAGGTATCGAATCAAAGGTAATAGTCCATTACAAATTTGGCAAAAACCCTGACATAGGCGAATTTAACACAAATTTGTTGCAAAAGGCCTGGACCGCAGCCATGATAGTTCTTGAACGGATATGGGCCAAAAGATACCTGAAGGCCGTAAAAACGCCGTTTTCTTTTGCCTGGTTCGGGCGGTCTGTCATTCGTCATCCTGATGTTATCGCCGCTGATATCATCCATTTGCACTGGGTAAATCATGGGTTTTTGAACCCAAAGCACCTGGCTGAAATTGCAAAACTGGGTAAACCTGTAGTATGGACTTTCCACGACAGCAATGCATTTACCGGGGGCTGTCATGTGCGGTATACCTGCGAAAATTTTAAAAAAGATTGCGGCAATTGCCCTTTACTGGAAAATGCCAGCGCTAAGGATTATTCGCATAAGATTTGGGTGGACAAAAATGAAGCCTATCAGCTACTTGATTTTACCATTATAGCCCCCAGTACCTGGATGCAGAGATCCGTCGGCGAAAGTAGTCTGATGAAAGGCAAACCGGTTGAGCAAATAGCCAATACATTGGAGACGGATATATTTAAACCACAAAACAAGGCTGAAGCAAAAGCGAAGGCTGGTTTTGCGGCAGATAAATTTATTTTTCTAAGCGGTTTTATGCCTTCACGTAAAGATCTGCATAAGGGAACAAGTTATCTAATGGAGGCATTGGAATTGCTTAAAACCCGGATGGGTGCAAAAGCAGAAGATATTGAATTGGTTGTGTTTGGTAATCGCAATTCGGAAGATGTGCCCGATTTTCCATTCCCGACCACCTTCCTGGGGACGATCAATGATGACGCACAATTGGCGCTGTGCTATGCAGGGGCTGATGCATTTTTGATCCCTTCGCTTGAAGATAATTTGCCTTACACAGTAATGGAAAGCCTTTCAAGCGGTACTCCGGTGATCACTTTCAAAACAGGTGGCATACCGGATATGGTGAAGCACCTGCAAAACGGGTACGTAGCTGAGTACAGGTCTTCGGAAAGTTTTGCTGATGGTATGGAGTGGGTGATCAATTTTCCGGATCGTGCCTTGTTGAATGATGCCGCCAGGCAAACGGTAATGGATCATTTTTCAGAAAAGGTGATCGCAGCCAGGCATATTGAATTGTATCAAAAACTGAAAGAGGCGACTATCTAAATACTTTGCATAAATATTAATTTAACCACAGAGGACACGAAGGTTTTCGCAGAGAGTACCAGAGAAAGCAGCAAATATGTTTCAGCCGAAATTAAGCGTCATTACAATTGTGTATAACAACGCCGCAGCTATTGAGCGGACGATGCTTTCGGTGCTGGAACAAACTTATCCGAATATTGAATATATCATCGTTGATGGTCTATCGACTGACGGAACACTTGATATCATCAAAAAATATAGCGATCGGCTTGCGGTTTTGATCAGCGAAAAGGATGCGGGTATTTATGATGCGATGAATAAAGGCCTTGCTGCGGCTACCGGAGACTACGTGCTTTTTATGAACTCAGGTGATGAGATATTTGCGAAAGAAACCGCAGCTAATGTTTTTGCTTCCGCTGCCAATGCCGATATTTATTATGGTGAGACCGAAATGATAGATAGCACCGGCCGAAGCCTTGGTCAGCGGCGCCACAAAGCCCCCGATCACTTTAGTTGGAGGAGTTTCAGGTATGGCATGAGTGTGAGCCATCAGGCCATCTACATCAAGCGTACAATTGCTGAACCTTTCGATCTGCGATACCAACTAAGCGCAGATATCGACTGGATTTTAAGGGCAGCGAAAAAAGCGGATAAGATCGTTAACGTGCACCAATACGTTGCTAAATATTTGGTAGGGGGCATGTCCAAAAAACGGCATCAGGAAAGCCTCATAGAACGTTTTGATATCATGAAGAGGCATTATGGTTTACTGCCCACAGTGTTAAATCATTTCATTATTGCTTTTAACCTGGGGTGGTATTGGCTGAGGCATAAGCGAACTAATGATTGATCTTAACCCAAAGTAAGAATATTAGGCACAAATCAGAACCCAAAAAAATAGCGATGAGCTTCCGCCCATCGCTACTAAAATATAGACCAATAGCTTATTTCTTTTTTGTCAACGGCTTTTCTTTATCTGCAGGAGTTTCAGCAACCACCGATTGTTCATCCTTTTTCTTGAAGCCTGCATAAGCAGCACCACCTAAAGCCAGTACTAATAATATGGAACCTGCCAGTGATATCTTTTCGCCGGTATAATAAGAGGCCGGATGGAAGATAAATTCGATCTTATGGTTACCTGCCGGGATGACTGCGGCTCTTAGAAGGTAGTCGGCTCTGAAATAAGGGCGTTCAGCACCATCGATATACATTTTCCAGCCTTTGTCGTAATATACTTCTGAGAATACAGCGATTGAATTTACCGTGCTGCCGCTTTTGTAGGTCAAATGATCAGGCGAGTAGTTGGCCAACTCTATTGTTCCGGCCGGCGCGACACCAATACTTTGACCATCGATCATTTTTTTGAAGCTAAGATCTACGATCACTTTATCCTTTGGCGAAAAGGCGCTGATGGCTTTCATTTCTTCGTCGGCATCCTTCACATATTCAACGTCTTTCACGAACCAGGCATGACCGCATGCTCCCGGATTACGAGCCATTGAAAGGTTGCCGGTTTTGGGATCCTGGTTGATCAGGAATTTAACATTAAACATGTCCAAAACATCCTGGTTGATCGATTTAGAAAATTGGTTATCGAATAATTCCTCCACACGTTTTAGTCTGGCAGCCGAATAGCCCCAAAGCGTTTTGTGAAAGAAAGGTGTGGTTACATCATATTTTGGATTCTGCGTAAGATCGACCACCCGAAAATCAGGGTCAGTGTCTCGTTGAATAAATTGGTCAACTTCGCGTGCTTTTACAACCTGAGCAGCATCCTGTTTGTCGGCGAAGTTTGAATCTTTCAGATAACGCTTGTCTACCTGCCAAAGGTCACCCAATATCAAAACAAAAAGCACGATATACAGCACCGGTGTTTTTATCTTCTGCTTAAAATACAACCATAATACACCGAAGACAATACTGATCAATACCAATGAACGCACTGCATCCCAAAATTCAAGATTTTGGCGATCTTTTATCAGCGCACTTGCAACGGCATTAGCTGCGCCGTTATCGCCCTTCATTGCCTGTGCCAACGCTGCAATGCCATTGGTTTGGCCAGAAGGCCGGAAGTTTAAAACAAACCCGGGTGCAATGATTAAAATCAAAGTTATACCACCAGTGATATAGAAAGAGATTTTCAGTTTTTTGAATAGCTCGGTTTTGTCTGTTGTTTCAACTAATTCATTGACAGCTAAAACTGCCAAAATGGGGAAGCACAAACCAGTAACGGCTAATACCGATTCGACAGCGCGAAACTTGTTATAGAGTGGAAAATGATCAAAGAAAAAATCGGATACAAATGGGAAGTTACCTCCGTAAGACAGCATAATAGTTAATACTACTGTTGCTAAGAGCCACCATTTTATGCGATTTTTTACGATGAATAAGCCAAAAATAAATAAGAAAAATACTACTGCGCCGAAATAAACCGGACCAGCGGTTGATGGTTTCTCGCCCCAATAGATTGACATGCCTGGAAAACTTCCCGTGATTTGCTGAGCTGCTGTGTAGGCCTGATCCTCTGGTATTCCTTTATCCTTGAGTACTTTTACCACCTCTGAATTTTGATCAAGGCCTTCGTTTTGCGAACTACCACCAGCTGCATAGGGCACGAGGAATGATATTGATTCCGGAACCGTCTCACTATACTGATAGGCGTAATCTTTTGTCAGGCCGTTGCTCGGTTCCTTGGTGTTTTGTTTAAGATTCGACTGACCACGGATTGTATCCTTACCATATTCATAGGTGCTCCAAAGCGAGGAAGCATTAACAGCTACGGCTATCGCTACAGCGCCGGCCAGGTAAGTAAGTGATTTCAGGAAGTCGCGGGATGCTTTATTTTTTAAAGCATGATAGGCTTCGATCGCCATATAAATGAACAGCGATATCAGCAGGTAGTAAGTCATCTGCACGTGGTTGGCGCGAATCTCCAGGGCCAGGAACAAAGCAGTTAATGATCCACCCAAGAGGTATTTTCCCCGAAGCGTGATTATAATACTTGCCAGAATTGGCGCGAAAAATGCGATAGCAAAAACCTGATTGGTATGTCCGGCCAGTAGCAAAATGATATTGTACGAGGTAAAAGTAAATGCTACAGCGCCTGCAGCTGCAAGCCAGGGACTTGCGCGCAAAACAATAAATAGAAAATACGCTCCAAAAAGCAATAGGAAAATGTTGTATAACGGGTTTGGCAATACTGTGGTAACACCTTTAACTACCCAGGTAGTAACGTTATCCGGATAAGGGGCCCATATCTGGAAGGTAGGCATGCCACCGAAGATCTGGTTGGTCCATAATATGGTAGTATCTTTATCTTTATAATGGTTGATCTCAGTCTGGGTAGATTCAGCCCCGATCACATCAGATTGCCCTAATGTCTTTCCCTGAAAGGCCGGTGTAAAGTAAAAGAAACAAATTGCTATTAAAATTCCGATGATAACCAGGTGGGTACCATTTCGCTTGAACCAATTATCCATCTAAATTGTATGAGGTGAAAAAAATATAATCCCCCAAAAATAGAAATTTGAGTTAGAATAGAAATTTATTTTTGTTCGGCAGTTGAAATGATGCGCTTATGGGTCAGACTATTAAAAATAACAGACTCATTCCCGCTACGCTGATGACATAAGCGATGATGGCTATTTTGTTATACTCTTCACGGTATCGGTAGATATTGAACGCATTATAGAGGGCTAACACCCCCAAAACTACCCAAAAAAACCAGTAGATCTTATGATTTGATGTGCTGAATGCCATCAGGCCGAAGGCCACCACAGCATAGTTAATTACGATCAGGTTGAAAGTTTCGGGCGTGCCGTAGTGGCGACGCGTAAAAATTGGAGGTCTTTCCAGCGGGTCTCGCATACTATTTTAAATCTTCGTAATCCACGAAGTCGCCTTCGGAATCAGGTATTGATTTTTTCTTTTTTTCCGGAACGAAATCGACACTTACTTTTCCTTCCGGAGCATTGTGGCGGTATTGCTGTTGCTGGGCATCCTGAGCCTTATTCATTACGCTTTGAAACAACATGGGTAGCAAAAGGCGCACCGCGGCGCGAATAATATATAAGACAAGTATCGCTATGAATAGAAAACGAATAAATTCCATCTGAATGAATTTTGGAGTACAAATATAAGTTTAAAACGCAAAAAAAGTTTTCATCTGTTTTTTCGACGGAATTTTTGACGCTTTGAAATGTTCAATGTTACATCATGCGATAGTCATTTAAATTTCAAAACCCCATCCTTATCCTTCCCTTGTGAAAAAGGTAAGGTATTGCAGTGGGCCGCAGGAAAGTTAAAACCTTTCTTCCATCAGCTTTTCCAGGGCAAACATTTCGTCGCGGAGTTTGGCGGCTCCGAGGAAGTCCATGTCTTTTGCGGCGGTTACCATTTCGCGCCGGGTATTTTCGATGGCCTTTTTCAGATCGGCTTTGTTCATGTACTGTACAATAGGGTCAGCCGCAAGAGATACCGAGTCGGCTTCTACGTAAGCTTTCTGTACGCCACCAACAAAATCCATGACCGATGTTTGTTCGATAATAGCTTCGCGTGATTTGCCAACGGTCCTGGGGGTAATGCCATGTTCCAGGTTATATGCAATCTGTTTCTCGCGGCGTCGATTGGTTTCGTCCATAGTAACCCGCATGGAGTCAGTAATCTTGTCGGCATACATAATCACCCGGCCGCGGTCGTTACGTGCCGCGCGCCCTATGGTCTGGATCAGTGAACGTTCTGAACGCAGGAAGCCTTCTTTGTCGGCATCCAGGATAGCTACCAGCGAAACTTCAGGCAAGTCCAGTCCCTCGCGCAACAGGTTGATACCGATTAGAACGTCAAACTCACCGAGGCGTAGGCCACGCAAAATTTCTACGCGGTCAAGGGTTTTAACTTCGCTGTGAATATACCGGCATTTGATACCCAGCTTATCCATGTATTTGGCCAGTTCTTCCGACATCCGTTTCGTTAATGTGGTTACCAGTACACGGTCGCCCTGTTTTATAGTTTGGTCCACCTCTTCCAGCAGGTCGTCAACCTGGTTAATGACCGGCCTGATATCAATCACCGGATCCAATAGCCCGGTTGGTCTGATAACTTGCTCAACCACAACACCACCGCATTTCTCCAGCTCAAAATCGCCGGGAGTTGCACTCACATAAATTGTTTGCGGAGCCAGGCTTTCAAACTCCTGAAAGTTAAGGGGGCGGTTATCCAGTGCAGCGGGTAGGCGAAAGCCATATTCAACCAATGAAATTTTGCGCGAACGGTCGCCACCATACATCGCCCTGATCTGCGGTACCGTAACGTGGCTTTCATCAATCACCATTAAATAGTCGTCCGGAAAATAATCTAGCAGGCAAAAGGGGCGTGCCCCCGGCTTGCGACCATCAAAAAACCGCGAATAATTCTCGATGCCCGAACAATAGCCCAGTTCACGGATCATCTCCAGGTCGTAATTCACCCTTTCTTCCAGGCGTTTTGCTTCCAGGAAACGCTGGTCGTTGATAAATTGCTTTTTACGTACTTCCAGTTCTTCCTGTATGGCCCAGATCGATTGGGTAAAACGCTCCCGTGGTGCTACATACAGGTTTGCGGGGAAAACCACCATGTGAGTGGTTTTTTCGATCGTCTTGCCGGTCGAAGGGTCGAACGTACTTAACTCCTCGATGTCATCGCCGAAAAAGGATACCCGGTAGGCATAATCCAGGTAGGCTGGGTAAATATCTACTATATCACCTTTAACTCTAAAGGTACCGCGTTTAAAATCTGCTGTCGTACGGGCATACAATATTTCAACTAAACGGTGAAGGAAAGCATTCCGACTGATTCTGGTGCCTACTGCAAAACGGAATACCGAATCTTTAAAATCATCCGGGTTTCCCATACCGTAAATACAGGAAATAGACGATACCACGATCACATCTCTCCGCCCCGACATTAGCGCAGAGGTTGTACGCAAACGTAGTTTTTCAATCTCTTCATTGATCGCTAAATCCTTTTCAATATAAGTATTTGTAGTTGGTATAAATGCCTCGGGCTGATAGTAATCGTAATACGATACAAAATAGTTAACGGCATTTTCGGGAAAGAACTGTTTAAACTCCCCATATAGCTGAGCCGCCAGTGTTTTATTGTGACTCAGAATAAGGGTAGGACGTTGTGTTTGGGCAATAACATTTGCTATTGAAAATGTTTTTCCACTGCCTGTAACGCCGAGCAGGGTTTGATACGTATCGTTATTGTTAATACCCTGTACCAGTTGTTTAATGGCTTCGGGTTGGTCGCCCGTGGGCTGGTAAATAGAGGTTAATTTGAAATCCATAGGTTAATTGCAAAAGTACGAATTAATGATGCCAAAACTAAGCCGAAAGGTGGTTTTTGATACGGTAAAAAAATAGGTTAACAATTAGAAAACTCAATTCAAATACATTTCGTTTGTTAGTGAAATCAGTACCCGAATCGATTCAATATTAACCAATTAATACTATGATCGTTTTAGAAAAATTGCGTGTAAAACCCTTAGATTTATGCATGTTTTTCGTGCTCAACAAAACCAACACGATTGCTAACAAGTTCCTGGCCGAGTTGCGTGACGTCACCGTCCAGCAGGATCAACTGCGGTTTCGTAGAAACCAGGAGCGCATTGGTGAAATTTTGGCCTATGAGATCAGCAAAAAACTAAGGTATATCGGCAGCGAGGTGCAAACGCCGCTTGGCATAGCCAGCGTAAATGTACCCCGGGAGCAGCCGGTTTTGGGTACTATACTGCGGGCCGGACTACCCTTCCACCAGGGTTTTTTAAACTTTTTTGATGGCTCGCCTTCTGCATTTATTACCGCTTACCGTAAAGTCAGAAAAAACGGCGATTTTATCATCAACATCGACCACATTGCAACACCTAACCTTGATGGGCGGGTAGTGATTCTATGTGATACGATGTTAGCTACGGGTAGAAGTATGGTTGAAGTTTGTAAACAATTGATAGCAACCTATGCGATAAAAGAGATACACATAGCCGCCATTATAGCCAGTACTGAAGGAATTGAACATGTGAAGGCTAATCTGCCCAAGGCCCATCTTTGGATAGGTGCCATCGATGAAGAAATGACCTCGAAAGCATATATCGTTCCGGGATTAGGTGACGCCGGAGATTTGGCATTTGGGGAGAAAGTGATATGAACGCGAATGGCGAAGTGCCGATTGTGAAATGAATCCGGATGCCGGATTCCGAACGGGAATTTTTAATGTTGCCCTATATTATTGGGTGTTTGGGCTAATAACTGGTTTTTGTAATCCTGCATCCGCTTTCCGCATTTGACAATTCATATTTTGATATTAACCCTACTCATTTCGCATCCAGCGCTGCGGATTCCGCATTAAAAAATGTGTAGTTTTGCAGGTACTACTCCAGATGAATTCCGCTAACAACACTTCGCATTTCGTATTAAAAAAGCATCTTTTTTTCGACCTCGATCATACCATTTGGGATTTTGATAAGAATGCAGAAGAGACTTTGCATGAATTATACCTGGTTTACCGATTAAAGGACCTCGGATTGCATTCGCCCGATCTGTTCATAGAAACTTATACCCGCAACAATCATCGGCTATGGGCCGACTATCACACCGGTAAAATCACAAAAGAACAATTGCGGGAAGCGCGATTTAAGCAGACTTTTATTGAATTGGGTATAACAGCGACATTGATGCCTGCAGGCTTCGAAGACCACTATGTTAATCTGTGCCCAACCAAGACCAATTTGTTCCCGGGGGCGTATGAAACTTTGGAATACCTGCGATCCAGATATATCCTGCACCTGATCTCGAACGGTTTTCGTGAATCTACCGAGACAAAAATAAGTGGTTCTAACATTGCCGGTTATTTTCAACACGTCATCATATCCGAGGTTGTAGGCGCAAACAAACCCGACAAAGCTATTTTTGAACATGCGCTTAAACTTGCCAGTGCCACAGTAACTGAAAGTTTGATGATAGGCGATAGCCTGGAGGCCGATGTTTATGGCGCCCTGAATTTTGGGATGGACGCTATTTTTTTCAACCCCAATGGTTTGAAAAAGCCAGAAGATGTGCCGATGCAAATCAGAAATTTAAAAGAATTAACTTTATTGCTCTAATACCTGTATCATGACTGTAGAAGCTGAACGCCGCGCTATAGAGGCTGCACTCGACGAATACCGTAATCGCCTTGATGCTATTTCCGATGAGCTGTTCGATCGTAGCCCTAATGGCGGCGGCTGGTCCTATGCCGAAGTTTATTCACATATTATGCAGGCCACTCTCGGTTCAAGCATAGCGCTTGAAAAGTGTACCACCAGCAGTTGTGTGCCAACAACCAGGGGGCGTACGCCTATCGGAGTGTTTGTTTTTACCTTTGGCATTTTCCCCGGCAGGGTAAAGGTGCCACCGGCTATTTTGGAAAAAAGCCCTGTTAAAAAGATCAGTAAAGAAGAGGCTCGAAACCTGATCGTTAAATGTCGTAAACGCATAGATGCGGTAGCGAAACTAATATTTGATTCAAAGCCAAATAAGCGGGTCAAGCACCCACGCCTGGGTTTGTTGAACGCTGCACAGTGGTTTAAATTTATCCTTATCCATTTAAAACATCATATTCGGCAATTAAACCGAATAGAAAATAAATTTCGCCAGGGATGAAACCTTTTTAATTTCATATAGTCTTAATATTCAGATAATCTGAGTTGTTGACATTTGTGAAATATCCCTATATGAATTTTGAGTTAGCGTATTTGGTTGCTGTTGGATTGCTTTTGTTATTAGGCATATTTTACCTCAGCCCCTATGAATTAAAAGTTAATGAGGAAGATGACGACGAATAGTCGTCATACACCCAGATCCTCAGATCAAATAACCGGCAAATCCCGCCGACAGGCATATTATCCCCCTAAATTTTTATGGCAAAACGTGAAGTAGACATCGTCGTGATCTCCGACCTGCATTTGGGTACCTATGGGTGCCATTCTAAGGAGCTCCTCAAATACTTAAAAAGTATCAAGCCTAAAATGCTGATATTGAACGGCGATATTATTGATATCTGGCAGTTCAGTAAATCATACTGGCCCGAAAGTCATATGAAGGTGGTACGCCGAATCCTGAAGTTTGTAACCGATGGGGTACCTGTACATTACCTGACCGGCAACCACGATGAGATGCTGCGCAAGTTTGCCGATTTCGATCTTGGGTCATTCCATCTGCGCAATAAAATTATCCTCAATATTGATGGTAAAAAGGCCTGGGTATTTCATGGCGACGTGTTCGACGTTACAATGCAGCATTCTAAGTGGCTGGCTAAATTAGGTGCTGTAGGTTATGATACCCTCATACTCATCAATAGTCTTACCAATTGGTTTTTGACAAAGCTTGGTCGCGAGAAAATGAGTTTTTCACAAAAAGTTAAGGGCCGTTTTAAGGATGCCGTAAAATTTATCAACCAGTTTGAACAGACCGCAGCCGACCTGGCTGTTGAAAAGAATTACAGCTATGTAATATGCGGACATATCCACCAGGCTGAAATCAGGGAAATTCAGTCGACTGATAAATCCGGATCTGTAACCTACCTTAATTCAGGCGACTGGGTTGAAAGCCTGACAGCTTTGGAATATCACCACAATGAATGGACGATATTCAACTACGAAGCCGATAGTTTTAAGTCGGACAATGACGATGAAGATGTTACCGATGCAGAAGACCTGGATGCCATGCTTGACGTAAAGAACCTGCTGGAGCGTTTTAAATTGGAGGTGCATTAATATTGTTGTAATTTGTAATGTTAGAAAATTTGCTTGGCAGCAAATGAACAGGCTGTTAATTTTGTTGTTACTTTACAAATAGAACGATTCAATTAATAACTGCATCAACATTGCAAATTGCACCATTCCAAATTTCAACCACGAAGTGAAAATACTCTATGCCATACAGGGTACCGGTAACGGCCACATAAGCCGGGCACGCGAGATCGTTCCTTTATTGCAGGAGTATGGCGAAGTAGATTTGCTTATTAGCGGTACAGAGGCAGAAGTTTCGTTATCGCAGCCGCTAAAATACCGGCTGCATGGTTTCAGTTTTGTTTTTGGCACAAAAGGGGGGGTCGATAACTGGGCAACCTATAAATTGATGAACCTGCGCCAGCTTTGGCGCGATATACATAGCCTGCCCCTGAAGCAATACGATTTGATCATTAATGACTTTGAGCCAGTTAGTGCATGGGCTTGCTGTGTACAAAAATTGCCTTCGGTATCGCTAAGTCACCAATGCTCTTTCATCTCAAAAAAGACACCAAGACCTGCCAAATGGAACTATGCCGAATGGCTGTTCAAATATTATTCGCCGACGACGCACCATATTGGTTTCCATTTTGAGCAATATGACAATTTTATCCATACCCCAGTTATACGGAGTGGTATCAGGCAATTGACGCCAACCAATAAGGGACATTATACGGTGTATCTGCCTGCCTACGATGACAAATTTCTGTTGAAATATTTGAAACAAACACGTAACGTAGAATGGCAGGTATTTTCAAAGCGCCAGAAAGAAGCCTACCGCGAAGGCAATGTGCAGATATTCCCGGTGAATAACGATGCCTTCAACACAAGCATGGCCAGTTGTGAGGGCCTGCTTACCGGTGGAGGTTTTGAGGGTCCGGCAGAGGCTCTTTTTCTGAAAAAGAAAGTATTGATGATACCGATGACCGGCCAATACGAGCAACAATGCAATGCGCTTGCAGCATCAAG
Source organism: uncultured Mucilaginibacter sp. (assembly GCA_903866915.1). Classification (GTDB taxonomy): domain Bacteria; phylum Bacteroidota; class Bacteroidia; order Sphingobacteriales; family Sphingobacteriaceae; genus Mucilaginibacter. The sequence goes on along the minus strand of CAIPPO010000185.1, from coordinate 11,323 downwards.
ATTAGGCGTACCCGTAATTGATACGATCAATGGTGCTTTCATTGATCAGGCAAATGCATGGATCGACGATCCAAAAAGAGTTGAAGTATTTTTCCCGGACGAGACCGGTTTAATCATCGATAATCTGGTAAAACAGTATGCCAATTCCGGCCTTATTTCTGCATAAGCAGTTTTTCTGTTAATATTGCCCCGTAATACGCCGCTATGATCAAACTTTTCAGATCCTATAACCCGCTGAATATGCTTTGGCTGGCGCTGATCCTGGCAGTTCTTCGGCTGAGTGTGTTGCCGGCTATTCCTTCCGAAGGTGATTTCCCATTTGCGGAACTTTTTTCGCGTCTGCATTTATCAAAAGCTTATCAATATAAGCTGCCCCCGCTTGTCGATATATCTATTGCTGCTGTATTGGTTTATATACAAGCGTTGCTGGTTAACTACCTGGTTAATTATCATAACCTGTTGGGAAAATCGACTTTTTTACCGGGGCTAATGTATGTTACTGCCACCAGTTTGTTTACGCCGTTTCTGATGCTGGGTGCACCCTTGGTCTGCAACTTCCTGGTTATTTGGATGCTTTTTAAAATGTTTAGCTTTTATAAGGGCGATGACGCCAAGTCTATTTCGTATGACCTGGGTATGATTGTTGCTATTGGTACACTTTTTTACCTGCCTTTTATTTACCTGTTTTTAACCATTTGGATCGCTCTGAGTATTTTCAGGCCATTTAACTGGCGCGAATGGGTAGCCTGTATCATTGGTTTTGCCACCATATTCTTTTTTCTTGCAGTATCCTATTACCTTGGCGATGCAATGCCCCAGTTTCTTGCGATCTGGCTGCCCCTGGCCGCTAAATTTCAGGTAGTTATCAATTTCAACTATCTCAATTATTTGGTGCTCATTCCTGTTTCTTGTATCCTGTTGCTTGGGTTTTTCAAATTGCAACAAAATTTCTTTAAGAGCTTTGTACAAACCCGTAAGTCGCTGCAATTACTCTTCGTAATGATGCTCATCGCCGGTTTTTCGTTTTATATCCGCCCTGATTTTCATCTAGACCATTTTTTACTTTGCGCGGTGCCGGTTGCTTTCTTTTTTGCCTACTATTTTCTTTATGCCAACTACCGTTGGTTTTATGAGAGTCTCTATATTTTGCTGTTGGCCAGTATTATCTATTTTCAGTTTAACACTTTTTAACGAATAGATTCGTGCTAATTTCTCTGGTTATGTTAGTTTTGTAGCGGGAAACCCACAAGGGGATCGAGAAAGTCAACTAGCTGTTGCGGTTATTTTCACTGCTTAAAACATACCAATCAAATGAAATTCGGAGTAGTAATTTTTCCAGGATCTAATTGTGATGAAGATATCATCCATGTATTAGAAACTATTATGGGCCAGCAGGTTGTTCGGCTCTGGCATAAGGATCACGATTTGCAGGGAGCCGATTTTATTGTGCTGCCGGGTGGTTTTTCTTTCGGTGATTACCTGCGCTCGGGCGCCATAGCCCGTTTTTCGCCTATCATGCAGGAAGTAATACAATTTGCTGCCAAAGGTGGGTATGTTTTTGGCATTTGCAATGGTTTTCAGATCGCAGCCGAAGCTGGCCTGGTTCCGGGTGCTTTATTGCACAACGCCAACCGTAAATTCAATTGCAGTAACATTTATCTGAAAACACAAACAAATGATTCGTTGATTACTTCTCAGATCGATCTGCAGCGTGCATTGAAAATACCTATCGCCCACGGGGAAGGAAATTATTTTGTTGATAGTGATACCTTAAAGGAGTTAAATGATAACGACCAGATACTGTTCAGGTATTGCGACGAGTTTGGAAACATAACCAACGAGTCAAATCCAAATGGATCTGTACAGAATATCGCCGGCGTTTGTAATAAAGAACGTAATGTTTTTGGCATGATGCCACACCCCGAACGCGCTGCTGATGCTTTGCTCGCTAATCAGGATGGGCTGGCTATTTTTGAATCCATCTTATCTTTAGTAAGGGCCTGATGGCAAACCTGGTTATTGACATTGGCAATACCTTAATCAAAGTTGCAGTTTTTAAGCAGAACGAATTGTTGTATTTCGGGAGCAACCGGGATGTAAATAGTTCAGAATTGTATGAATTGATAGAAAAGTTTGGCGTGAAACGTGGTATCATCTCGTCAGTGCGGAAGGAGAGTGAAGCATGGAGGGGCGAAATTGAAAGTAAAATCAAACTTGAATATTTCAATTCCGATATAACCGCCGGCGTACATAACCATTACCAGAGCCCAAAGACATTGGGGCTCGACAGATTAGCAGCTGTGATAGGCGCCTATCAGCTATATCCCGGTCAAAATAACCTGGTAATAGATGCAGGCACCGCAATTACATATGAATATGTGGATGCCTACGGAAATTATTTTGGCGGCAGTATATCACCGGGATTAAATATGCGTTATAAAGCATTAAATAACTATACAGATGCGCTGCCGCTATTAAGTGCAGATAAAGATTTTGCTGCCGAACAGGGCAATGATACCGAATCGGCTTTACGCTCAGGCGTGCAGAACGGGATCAAATTTGAGCTTTTAGGCTTCATTGAACAATACCAGGCAAAGCAGCCTGGCGCTAATATTATACTAACCGGGGGTGACAGTATTTTTTTTGATACTCTGTTGAAAAATAGCATCTTTGCCCCCTATGTTAAAATTGAGCCTTATTTGGTTCTGAAGGGATTAAACGCAGCTATACAAACTAATAATGATTAAATATACAAGGCTCTTTATAACATTTTTACTTGCTATTTGTATACTGGAAGCAAGATCGCAGTCTACCGCTACTACCAGTTCTCCATATTCACGTTATGGTATCGGTGATTTCGACTCGCAGCTGTTTCCGCAAAATATAGGCATGGGAGGGATCGCTACTGCCACCAATACAATAGGCGGTTTCAACGCCATTAATATCGTTAATCCTGCAGCCTACGGAAATATCAATTTTACAGTTATTGACGCCGGGTTTTATTCTAACTCGCTTACTTTGAGCCAAAGCGGCTTTGGCAGCGAGAAGACATCGAATACAAGACTAAGTCATATTGCATTTGCGTTCCCGATTACCCGTCACTCGGCATTGGGTCTGGGTTTGGTTCCCTATACCGAGTTGGGTTATAATTATGTGCAAAGTTCTCCGAACGGTTTTGGTACTTCATCGCCAACTGATACAAATACTGTCAAATATTCCTATACAGGTGAAGGTAGTCTTTCAAAGGCTTACATTGGGTATGGTTTTGGGATAGGCAAGCACCTGACTATTGGCGCCAATGCCTCCTATATTTTTGGAAACTTAAAAGAAGATCAATCGACAGAGATTCCTACGCTAAGCAATTTCCTCAACTCACGCATCGAGCAGGATAACCATATCGGAGGATTTAATTTTGACTATGGTACACAATACACCTTTGATTTTTCGGCCACCAAGCACCTCGTTTTTGGGTATTCTGCTTCTGTAGGTAATAAGATCAACGTCCAGAACTCATTTATCGTAAGTCAGTATTATTTTGATACCAACGGGAACGAGAACGTACCTACCGACAGTTTGATCAATAGACAAAATACCAAATCGAAAATTCAGCTGCCCTGGATAAATCACTATGGCATATCGTATCAAAAAGAAGCGGCGTTTGAAAGCGGAGCATCCTATTTAATCGGGGTCGATTATACAACCGCCAACTGGTCTAACCTTTCTATAGGTGGAGTAAATGCAGGTTTGCAAAACAGCCGTACAATTAATATCGGCGGACAAATAACACCCAATCCCAATGCATTATCCAACCACCTCCTCGTTATGAGCTATCAGTTGGGGTTCATCTACGAAGATACTTACCTGAATATTAACAATACTGATATTAAAAAGCAGGCTGTAACGCTGGGCCTTGGCATTCCACTGCCGCATGACCGCGCTTCATCAGCTTTTTATAAAGTGAATATTTCGACCGAGATCGGTCAGCGGGGTACCATTGCCAATGGTTTGGTTAAAGAAAACTACGTCAATTTCCACCTGTCATTTACGCTTAACGACCGCTGGTTCCAGCGCTACAAGTTCGATTAATTCGCATGATGGGCAGGGCGAAATTATTAACGGGCTTGATCCTGGCGGTAATTATCGCCACTTCGCTTTCCTTAACGGGTTGTGAGAATGATTTGAAAGACCTCCAAAAGATATCGGCAGCTGAAGTTAATAAACCAGTACAGCGCTTTACCGATATTGATGTGATCTACAGCGATTCAGCTAAGGTTAAGGCGCACATGACAGCGCCTTTGATGCTTGATTATTCGACTACCAAAGACGGCAAGCAAAACACCAAGCCTTACACCGAAATGCCCAGGGGTGTAAAAGTGATCTTTTATAACGACAGCCTTCAACAAACCTGCACCATTACATCTGACTATGCGATTCGACGGGTAAATGAAAAAGTAATTGAAATGCGTAAAAATGTAGTAGGCACTAACGTGAAAGGCGAAACCTTTAATTCGGAAGAACTGATCTGGGACGAAAACACGAAACAGATCAGGTCTGATAAACCGGTTCATGTACAAATGACCGATGGCAGCCTGCTCGATGGTATGAATTTTACCAGCGACGAAGCCCTTAACCATTGGCGATTTGGCCCATCTACGGCTATCTTGCATGTTAATAGCCAGGATGTTCCAACCAAATAATACCTGCTTTTTTAGAAGAATTTTTCTGTTTATTTTTTTGCTAAAAGTTGTATCTTGCGCCCTCTTTTGAACAGAGATTCCAGATAAACACAGCATGATAAGTTTATCTCAGGGCTTCAGGTTCAAAATGAAACATTAAAATATTATACAATACAATATGGGAGTAATGAATTTTTTGCGCGAGCGCATGGGCAAGATACTAGTGATCGTGATTGGCGGCGCGCTGCTACTTTTTATCATTTCTTTTGCTTCACAGATCGGCTCGTCATTTTTAAAGGGCGACCAGAATAAAATTGGTGAAGTAGATGGCGAAAAAATAACCTACCAGGATTTTCAAAAGCAATTTGATCAGGCTAAACAGCAATCAGGTCAGCAGGAATTAAGCGGGCAGTTTACTTCTTACCTGCAGGATATGGTTTGGAATCAGCAGGTAAGCCAGATCATCCTGAATAAAGAGATCGATAAATTAGGCCTGGTAGTTAGTCCGGATGAAGCTGCCGCTTTGGTGAATGGTAATGAACCTGATCAACAGATAGTCCAGTATTTTGGCGACCCTAAGACCGGCAAAGTCGATAAGGCCAAATTGAGCAACTTTGAACAAAACATGAAAGCTGCTAAAGCCGACGACCCTACCCGTTTGCAATGGGAGAGTTTCTTACTCCAGTTGAGTAAAAATAAACTGGCTCAGAAATTTATATCCGTTACTACAAATGGCTTGTATATAAATTCACTGGATGCCCAGGATGATTACACCAACCGCAATAAACTGGCGAATTTTAAATATGTGAGCCTTGACTATGCTTCTATACCTGATAACAAGATAACATTGACTGATGATGATTATCAAAGCTATTATGATGAGCATAAAAGCCAGTTTAAAAATACCGATGAAACCCGAACTTTTGATTATGTAGCCTTTAATGCTGCGCCTTCAAAAGATGATTCAGCAGCGGTAAAGGCCGACGTAGAAAAGTTATTGCCGCAATTGAAATCCAGTACCAACGACTCGTTATTTGTGCAGGTTAATGCTGAAACTAAATCTGCTCTTGCCTTCAAAAAGAAGGGTCAGACGGGTGACGCGAAATTGGATAGTGTGTTGTTCGATCAAGCTAAAGGAACTGTTTATGGTCCTTATCTTGCAGGTGGAAGCTATAAGATAGCCAAGTTGGTTGATTCTAAAACCGGTCCCGATTCAGTTAAAGCTCGTCATATTTTGATACAGACCGGCGCCGGTGGCGTTGCTGCTGCTCAGGCTAAAGCCGATTCGATCAAGAAAGTCATCGAAAGCGGTAAAACACCATTTGCTGATCTGGCCCGCTTGTACTCAGCCGACAAGGGTTCGGGTGAAAACGGCGGCGAACTGGGCTTTTTTGGTCGCGGTAAGATGGTGCCACCGTTTGAAGATGCAGCGTTTACCGGTAGAAAAGGACAGTTGACAACTGTTGTTTCTCAGTTTGGCGTACATATCATCGAGATCGAAGATCAAAAAGGTTCGTCGAAAGTTGCTGAATTTGCAATTGTTGATAAACCTATTGTACCAAGCAGCAAGACGCAAACTGTTGCCTACAGTAAGGCCACTGCATTTTTGGGTAAATTAAACAAAGATAATTTCGATGCCGAAGTTAAGGCAGAAGGTTTAGCTAAAAAGACTGCGACTGACGTCCAGCCATTGGCCGCTTCGTTACCCGGGTTGGATAATGCACGTGAATTAGTAAGGTGGGCCTTTAAAGCTGATAAAGGTGATTTGGGCGACCAGGTTTTTGAAGCAGGTAACCAATACATTGTTCCAGTGTTAACTACCATCAAACCTAAAGGCACTTTGCCACTGGATGCGGTGAAGAAGCAGATAGAAGCAGCGGTGCGTAACCATGTGAAAGCCAAAAACCTGATCGGGAAGTTACAGGCAGCTGCAAGCGGTTCATCAAATATTGATCAGGTTGCTCAAAAAGCGGGCAGCAAAGTTGTACCGGTACAAAATATTGTTTTCAGCAACCCTGTAATACCTGGTGTTGCGCTTGAATACAAAGTAGTTGGTACTATTTTCGGTTCAAAACCTAATAAAATATCGGCTCCGGTTGAAGGCGAACATGGGGTATACGTTTTTGCCTTGGATAATTTCATCAATGCACCATCGCTTAACAATGGTGTTAGAGAACGAACCCAAATTGCCCAAACCCTGTTCCAACGCTCGCAAGGAGCAATATTTGAGTCGCTGAAAGATAAGGCGAATGTAAAAGATTACCGGGCCAAGTTCTTATAAGAGATTTTGAATTAACTTTGTATCCGGCAATGGTTTAGCACCACTGCCGGATATTTTGTTTTATGGCAGTGTTCAGTCTGCTGCTTTTAGTTGATAAGCAATGGAGATCCAGGAAAATTTTGTGAATAAGGTTGCCCAAAGTGGTTTGGTTACACTCGACCCAGCTTCCTTTTACCCTGCGGGCGAACGTATGGTTTACGATATCAAAGATAACCTGTACATGGGGTTGATCTTGCGCGAGAAAGATTTCAGGGAGTTTGTGAAAGAGCATGACTGGGCACAATACACCGGTAAAAACGTGGCAATTACCTGTACTGAAGACGCAATTGTACCGGCCTGGGCGTATATGCTCATTGCCAATAAACTGTCGCCTTTTGTTAAAGAAGTTGTATTTGGTGATGCAGCTGTCTTAGAAACCGTGTTATTTGAAAAGGCGCTGGCCAGCCTCGATGTTGAGCAATATCGCGATCAGCGTATCGTTATTAAAGGGTGTGGCGATACCGAAGTGCCAGTTTCCGCGTACGTTGAATTAACCAGAAAACTAACGCCGGTTGCCAAAAGTATTATGTTTGGCGAACCATGCTCAACAGTACCGATATATAAACGTAAGGAACCATGATCGCCTCAAATTCCAGGTAGCTAATGACGAGATATTTTTTTGCATTCTTTCTTGTTACCATCTGCCTTAATCAGGCATCTGCCCAGGAACAAATAATAGACCCCGTTTTTAAGAGCGGCGAAAAGCTGGGATATAAACTCAAATACGGCATATTTACTGCTGCCGAGGCACACCTGCGCGTTGAGGATAGCCCCGTTAAATTTGATAACCTGCCCGGGTACCATATCATAGCCGACGGTTTTACCGCCGGCACATTTGATATTTTTTATAAAGTGCGCAATCGGTATGAAAGTTTTGTCGATCAGAAAACACTGGTGCCAAATTTTTATACCGAGAACAGACACGAATCAAACTATAAGCATACCGATAGGGTAACCTTTGACCACGATAAAAATGTGATCAGGGCCATGAAGGGTAATTATCCCTTTAGCGGCAAGGTTTTTGATTTTGTTTCGGCCTACTATTTTGCCCGTTGTATCGACGTTTCAAAATTAAAAATTGGCGAGAAGATTGAACTCAAATATTTTTTAGAAGATGGTATACAATCGCTTACGGTTACCTACCTCGGCAAAGAACAGGTAAAATGCCCGGTTGGAACCTTCAACTGTTTAAAGTTTAACCCCACTATTATACCCGGCCGAATTTTCAGAAAAGACAGTAAACTGTATCTTTGGATCACCGACGACAATAACCGCATCCCCGTTAAGGCTCATGTGGAATTAATTGTTGGCAGTTTAACGATGGATCTGATATCCACTTCGGGCTTAAAATACCCGCTCAACCCGGTAAGTACCAATACGGATTGATTGGAAGTCTGAAAGACGTGTTCAGGAAAAATTAAAATATCAACGGAATCAATGATCCCGATAGCTATCGGGAAAAACAAATCAGCGGTCAATGATTGAAGTAGGCAGTGTATTAGTGCACGAAGATGTAGTTCGTGAAAACTTTGTTTGTAACCTCAACAAGTGCAAAGGGGCCTGCTGCCTTGAGGGCGACTCGGGCGCGCCGCTAAATCATGATGAGCTGGCAATTCTGGATGAGATCTATCCTAAAGTAAAACCTTTTATGACCCCGAAAGGTATTGCCACCATCGAGGAGCAAGGCACCCATGTAACCGATTTTGAGGGCGACTATACCACACCCTGCGTAGATACCAATAAAGAATGTGCTTATGTAATCTGGGAGAATGGCATCACCAAATGCGCCATCGAAAAAGCCTGGGAACAAGGTGTTATTAACTGGAAGAAACCAATTTCATGCCACCTATACCCCATCCGCATCACCAAATACCCCGAGTTTGATGTGCTTAACTACGACCGCTGGCACATCTGCAGCCCCGCCTGCGCCTTCGGCGACGAGCTGAAAGTGCATGTCCACCAATTTCTCAAAGATCCGCTCATCCGCAAATATGGGGTTGAATGGTATAAGGAGTTGGAGGAAACAGTTGAGTCAATGAGTCATTAGGGCATTTGATGCGCGTCATTTGGCATTGGAGAATTTGGTCTGAACCACGATTCGTCGGATTAAAGGATGGCCCGGATGGCAATTTGTAATACCCTGTCCTTGCGAGGAGCATGCGCTGGATGTGTGGATTGGAGCCGACGTGGCAATCGCAAGGAGGCAATAGCGCTTCGCACCAGCTAATACCCCTGTTTCTTCCTTCCGCTTTTTGTGCGAAAACTCCGGAATATTACTTCAATAAAAAGCCGGTAAACATTTGCTTTACCGCTTCCCAAATGTGTTCAGCATTGTCTGGAGTGATAAATAACGCAATAATGATATTCGTGATAACGCCAAAAAAAAAAAATAAGATGCCCAATCGAATTTGCTGGAGAAAATCCTTTTTTAACTATTAAGTCATAAATCATTGTTTTTTGTAAGCTAAGTAATTGCATCGGTTTAGTTGGTTTAAATAAAATTTTGAAAAAATTATCTGCCTCATAAACAGGCTTTTCAAAAAAAGTAACAAAGAATATTCTTTAAAATAAAATAGATATCTTTATATTTGACTATCCCTCTCGGATATTTTTATCGCCAGTTCCACATTTTCCGCTTTTGTTATATTCCAAACCGGAAGGAATAATCAAAACATAGTCTATAAAGGTTCGCTTTTGCAAGCGCAATCAAAGTCAATACTATAATTGGCTATAGGGAGGTATTTTCTTTACATCAGTAAAGGCATTGGATCGGTCTGATCCTTTAAACCTGTAATAACCTAATCAACAAAAATATGCTACAACCTAATCAATCGGCTACGAACCAGTTTCACTCCAACTCAGCCCAACTACCACCTTACTGCGAACGCCTGGTTGCCGCAGAAGATGAAGAACTGTTTACTGTTAACACCGCCAATGGTTGGCTCAGGGAAGCCAGCCGGCATGCAGTGCCAAAAATGCTGTTCGATAAATTTTGGTTCGAGACCGAACTTTGTATCCTGTTTGCCGATAGTAACCTCGGTAAATCAATTCTTGCCGTGCAAATTGCCAACGCCATAAGTAATGGCCATTCTGCATCGCCTTTTGTTTGCGAGGCTGAACCGCAACCGGTATTGTATTGCGACTTTGAATTGACCTCGAAACAATTTGAAGCCAGATATTCGGTCGAATATCAGGATCACTACGAATTTACAGACAATTTTTACCGCGCCGAATTGAACCCGGGCATTGACCTGCCTTCGGGCTTTAAAGATTTTGACGACTACCTGAACGCTTCACTCGAAAAGTCAATTGTTCAAACCGGCGCAAGGGTTGTTATTATTGATAACCTTACTTACCTGCGCAACGAGACTGAGCGTGCTAAAGATGCACTGCCATTGATGAAGCACCTTAAAGCTTTAAAAAAGACCTATAACCTAAGTATTCTGGCGCTGGCGCATACGCCCAAACGGGATATGACGCTGGAAATTAACCGCAACGATCTGCAGGGCAGTAAGATGTTGATGAATTTTTGCGATAGTGCTTTTGCTATCGGCGAGAGCGTAATTGACAAGGGCATGCGCTATCTGAAGCAAATAAAGCAACGAAATACTGACCAGGTTTATGGCAGTACCAACGTTTGTATTTGCCGTATTAATAAACCTTTAAACTTTTTACAATACGAATTTCAGGGATTTGGTGTTGAAGGCGATCACCTGCGTAAAGCCAAATACGGCCAGGGAAACGACCATATGGACGAAGTTGTAAAACTGCGTGCCGAGGGTTTAACCCTAAAAGAAATTGGCGCAAAGTTTGGCCTGTCGTTTCAACAGGTTGACCGTTTAATAAAGAAGGCTGCCAGATAAACCGCCTGCGTTCCTGTTCCTTCCGGTTTAGTGTAACACAAAAGCGGAAGGAACAGGAACCCCCAAACCCACAACCTGCCTGTACCCTTTCAATTGCTATCTCAACAACATTACCCTTTCATTTCACCATGCACCATCGTTATATGCTCGAACCTTATAAAGGTAGCGCTACCCGTTACATGTGCCCCCAATGCAAAAACCGTCGCGATACTTTCAAACGATATATTGATTCTGAAACAGGCGCCTACCTTGCCGACCACGTTGGCAAATGCGACAGGATTGAAAGCTGCGGCTATCATTACCCACCGGCTGCGTTCTTTGCCGGTAATCCGGGCGGAAAACCTGCGGGTAACCGGGCAAGGACAACGCCAGTTGCACACAACAATTCCCACCTTTTAACATGGTCGCTGGTTGAACGATCGATGAAAAGCTTTGGGCGCAACCATCTGGTGCAGTTTTTGTGC
>CAIPPO010000184.1 GCA_903866915.1 uncultured Mucilaginibacter sp. | reverse complement strand
TGTACTTTACAAATACCAAAACAAGTTTAAATACCTGATGGTAGACGAGTATCAGGATACTAATTTTTCGCAATACCTGATCGTTAAAAAACTGGCAGCCATCAACGAGAACATTTGTGTGGTGGGCGATGATGCGCAAAGTATTTACGCTTTTCGCGGTGCAAACATCCAAAATATCCTCAACTTCGAGAAGGACTACCCCGATCTGAAGATATTTAAGCTCGAACAGAATTACCGTTCGACCCAAAATATTGTCAATGTGGCCAACAGTATCATTGCCAACAACCAGGATCAGCTTAAAAAGAACGTTTTTTCTGAAAAAGAAGCGGGGGATAAAATCAGGGTAATGCGCGCTTTCAGCGATAATGAAGAAGGTAAAATAGTGGCTGAAAGCATTTTACAGGAACGCAGCACCAAAGGTATGAACTGGCACGATTTTGCCATCCTTTACCGCACCAATGCGCAGTCGCGTTCGATGGAAGAGGGCCTGCGCAAATTAAACATACCTTATAAAATATACGGCGGCCTCTCCTTCTACCAGCGCAAAGAGATCAAGGACCTGATTTCATATTTCAGGCTGACCATAAACCCCGCCGATGAAGAGGCGATGAAAAGGGTGATCAACTATCCCAAAAGAGGCATAGGCGATACTACGGTCGACCGCATTATATTGAGTGCCGATCAAAACATGACGACACCCTGGGAAGTGATCATCAACCCCTCAAAATACCTTGATGGAAGAAGCTCAGCTTCGGTTGGTGTTTTTGCTACTATGATACAAAGTTTCCAGGTATTGGTAAAGAACCAGTCGGCCTACGAAGCTGCATTGCATATAGCCCAGCATTCAGGAATATTAAAGGACTTATATGAAGATAAATCGGTTGAAGGGCTGAACCGTTACGAGAATATCCAGGAACTGCTGAATGGTATCAAGGAATTTTCGGAACGTGAAGATATTGAGGATAAGAGTCTGAGTGTATTTATGCAGGATGTTGCATTGTTGACCAATGACGACAAGGACAAAAACCCGGATGCAGATACCGTTTCGCTCATGACCATCCATTCAGCAAAAGGGCTCGAATTTCCGCATGTATTTGTTGTCGGCCTCGAAGAAAATTTGTTTCCATCACAAATGTCGCTCAATTCTCGAACCGACCTGGAAGAAGAACGACGCCTGTTTTATGTGGCTGTAACCCGGGCCGAACGTAAGTTGAATATTAGTTATGCAACTTCGCGTTTTAAATTCGGCACCCTGATCAGCTGCGAACCCAGTCGCTTCCTTGACGAAATCGATGCCCAATACCTGGAATTAGATTTCACAGCCAAACCGGCTACCAGCAGCAGTTCGTTTTTTGACGATGAACGCGCCGAATGGACCAAACGAAGCGACACCTTCTCGAAACCACGCCCTGCTGCAACAACCCCCGTCAAAACCACTTCATTACTAGCTAAAGCCCATGTGCCCAGCGCCGGATTTGCACCATCAGATACTACGAACCTGCAAGCCGGGATGGAAGTTGAACACGAACGTTTCGGATTTGGAAAAGTGCTGAGCCTGGAAGGTAATAAACCTGATATCAAGGCCACTATTTTCTTTAAAGAAATTGGACAGAAACAATTATTACTGAAGTTTGCGAAACTTCGGATTGTAATTAGCTGAAACGTATTTAAAGCTATATAGCTACAGTTTGCCGGTTTCCATTTTCGAATAACATTAATTCATTTACGATTGGTTAAAAAATTCTCGAAATTCTATACCTGTCGTAGAGAAAATTCCCCGTTGAAAACTCAAATGATTTGCTTTTTACTTAATTCGAAAGTAAAACGGGTTGAATTATATGTTGGCACACACTTTGGTTAGTTGAACTTGCACCTAATTAATCAAAATTTGAATATGAACGAACTAAGCAAAAGAACTGCTAACAAATCGGTAGGAAAAAGTATCAGGATATTACGCCACCAACACGGGTGGAGTCAGGAAGATATTGCCAACCGTTTGGGCATCTCGATCCCGGCTTTTTCAAAAATTGAAACCGGCGTTACCGATGTAAATTTATCTCGCCTTGAGCAAATTGCAAACATCTACGAAGTAAGCGTAGTACAACTACTGGCTGTAGATACTGAAAATGCAGAGGCAGCACCCACACACCTCAACCTGATCCAGAAAAAATTGAGCGACCGTGAAGCTGAAATTGCAAGCTTGCAACGAAAAGTGATTGAGCTGTATGAAGAATTACGTAATAAGACTTCAGTGGCCGTCTGAATAAATTTGTTCTGCAATACCGACTGCTGGCAGAAAGTAACGCCGAAAGCAACTTGCAGCCAAACTTATAGACCGGGACTTTCTTTTTGGGAAAACTAATCCTCCAAAAAATTGATCAATAAACCTTGATCGGTGTTTTGGAGGACTAATTGCTTTAAATGGGATATTTGAATAGTTGCTTTTGCTGCTTTAATTGTAAAAAGCAGCCACAAATGCTATCCCACTACTATAGAAATAGCGATAACACTGGCAGGATAGATTTTTTGGATTAATGGAAGCTGGTCCGTTTGGGATCATGAAGGATATCTGTCATATCAATGATCTTTTCATCAATATCAGAAACACATTTGTTCATCATATTGATACATTCCTGCTGGTCAACCAGTCCTTCTTTTTCAAGATTCATCAATCCTTTCAGCGTAGCTATTGGTCCGCGTATCTGGTGCGATAAATAAGAGGAGTATTCCGAAAGTTTCTTATTCTTAACCTGCAGGTCGCGGGTACGTTCGTCAATGATCTCTTCCAGATGATGATTGATGCGGTCAAGGTTATCTTTCTGACGCGAAACTTCGCTATTCAACTCGGTCAAACGAACATTAGTTTTGGCTTTCCGTTTTACATTACCAACCAGCAACCCAATTACTACCAGCAACAAACCCGAACCGGAAACGGCCCACCAGAATTTAACCCGGTCGTTTTTCTGACGCTCGATGATCAGTTCACTTTCATGTTGTTTTTCCTGCTGATCGTGCTGATCCTGCATCAGGGTTAAGTCGGATGATAAGGTCTTCTTTTGGTTAACACTATCCCTGACGTATATATTATGTAGTATCTCAACCGCTTTTTCAAAATTTTTGCGATGCAATTCCAGTTGGTAAGAGTTGTAATTGAAATCTGCCTCCAGTTTATCATCTTTGGTTATCTGAGCAAAACCTACGCCCTCGTCTAAAAACTTTTGAGCGCT
>CAIPPO010000183.1 GCA_903866915.1 uncultured Mucilaginibacter sp. | reverse complement strand
TGATAAAAAGCGCCCGGTTTAATTTTGGTTTAGATTGGTAGAATTGTATGTTACGTTTTAAAAAGGTACGGATTACTTTAAACTCAGCTAAATCGCGCCAGAATTGAGACAATCTCTCCTGGCTAAAAAGACTGCCGAAAAACGCGTACCCCAACTATGTAACAAACCGGTAAATTTTCACAAGGATTGCGTTAAATAAATTTTTTATTCACATCATTGCAAATTATTTGTTCCCATATCGATAAAACATAAATCCCAGCTTTGGGCAGCCGGGTGTTATAGTTTAAACATGTTGAAAAAAACGAGCTTCCTGGCAATTCCCCTGCTTTTTCTTATTTATTCGTGCAATAACCAGAGCGCACCCAAAAATAGCTATGGTCCGGGGGCTCCTGTAACTTATCAAACCCTGGCGCTTCAGCCGCGCACTGTTACGCTGAACAGTGAATACCCGGCCAGCATCCAAGGCCTTCAAAACATCGAGATCAGATCGAAAGTGGATGGTTTTGTCGAAAAAATTTATGTTGACGAGGGATCGATTGTTAAAAAGGGACAACTATTATTCAAAATTAATGCGCCTCAATACCTTCAGGACCTGCGTACAGCTGAAGCCGGCATCAAAACTGCCGAGGCCGATGTAAATACCGCCAAACTGCAGGTTGAAAAAGTAAAGCCGCTGGTTGATAAAGAAATCATCAGCCATTATGAGCTGGAATCGGCCCAAAATACCTTACAATCAAAAGAAGCTTTGTTGGCTCAGGCCAGGGCAACATTGGAGAATGCAAAGGTAAACCTGGGTTATACCACCATAACCAGCCCGGTTGACGGCGTTATTGGTTCGCTGCCATTTAAATTAGGCAGCCTGATTAGCAGCACTACTGCCGATCCGTTGACGACAGTTTACAATACGGCTACGGTATACGTTTATTTTGCCATGAACGAAAAACAACTGCTTGATTTTAGTCGCGATAGCACCAATACAAGTCTGAAATCAAAAATAGCCAGTATGCCAAAAGTTACCTTGCTATTAGCTGACGGCAGTATATATCCGCAACAGGGTAAGTTAGAAACCATTAACGGGCTCATCAATACCAATACAGGTTCTGCAAATCTGCGGGCGGCCTTTGCAAATCCGCGGGGACTTTTAAGAAGCGGCAGTAGCGCTACTGTACGTATACCGCTTGTTTTAAAAAATGTGCTCGTGATTCCACAGGTTGCTGCCTATCAATTACAGGATAAACGCTTTGTTTACCTCATTGATGATAAAAACCAGGTTAAAAACGTCGAAATTTCAACTTTAGATAATACACCGGGCCAGTATTACATTGTTTCAGGCGGATTAAAAGCCGGTGATCGCATCATTGTTGAAAGTTCATCAAGCCTGGCTGACGGCACTATCGTTAAGCCGGCAGATGTAAATCCGGAATCTGTTTACAAAAACCTGAAATAACGGCGTCTTATGTTAAAAAAATTCATAAATCGCCCGGTTTTATCAACGGTTATCTCCGTGCTCCTGGTTATTTTAGGGGTGATCGGTTTGTACTCCTTACCTATCTCACAGTTTCCTGATATTGCTCCGCCAACCGTAAGCGTTTCGGCAGAATATAACGGAGCCAATGCTGATGTTGTACTGAAAAGCGTGATCATCCCGCTTGAGGAACAGATCAACGGCGTCGAGAACATGGCCTATATGACCTCCTCAGCCGGGAACGACGGCTCGGCTTCGATCAGCGTTGTCTTTAAAGTAGGTACAGACCCTGACCTGGCAGCTGTAAACGTTCAAAACCGGGTAGCGAGAGCCACCAGTCTATTGCCCCAGGAAGTTACCCAATCGGGTGTAACTGTCGCCAAGAGTCAGAATTCAAACCTCTTGGTATTTGCACTTTATAGCGAAAATAAAGCCTATGATGCCACTTTTTTGCACAATTATGCAAAGATCAATGTGGTACCGGCTATACAGCGGGTAAACGGTGTGGGAAGTTTGCGCATTTTTAGTTCTAAGGATTATTCGATGCGCATCTGGCTGAAGCCGGATGCCATGTCGCATTACGGTTTGGTACCCAACGATATCACCAACGCACTGAACGAACAGAATATTGAAGCAGCTCCCGGTAAATTCGGCGAAAACAGCGGCGAATCTTATGAGTATGTCATCAAATACACCGGCAGGCTAAAAACGGCAGCTGAGTTTGGCAATATTATCCTTAAATCGGATGGGAAAGGACAGGTATTGCGTTTAAGCGACGTAGCCAGAGTTGAAATGGCTGCCCTTGACATTTCGGTAACGCAGAAGAACAACGGATTACCATCGGTTGGTATAGCTATAGCTCAGGCTCCGGGTTCGAACGCCAGAGACGTGATCAACGAGACCAAAGAAATCCTGAAAACCGCTTCGCTTTCTTTCCCTAAAGGTGTCAAAATCAATTATTTTGTTGATGCCAACCAATACCTGGATGCTTCGATCGAAAAAGTGATCAGCACACTACTCGAAGCTTTTGTGCTGGTATTTATCGTTGTATTTGTATTTCTGCAGGACCTGCGTTCAACCCTGATCCCTGCTATCTCTGTACCGGTTGCTATACTCGGCACTTTCTTCTTTCTGAAACTATTTGGCTTTACAATCAATTTACTTACCCTTTTTGCACTGGTGCTGGCCATCGGTATCGTAGTGGATGATGCTATTGTGGTAGTAGAAGCCATCCATGCAAAGCTGGATAAAGGCTATAAATCGGCCCGAAAAGCCTCCATCGATGCAATGAGCGAAATTGCCGGAGCCATTATTTCAATTACACTGGTAATGGCGGCGGTGTTTTTGCCCGTTACCTTTATAACTGGTTCAACCGGGGTATTTTACAAGCAATTTGGTATCACGCTTGCAGTGGCTATTATACTGTCGGCCGTAAATGCACTTACACTTAGTCCGGCATTATCAGCCATATTTCTTAGACCGCATAGCGAAGAAGAAAAAAAGAAACGCTTCTTCAATTGGTTTTACGCCTGGTTCGACCGGGTTTTTGATGCGCTCATTAGCAAATACAAATATGCTATAGGCTATTTGGCAAAGAAGAAATGGATCGTGCTGGCAGGCATTTCAGTTTTTGCCACGGTCCTGGTGATCCTGATTAAAACTACCGCCTCCAGTTTCGTACCCAGCGAGGATCAGGGTGTAATTATAACCAGCGTTAGTTTACCGCCAGCCTCAAGCCTCGACCGTACCCTGGCCGTTACTAAGCAAATTGATAGTATAGCTAAAACTATCCCGGTGGTGAAGGTTGTTTTCCAGGTTGCAGGCTTTAATTTTCTGGCAGGCTCCGGTAGCTCTTATGCTATGGTTTTCATCCGTTTAAAGCCCTGGAACGAGCGAAAAAACATCACCGTAGACGATGTTGTGAAACAGCTATATGGTAAGATCGGTGTTATCCATAGCGCCAAAATATTTTTCTTTTCGCCACCAACCGTACAAGGCTTTAGTGCGGGCGGAGGTTTTGATTTCCAACTCCAGGATAAAGGCGGACATACTTCAGCCGAACTATATAAAGTAACCAACGATTTCCTGGCGGCATTAAATAAACGCAAGGAAATACAAAATACCAATACCTCGTTCAACCCTAACTTTCCGCAATATCAGGTTGAAGTTAATGTTGCCAAGGTTAAAGAGGCCGGCATAACCGTAAATTCAGTTTTGGATGCTTTGCAGGGTTATTATGGCGGCATTTATGCCTCTAACTTTAACCAGTTTGGTAAACAGTTCAGGGTAATGGTACAAGCCGACTTCCCTTATCGCGCCAATCCAGCAGGTTTAAATAAAATTTTTGTGCGCGGCGCAAGCGGCACAATGGCTCCCATAACCGAATTTATAACACTAACCAAGGTATTTGGCCCCGAAAGCATTTCGCGGTTTAACCTATTTACCTCGGTAGCTATCACCGGTCAGCCTAACCCTGGCTATAGCACGGGCGATGCTATTAAAGCTATAAAAGAAGTTGCGGCTCAGAAGTTACCCGTTGGTTATGGTTATGACTTTTCGGGGCTAAGCCGTGAGGAGATATCTTCGGGAACACAATCTTTATACATATTTATTTTGTGCTTGTTGTTCGTTTATTTCCTGCTTAGCGCTCAGTATGAAAGCTATATTTTACCTTTTGCGGTATTATTGACGCTGCCCATCGGCTTATCGGGCACCTATATATTTGCTAACCTTGCTGGCATAGGCAGTAATATTTATGTACAGATATCGCTGATCATGCTGATCGGCTTATTATCGAAAAACGCCATTTTGATCGTCGAGTTCGCCCTCGACCGCAGGCGGGCTGGTATGGATATTGTTCAGGCTGCTATTGAAGGTGCCGAAGCGCGTTTGCGGCCTATTTTAATGACTTCATTTGCCTTCATCTTTGGTATCATGCCATTGATGTTTGCCAGCGGTGCCGGTGCTTTCGGGAACCGATCTATCGGGACAGGTGCTGTAGGCGGTATGTTTATCGGTACTGTATTTGGTATTTTTGCTATTCCGGTACTTTTCATCATTTTCCAGATATTACAGGAAAAAATCACTGGTCCTGCCCATTTAAAAAATTATGACGATGATGAGGAAGCTGAGCAGGCATAATATAATTTCAATGAATAAGATTTACAGGTTCCGCCTTGTATTCCTATTGGTGATTAGCGGAGTTTTAGTACTTTCATGCAAGATATCCCGGCCCTATCAGCAGCCCGAAATCAAAACCGATTCTCTTTATCGCGAGCATAGAAGTATTGATACCGCAAGCCTGGCAGCTATGCCCTGGCAAAATCTTTTTACAGATACAGCGTTGAAGGCGTTGATCAGCGAGGGCCTGGTACATAACCTGGATTTAAAAATTGCCATTCAAAAAATATACGAAGCGCAGGCTACACTGGGGCAGACAAAAAATGCACTGTTGCCCAGCTTAAACGGTAATGCATCCGTTAGCCATGGCAGGCAATCGGCAGCAGCATTGGATTATCCGCCCGGTACCAGCATCAATACAACAACAACTTTATACCAATTGAGTCTCAACGCTAGCTGGGAAGCCGATATATGGGGAAAATTGAGCAGTACAAAAAGAGCAGCGCTGGCTACGCTTTTGCAAACTGATGCGGCTAAAAGAGCCATCCAAACTCAGTTGATCGCTGATATCGCCAATAACTATTACAACCTGCTTGCCCTGGATAAAGAGTTAGATATTACTACCAAAACGCTGCAAAACAGAATGAAGGACGTAGAAACCATGAAAGTTCTGAAAGAAGCAGATGTGGTAACTGGCGCAGCCGTGGTACAAAGCGAAGCCAATCGTTATGCTGCTGAAGTAGCCATACCCGATATCAAACGCAGCATCCGCGAAACCGAAAATGCATTAGATCTGCTGCTGGGTCGCGCTCCGGGGCCGATAAACCGCGCCAGGCTCGATGATCAGCAACCAAATACTTTACTGCTAACCGGGCTGCCTTCTCAACTTTTAAAAAACCGCCCGGACGTGCAACAAGCCGAATATACTTTCAAAACTGCCTTTGAGAACACCAATGTAGCCAAAGCATATTTTTATCCCTCATTTACCATCACATCATCTGGTGGCTTTTCAAACCTGACGCTGAAGGATTTCTTTATCAATTCTATTTTTTACAATATTGCTGCCGGGCTAACCCAGCCTATCTTTAACCAGGGCATCAACAAAGCGCGTTTAAAAACTGCCCGGGCAAAGCAGGAAGAAGCGATGTACCAATACCAGCAAACCGTATTAACGGCCGGTGCAGAAGTATCGAATGCATTATATGCTTATCAATCAGCAAAAGATAAAGACGATGCCCGTATCAAACAAATTGCAGCGCTGGTAAGATCGGTTGATTATACCCAGCAATTATTACGCTACAGTTCGGCCACTAATTATACTGACGTCCTTACATCCGAACAAAGCTTGCTTTCGGCCCAGCTGAATGGTGTAACCGATAAGTTGCAACAATTACAGGCAACAGTTAATTTGTACCGGGCACTGGGTGGCGGAGGGCGGTAAAAAAGCAGCTCTGTTATATTGATAGGATATCCGGATTATCCTTGCAGATACACATTTGCTGGCATCACAAGTATTAGTTATTTCCTGATCAAAATCAATATTTTTTCCTGAATTTGGCTTGTATCCCGAACAATAGCTGCTAAAAGTGCCTCCGATTTTTCATTCAGAAGTGTATAACTAGTCGGGTAAGAGACTTGCTTGTTAAATATAAATGTTTATATCTTTATCTTTTTACCACGTAAAGTGGCATCGCAACCAAATTATTACACTTTTTTGTTAACCCAATTTTAACGATGAGGATGCTTAATTCATGCAGGGACAATGAATTAGTTACCCTTTTACAGCAAAGTGACGAGGCCGCGTTCAGCGAAATATATGAACGATACTGGCTAAAACTGTATAATGAAAGCCATAAGCGCCTTAAAGACGAAGACCTATGCGCCGACATTGTACAGGACGTTTTTGCCGATCTTTGGCTGAACAGGGAGGAAAGAAAAATTGAAACACTGGCTGCCTATTTATTTGCCGCTGCCCGCTATCGCGTCTTTTCAACCTATAAAAGAAATAAAAATCTGGTTGCTTTTGAAACACCGATAGAATTTATGCAAGCTTCTGCATCTGACCCTGATTCGATCTTCTTCGAGAAGGAGATACGCGAATGCATAGAAATTTGGCTAAATCTACAACCCGAAAAACGGAAGCAGGTATTTATCATGAAATTTGGCAAGGAACTTTCTACCCGAGAGATCAGCGAAATTCTGCATGTTTCGCAAAAGACAGTACAAAACCAATTTACAACTTCCATAAAACACTTACGTGTTCATTTGGGGAAACTAATATCACTGATGCTCTGACCTGCAAAAAGGTTTTATTAGTCGGCCGCAATTTCTTTTTACCATTTTAATTAAAAAATTAAACTACCGGATGGGAGATTTCTATGTGTTTGGATACATATAGAAAAACCCGATCTATGCCCCCTCAATTAAAGAGCGATTTTTTTAAACTTTTAAAAAAATATTTGAATGGTGATGCCACCGCTGAAGAAGTAAAGGCGATGGAACATTATTATGCTCATTTTTCTAACGATCCGGATATTACCGATACTTTAAACGAAGAAGAGTTATATGCGCTTAAGGCTAATCTGAGAAATAAAATAGAAAATCGGATTAAACGGGCAGAAAAGCGAATTGTGCCTATTTACCGTAAAAGATCGTTTCAGTTTGCAGCATCGGTTCTGTTATTGCTTTCGCTTTCAATACTTGTAGCCAGGCAGACCCGGCAACAGCCAAAAGTGCTGCAGATGGCCAATCGCGACCTTTTGCCAGGAACCAATAAAGCTGTTTTGACGCTTGCAAATGGGTCAAAAATAAGTCTAAGCAGCCTTAAAAATGGTTCCCTTACCTCCCAGCCCGGTGCGCATATCGTTAAAAAAAGCGGACAATTAGCCTACCAACCCCTAGCTGAGAAATCAGGTTCGAAAGAGATAAGCTACAATGTGCTCACTACACCAAAGGGTGGTCAGTACCAGCTTACACTTGTTGACGGCACAAAAGTTTGGCTGAATGCCGCATCATCCTTAAGGTTTCCAACAGCATTCTCCGGCGCCGATAGAGTGGTTGAATTAGTTGGTGAGGCTTATTTTGAAGTTGCACATAACGCGAAACAGCCATTTAAAGTGAAAATAGCCAGCCAGCTGATACAGGATATCGGAACTCAATTTAATATTAATTCCTATACCGATGAGGAGTGGGCTGCAACAACCCTGGTTGAAGGCAGCATTAAAATCTATGACAAAAATGGCCAAACCCTTGTTAAACCCGGGCAACAATATTTGTTAAAAACCAATGGCCATGCTGAAGTGAAAGACGATGTCGACCTTGACGAAATAACAGCCTGGAAAAGCGGTATGTTTCAATTCGATAATGCTGATATCAAAACTATTATGAGGCAAATAAGCCGGTGGTATAATGTTGATGTCGAATACAAGGGTCCGGTAGCAGGGTCAACTTATCACGGTCGTATATCACGAAACTCAAATGCTTCGGAGGTATTAAAAATACTTGAATTAAGTGGTATTAACTTCACAATAGAAAGGGGGAAAATCATCGTAAAATAATTACTGGTACATAAAAAGCTAAATAGCCGGGCTAAATAGCTTTACCAGCAAAAAAGCCGGAACGTGTTGCGAGCACCTCCGGCAATGCAGCTGGGATAAATAAGATTACGTAACCTGAAATCTATTCTCAACCCAAAACCACACAAATGTATGGAAATTTCTACTATTTATCCGTTGAGGCATCACTACTCACGGCTTAAAAGGATAACGTTGGTTATGAAACTAACTTTTGCTCTTGTCACCGTCTTAAGCCTGCAACTCAGTGCAGCCACGTTCGGACAGAACATTACATTAACTAATAAAAATGTAAAACTTGAAAAAGTTTTAACAGAGATTGAACAACAGAGCGGCTATACTTTCTGGTACAAAACTGATGTTGTTAAACAATCTTACAAAGTAACAATAGACATAAAGGACCTTAACCTTGAAAAAACGTTGCAACTTTGTTTTAGAGACCTACCTATAGTCTATAAAATTGTACAAAAAACAATTGTTCTAACTGCCAGGTCGACTAGCGGCACAGAAACTACAATGGTTTCCGCAATTGGCATAACAGGTAAGGTACTGGACGAAAAAGGCGATCCGCTACCGGGTGCTACCGTACGTGTAAAAGGCACTAATACAGTTACCACCACAGACGTCAGCGGAAGTTTTAAACTTCAGGTTCCGGACAATTCTGCGGTGTTGGTTGTTTCTTACATTGGCTACAACCCGCAGGAAATACCTGTGGGTGATAAGACCAGTATTTCGATAAGTCTGGCACCCGCTGTAGGCTCATTAAATTCAGTTGTTGTAACAGCATTGGGCATCAAACGCGAGTCCAGATCACTTGGCTACTCTTCCCAAACTATTGTGGCCGAAGATATCACCAAAGCCGACCCTCCAAACGTTGCTGAGGGCCTGATGGGTAAAGTTTCCGGTTTAAATATTTCGGTACCGAATGGCGTTGAAGGCGGCTCGACCCGAATTGTCATCAGAGGTAACAATAACCTATGGGGCAATAATCAACCATTGATCGTGGTTGACAATGTGGTAATCGATAATGAACCTATTCAACCGGGTGGAAGGATTCAATCCAGTGTTGATGCTTTGAGCCAGGGCGGTACTGATGTATCACAGCCTCCAACAGACTATGGTTCATTTTTGAACACCGTAAATTCGGATGATATCGAAAGTATCAACGTACTTAAAGGTCCAACAGCAGCAGCATTATATGGTGCACGCGGTGCAAATGGTGTTATCCTGATTGTGACCAAAAAAGGCTCAAAGAAAAAAGGATTTGGCATTGATTACAATTATTCGGTACGCTGGAACGATCCCTACCGTACAGTTCAAACCCAACATGAGTATGGAAATGGTATGACCGAAGCCTTATATTCGGCCAACCCCACTTTTTACCAGAATGGCAGCGGTGCCAACCGGGAAGAAAATATAGCAAACGACCCCTACGGTCCGGATATTAACGTACCCGGGGCATATATAGGCCCGGGTAATACAAGCCCTTCAGGCGGTGCCTTTTACAACTATATCGGTTTCCCTGGCGATGGCGCTTCATGGGGCCCAAAAATGTCGGGACAGCCCTTGGTTTGGTGGGATGGAAAAACCCGACCCTACACGCCTAATTCAAACATTTTTCAAAGTTTTTACAAAACGGGAAATACCCAGACCAATAATATCGCTGTATCAGGCGGCGGAGAATTGGGTACCCTGAGGGTATCTTACACACGCACAACAAATGATGCGATAACCTATAACAGCAATAGCGCAACCAATACCTTCAATATCGGATCTTCAATTAATGTCAGTCCGAAAGTAAAAGTAGATGCTACCGCTAGTTATATTAATTTAGGAAAATACAATCCCGTAAACATTTATTCGGAAAACGGATCGTCGGGAGGCGTTGGTTATATGACCATTTATAACATTCCTGCCGACTACAAACCCATCGAAAAAGGCCTGAGCACATTGCCGAACGGGTCGCAAAATACGTCGGTTCTTCAACAATCCCCATGGGATTACGGACAGCAGTATTATTGGTGGGGCCTGTATAACAATATTACTACTTACACCCAAAACCAGTTCATAGGATCTATTTCTTTAAATGCCGAAGTTACCCCCTGGCTCAGAGCAAGCGGTAGTGTTGGTTTGAACTATTATACCAGCCAGTTTGAAACCAAAAATCACCCTACTGATGCAGCGGGTTTGGTTGGTTCATATTCAAACGATATGGCCAACAACTTTACTGAAAACCTTGACGGAAGATTGGTTTTTCACAAAGAAAAAATAGCGCAAGACTTTAGTGCCAGTTTAACTTTGGGAGCGAGGAAGTACTATACCCATTTGTACGACATTCAGGCAAGTAACCCGGGGCCATTTATCTATCCTAACGTATACAACCTGTACAACTATTCAGGTGCAGCTTCCAACTATCCACGTCCGAACGAGAACAGGAACGAAATGGAGATCAACTCCGCGTACGCCCTGGCCAATTTTTCCTATAAAAATTTCCTGTTTTTAGATTTATCCGGGAATAACGATTGGTCATCAACGCTCAGGCCATCAAACTGGAGTTATCTTTACCCATCGGCAAGCTTAAGTTTTGTATTTACAGATGCTTTTGATTTAAAGTCGGTAAAAAATTGGCTATCCTATGGTAAGATCAGAATAAGCGAAGCTTCAAGCGCCAATGCTTACATACCTTATCAAAATGGCCTTGTTTATGGCAACCAAAATATACTACCGGGCTTTCAACAAACCGGTCTGGCTTTACCAACCAACTACCCCACAAATATTGGGCCTCAACGCTCCAAATCATTTGAGATTGGACCAGATCTGGGATTCTTCAACGACAGGTTGAACGTAAATTTCACTTATTACAATACTTACTCAGACCATCAGATCCTAACCATTTCAACCGCAAATTCTTCGGGACTCAACAGCGTACTGATTAATTCAGGAGCCCTTCGAAACAGGGGTATTGAGTTTACTATTCACGGAAAAGTGATCAATTCGAGCGACTTTAGTTGGGATGTAACAGTTAACGGGGCACACAATCAAAATAAAGTGGTATCACTTGCTCCGGGAATTGATTATTTACCGCTGGGTTCGTGGTTTGGAGGCGACGGCGTCTCACAACGGGTTAATGTAGGTGATGATTATGGCAACATTTATGGTAACGATTATAAATATGTAAACGGCCAAAAAGTTGTAAACCAAATTTATTCGGATGGTGTGAATACCGGCCATGGACCGATTATTGGATCGCAATACGCAACATCCGATAATATTGTTAAAATTGGCAATGCAACGCCCAAACTAACCGGAGGTATCTCACAAACGTTCCGTTATAAGAACATCAGTCTTTATATATTAACCGATTTCAAAATCGGCGGGCAGATATGGTCGGGTGATTATGCAACGCTTATGGGCCAGGGCATGGCACCAGAAACTGTTTACGAGCGGGATGGGCATGGCCTTCCATTTACTTATCCTGACGGGACAAAAGCGAACGTTGGTGTAATACTACCGGGCGTAGCTTTAAACCCTTCATCTGGCCAATACGAGCAAAATACCGCAGTGGTTAATTCCTGGTGGAAATATGCCGGCAATTATCAGTCCTGGGATAACATTCCAATTGTTCGTACAAATTCAATATTCAATGATTCCTGGGGCAAATTGCGTGAGTTAAACATTACCTATACCCTGCCAAAGAATCTGGTGAGCAAAACAAAGCTGTTTCAAAGCCTGTCATTTTCTTTGGTGGGTCGCGATTTGTTTTACCTGTTTACCACCTTACCAGATCATATCAATCCTGAAAGTATTGTTAGTACCTCAAATGTTCAGGGAATACAATTCGGTGGTTTGCCAGGGGTACGTTCTGTAGGCTTTTCGGTCAAAGCAGGATTTTAATTGGTTTTTTTAACGAATCTTAAAAATTAACGTTATGTCAACGAATTATAAAAAGAGATACCATGCAGGAACTGTGGTCGGCTTGATACTTGTTGCGCTTTTTGCATCCTGCACTAAGGATTTTCAAAAAATAAACGCAACCTGGAACGGCTCTCCATCTGCAACATTCTCACAGATATACCAAAGTATAGGATCAAATCTTGACCAAACCGCACAAGGCGAAGACAATGCCGGTACAAGATGGTTATATCCAATAACACAACAGGGTGCAGTATATGCAAAATCCGATTATGGCTATGGTGGTGGTGCCAACTGGAACGGCTTTTATCAAAACCTGGCTGCAGTTAACCAAATGCTCGGCATGGTGGCTGCAAACCCCGATTCAGCCAACTATACCAATGCGGTAGCCATGCTCAAAGTATTACGGGCATATCAGGCTATCGAGTTGTCGAATTTTTATGGTGATATACCCTATTTCAAAGCGGGAAAGGGGCTTTCAGGTTCGGTCACAGACCTTAAGGTGCCTTACGATAAGCAACAGGCGGTTTACGTTTCCTGTTTGAAAGATCTTACCTGGGCCGTTAATCATTTCAATACCACCAGCAGTACACAGTACTCTTTCGGTGGAAACGAGTTTCTATTGGCAAACAACATCTCGCAATGGATAAAATTTGCCAACTCGCTTCGTTTACGTTATGCACTCACCATGTACGACAAAGACAATACCGATGCCGGACCGATCATTGCTGATGCGTTGAACAAGCCATTGCTCACCGACCCGCTTGGTGACGTTGTTGGTTTAAATTCTACCAATATACCGGGCTTGAGTTTTGATTACAACGGAGCCGGTCGTGGTTTTTCGTTTAACCAGGAATGCAGAATACGTATGGGTACTACCATGTGGAATTTGATGAGCAACAATAACAATGCCGACGGCAGTGGAATTTTTGATCCAAGGTGTAAGATCTATTTTGAAGTTAACGGAGCCGGAAACTGGGCTCCTTATCCGCAAAATCCGGTTACACCGATATCTGACGGAGGCGATCCCTACAATAAGGCTCGCGACGAAGATTGGACGCTCGATAAAACCGGGAATCTATATTCCGATTTCAATTATTACTGGGGCCGGGATGGTGTAGCAAGCGGCTCGATTGGTACAGTACCTGAAATATTCATTACCCCGGCAGAAGTACATTTTCTGAAAGCCGAGGTATATGCCCGAGGTATTGCAGGAGTTCCGCAAAGTAATGGCAATGCCCAAACCGAATATGAGGCAGGTGTATCCTCTTCAATAAGCTTTTGGACAGCATTGGCCTATACATGCCCTATATGGAACGTGAATAAGCCAGCTGCTGCCACACCTGCGGCATCAGATATCAGTGCTGTACTGACCAACCCTAAGACTGCATTCAATTCAGCCAACGCTGTAAGCCTGATCTATGCGCAGGAATGGGTTGATTTGTTCCGCCAGCCCTGGGTTGCCTGGACTTTACAACGCAGAACGGGTGGTGCAACTCCGGTTGATCCGGCAAATCCTACGGGTTATGCCCAAAATTATGGCAGTTTACAACGTTATCAATATCCCGGCGATGAACAGCTTTACAATAATCTGAACTGGAAGGCTGAAACAGGTGGCAATGACGTAGCAAGTACTAAAATCTGGATTGCAAAATAAGTTGATTGAGATAATAAGTAGATTTGAACTAGCCCGGGAATTTAAAAGCCCGGGCTTTTGCATCTATTGGATTGGTATCGAACAAATTTTATTCTTTGTTAAGTGGTCATAGGAACATCACAAACAAGCCCGTCAAAATCGATGCGGGTTATTTTAGTCCAAACATGACGCCGGCCAGATAGCGAAAATTTTAGTTGGCAATTTCGTTTATGACCACTATCATGTTTAAGGATGCTACGGGTCATTTGCGCTTTCCTATCACGGAGTTAAACTTGTACTATGAAACACGTAAATATCAAAACAATAACAGATCTGCATAACGATGCCTTGCGGGGTATTGATTTTTATGCAGAAGAGTTGGTCATTTTGCAGGAACGTTTGCAGGAAATTGCCGCAGCTAACACAGCAACTCCTGTGTTAATGGAAGTTGATCATTTTCAGGATGAGTTTATTATCCATAACCGCAAGCTTAGTGAACTTCGTGCTGCTTTTAAAAAGAATCACCATAAAATGGAAGAGCAACTATTGGAGCTTGCCGGTTTCGCCGATGAGGCTACTTTTGTTGAAAACGAAGATTTGTACGAAAGCTATGTGACTGAAGAAAAAATGGTTAATGAACTTCGGCACGATTTTAACCGCTTTGCCAGTAAATGGCTTTAATAACGGAATTGCCGAGGACAAATTTAATCCTTAAACCGTAATGCCAGCTATAGTTACTTTAACGTTTAACCCGGCTTTGGATAAAAGCACGTCGGTAACGGAGCTTATAAGCGAAAAGAAACTGAAATGCACATTGCCGGTATACGAACCGGGTGGTGGCGGTATCAATGTTGCCCGTGCCGTCCATAAATTGGGCGGCGATGTTTTGGCGCTTTACCTGGCGGGCGGTCCCGCGGGCGATTTGTTGGGGCAATTGCTGGTAAATGAAGGTATCGACACAGCGTCCATTTCAATAAGCCAAAACACCCGCGAGAATTTCATAGTGGCCGATTTGGCAAGTCGGAAACAATATCTTTTTGATATGCCCGGACCGTATATCAACCCTGGCGAATGGCAGGAATGTCTAGGCCGCCTTGAAGCGTTAAACGATTTAAAATATATAGTTGTCAGCGGAAGTATGCACCCCGGCCTGCCCGATGACATCTATTCATGTCTGGCCGAAATAGCCAGAAAGAAAAAAGCTAAACTGGTTATTGACACTTCGGGTAGGGCGCTTCAACTGGCCGTTCAATGCAGCGCATGGATGATAAAACCCAACCTGCGCGAGTTAGGTTTGCTTGCCGGACAAAAAGACCTTACTGTGGAAATGGCCGGACCAGTTGCCCGCCAATTGATAGGTCAAAAGCTTTGCGAGGTGATCCTGGTGTCGCTGGGGGCTGAGGGGGCGCTGCTGGTCGACAGCGAAACGACAACCCGACTATTACAGCCGAAAGAGAAAGTGAAAAGTACCGTTGGCGCCGGGGATAGCCTGGTGGCCGGCATGATTTACAAATTGTCTCTTGGCGAAACACTGGTTGAAGCGGCGCGTTACGGGGTTGCATGCGGTTGTGCCGCGACGCTCAAACCCGGAAGCGAATTATGCAGTAAATCAGATGCCGACCGTATTTTCTCGTCTATTACAACGCTTCGTATTTCCTAAAGCCGAACTGCTTAGTTGGTGCTATTTGAAACCAATTACTTAATGGCTTGTTCCAAAAATATGCCCAGAATCATATATGCCAATGATACGAATCACTCGTTTTGAATCCGATGAGCAGGAAATTTGTGTAATAAACTTAAGGTCATGAAAAATATTCTCGTACTAACCGATTTTTCGGCAAACGCAGCCCATGCTGCCCATACGGGTACCATGCTGGCCAGGCATCTGGATGCCAATGTATTACTTTTTAACGCGAATGTTACGCAACCTGTTGTACCGGTTTACGCCGGCGGACCGACCGTGTTTGATGAGGTTAACTTTATGGAAAAGGAAAATACCGGCCTGTTGCAAAATCTCGCCAATTCATTAAAACCTTTTCTGAAGGATAACAATACTGGTAAAAAAAACGACGTCTATTTTGAAGAAGGCCTTGGCGATTTGGCCTATCAGGTAAAAAATATCATCGACAACAGGAATATCGAAATGGTGGTAATGGGATCGAGAGAAGGAAGCCGGGTGGACCATTTCTTAACGGGCAGTGATACTTTTTCAGTTATAGATCATTCGGCTAAACCTGTTCTGATTGTTCCTCATGGAGCAGATTTAAGAACTATTAAAAAGGTGATTTTTGCCTCCAATTTTGCCGACACCGATGCAAAGGCAATCAGGTACCTGATCAAATTAGCTGAAATACTTGAGTTTCATCTGGAAGTAGTTCATATCAATATTTTGGGCGATGATGATATTACCAGAGATCTGAAGAAAAAAGAATTCCTTAAACATATCGCACATTTGCCGCATCATAATTTGACAATAACAGAGATATATGGCAAAGACATTGTCGACAGGTTGAACAACCTATGCGATGATCCGGGGTCTGAAATCCTGGCATTCAGTCATTATAAAGATTCGTTCTTTTCAAGGCTATTGTCGCCCAGCACTACCCGCAAAGCTTTGGAAAATCAAAAAGCTCCATTGCTCATATTTCCCGCCGCCTTTTTAGTTTAATTTTACCTATACATTGATCGATAAACCCCGGACTTAATAAGACGGGGTTTATTCGCGTTCAAAGAGCCAGGTCAATGGCCTGTATTTAGCTTTAGGTTTCAGGTTATATTGGCGGATACTTTTCTCAATGATCAGGCTTTTGGCTTCTTCGATATCGTCGGTTACCAGGAAAAGTTGATCATCGCCTACGCCGATGGTACCCTGTCCTTTCATAGATTCGATATAAGCAATCAGCTCCCGGTGATATTCCTTACCAAAAATAATGATTGGAAAATTTTCAATCTTATGTGTCTGGATTAGCGTAATCGCTTCAAAAAATTCGTCCATGGTGCCAAAACCTCCCGGCATTACAACAAAGGCGAATGAATATTTTACCAGTAAAACTTTGCGCAGAAAAAAATGCTTTACGTCGACCCATTTGTCCAGATAAGGATTGTGTTTTTGCTCAACCGGTAAACGGATATTGCAGCCTACCGAGCGACCACCAACTTCTTTTGCCCCGCGGTTAGCTGCCTCCATTAAACCCGGACCGCCGCCGGTGAGAATAGTAAATCCTAATTGAGCAAATGCCCCCGATGCCTTACGGGTCAATTCGTAATAAGGGTGGCCCTCATGAAAACGTGCCGAACCAAAAACGGTGATACATGGCCCAATAAAATGTAAAGCTCTGAACCCACGGATAAATTCAACCATAGTTTCGAACGCGAATTTGAACTCTTTGAAACGGGAATGCGGCCCGTCAAGAAAAATGATCTCCGATTTGCTCATCAGGTAAGTTACACAGTTTTGAACAAAGGTCTGGTTCAACGGCAATTTTTATCTCGAATTACACGCACCTCCCTTTTATTTTTCAAGCTGCAACAAGGTCAAAAAAATATTTTTTAAAAAATTTGCGTAACTCAAAGGTTACTTATATATTTGGGTAACTTAAAAGTTACTCATTATGGCAGCAAAGATCCAACACCAATTATTTTTCCCTCACCCACCAAAAGCAGTTTGGGAATTTCTCACCAACGCCGAGTTAATGGAACTCTGGCTAATGAAAAGTGATTTCAAGCCGATCGAGGGACACGAATTCAAATTCGTAAGCAAACCCGTTCCGCAACTGGATTTTGATGGAATCGTCTATTGTAAGGTACTTGAGATTGTACCTTTTAAAAACCTAAGCTATTCCTGGAAGTTAGGCCCGGGTGACGGAACGATCAACGTCGACTCAATCGTCAGATGGGAATTAATAGAAAAGGATAATGGAACCGAGCTCTTTTTGGTTCATGGCGACTTTACGGTACTTGAAAACACCGGCGTATTTGAAGCGATGAACAAAGGCTGGCTTGATAATATCAACAAGATTGCCGAACGTTTAAATACGCAACAACATGGCTGAACCCAGGCTCGACGCTTTCCAGGTGATCGCAGACGGAAGCAGGCGGCAAATGCTGATGCTGCTATCCAAAAACAGTTTAACGATCAACAACCTGGCAGGCAATTTCGAAATGAGCCGGCCTGCAGTATCCAAGCATATCAAAATATTGCAAACAGCAGGTTTTATCAGCATCACTGATATAGGCCGGGAGCGGCATTGTGCCCTTAAAAAAGAAGGCTTTGACGCGCTGAACGAATGGCTCAGGTATTTTGACCAGTTCTGGGGATCGAAATTGAAGAACCTGGAAAACCTGTTGAACGACAAATTAAAAACCAAAAATTAAAACAATGACAACAACTGATTTTAGAACTACGGTTGCGGTAAATCAAAATCCGCAAGTTGTTTTTGACGCTATCGCTCATGTTGGCGGCTGGTGGTCAAAACACTTCAAAGGCAATGCAAAAAACAAGGGCGATGTGTTTTCTGTAAAATTCGGGGATACTTTTGTCGACTTCACGATTACTGAATCGATACCCGGACAAAAGCTTGTATGGCTGGTGACCGATTGCAACCTGCATTGGATCAGCAATAAAAAGGAATGGAACGGCACGGAGGTAGTCTGGGAAATTGATCGATCAGGCAATAGTACCGAAATTGTATTGACGCATATTGGCCTGGTACCCGAGTCAGAATGTTATAAAGATTGCTTTGCAGGCTGGACCGGCCTTTTGAAAGGAAGCCTTTATAAACTGATTGAAGAAGGCATAGGGCAGCCCGAATAAATGGCTAGTGTCGCGCCAGGAAGTACATTGTAATTTCCTGCCGCCGCCAATAGGGAAAACCATATAAGCAGCCCGGTTCTTCTACAAAACAAAAGCCCCGGAACAAACGGTCCGGGGCTTTCAATTTCTGTAGCTAATGGCTTAGTTAGCTGTCCAGGTATTATTTTTTGTGTCGGCATCCATAAATATGCCGCCGTCAAGTGTGATCGATTTTACTTCTTTTGATGTTTTGAGGCTGACGGTTATGCTTTTCTGGTCATGCTCCCAAACAGCAGGAGATTGATGAAAACTTTCGGTTGTCCCATCGGCATAGGTTGCTATTGCATCAAAAGGAACTGCAAATCCGCCAATGTTTTTGATCGATAATTGGTATCCGCTACCTGCTTTTTCCACTTTATCCAGGCTAAGATCGATATAGGATGGGGTAAAAAACCAGTTATAGAAAAACCAGTCGAGGTCCTTACCCGATCCTTTTTTCATCGAATAAAAATAATCCCATGGAATAGGGTGTTTGCCATTCCAGTTGTCCATGTAAGTATGCAGTGCTTTTTTGAACAGTTCATCACCCAGCATATCTTTCAATGCCAGGTAGCTTAAGGAAGGCTTACCGTAGGCATTGTTACCAGCACCAAAAGTTACTTCGGGCGATGGGGTGATGATCGGGTTTTCTTTTGCATGTGGTGCATGAATCCAACCGTCGACCCTGAATTTTTTGTAAAAGTCGTCAGCCAGCTGTTTGCCATGTTCGGCTGTACCAATCAGCAATTCGAAGGTAGTTGCCCAACCTTCATCCATAAATGCATAGCGACTCTCGTTGGTGCCCATATAAAAAGGGAAATAGGTATGGGCTATTTCGTGGTCCTGCACCAATTGCGCAAACACCAGGTCTTTTTCGTGACTGTCATTAACCATCATCGGGTATTCCATATCAGCAAAGCCTTGTACCGAGGTAGTTTTAGGGAATGGATATGGAACACCAGGTAAATTATGCGAAAACCAATCGAGGGTATTATGCGCAAATTGAACGTAATGATGGAAATCGTCTGAAGCATCTGCAAATGCAGCCTGTATCGCTACCCGGCGTTGTGCTTTATCATCCACCAACACGCTGGCGGCATCCCAAACATAATGATTGCTGGCAGCCAGGGCTACATCGGAAATATGGGTCGATGTCCATACCCAGGTATTGGTAGCATTTTGTGTGGTAACATTTTTATTGGCCAGATCTTGCGCGGTCACGATATGAACGGTTGAATCGCTGCTGAAGGATGCCTGTAATTTTTCAGCATAATCCGGCTGCAACACGGCTGAGGTATTACGCAGGGTTCCCGTGGCCCAAACAAGGTAATTTTTAGGAACAGTAACTTTTAGCGTATAATCGTTAAAATCGTTATAAAACTCCAGGGCACCGGTATGCGGCTGGGTATCCCATCCTTTATAATCATCATAAACAGCTACCCGAGGGTAAAAATAGGCCAGGTAAAAAGTAGTTGAATCTAACACCCCTTCACGGCTGCGTGTTTTAGATAAAAGGTAATGCCAGGTGATATTAATTTTTAGCGAATCATGCGGCATTAATGGCGTTTTAAGGTCGACCGGATAATTGGTAGTAATAGCTTTGCTGTTATCCCAGTCGGCTTTTGCGCCATTGATTTGCAAGTTATCTACCTTAATACCGGCAGTTGTGTCTGCAGTACCATTCCGGCCGCGATGTACATTCATGATCAATTTGAAATTCAAACTACGCAGGGTATCCGGGCTATTGTTTACATAGCTGATTTCTTCAACGCCATTAATGACTCGGGAAGGGGGCGCCATGGTTACCGCTATATCGTAGCGACCCTGGTTTTGCCAGTATTTTTTTCCGGGTTTGCCATTAAGCGAACGAGTACCTTTATCGTAGGCTTGTTTAATTTCAGGCGGCATGGTCAGCGTTTGCGCACTGGCAGTAAACACGGCAAGGCCAAACAAGACGAACAGACTGGTTGATTTGAACATAAATTTGTGCTGATTAAATGATTGTGTTACAAAAGCTAAGTTAGGGAAAAATATTGTGACCATTTGCTATAAGCGGGGACGCTTAAACGTTTTAGCATTCAAGCGGCACGCTTGAATGGGCGGGGGTTTTAATATTCAAGCGGGGACGCTTGAATGGACGAAGTTGACTAACACCACGGTTAGCCAAATCGTCAATTTTATTTTATTTTCACTCATCCTCCAAACCCTTCCCTCCCAATATCTTCGGTATAAATTTCTCCACCCTTTCGGTGCGGGTTTTGGATTGTTTGGCCTGGGAAAAGTAAAACAGGTAACCCCGTTGCCGGCCGGGAGTTAATGCTTCAAATGCGGCTTTGAGTTCGGGAATATGGTCGAGCTTGTATTGAAACTCTTCCGGGATTTTAAAATCGGAGGTCTTTTTGAGCTCTACTTTTAAGCCTGCATTTTCCACTCCAACAGCTTCGTTTATATAAGCTTTGATCACGGGAGCAAGGTCGGCAATTGCAGCTGCACTGGTAAACCGCAACTGGCGTTGAACCTGTACGTTTTCTGTTTGTTGTATCAAAATACCTTCCGGGTCCTGCAATAATGCGCCTTTAAAAACTAACAGAGCGCAGTATTCTTTGAAACCGTGGATGAGCACGATATTGCTTTTTCCGAGGGTATAGCAGGGTTGTCCCCATTTTAATTCTTCGGTTAAGCCGGTAGCGAGGCATAGCTTACGCAAGAGGGCATAGCATTCCTGCCATTGAGATTCCTTTTCAAAAAACCAATCGACTTTTGGGTTCATCGCGATCTATTAAGGTGAACTTAAACAAGTTTATCAAAACCGGGCGATGATTCGCCCGGTTTTGATAAACTTCATTATTGGGTGATCTGACCAAAGGTCTATTTTACATTGCATTCATAATATTAAACATCCAGCGGATGCCGAAACGGTCTTTACAGGTGCCCCAGTAGCCCCAGAATTCTTCATGTGGTGGTACCCCATCGGTTACACCTTCCGACAATTTCTGGTAAAGGATGTCAGCTTCTTCTCTGGTATCCGGATTTAAACTGATGGTGAAATTATTGCCTTCTACCAGTTGTTGTCCCATACTAGGTAATATGTCGGTCGCCATAATGATCATTCCGCCAAGTATTGGCAAGCCCACATGCATCACTTTTTCTTTATCATCGTCAGTGAGGGGTGGAGCAGCGGGGTGTGGAGGGGCATCTTTCATCCGCATGATAGGGGCTAAAAACTCTGTCCCGAATACTTTTTTGTAGTGGTTAAAAGCTTCTTCAGCATCGCCGTCGAAGTTTAAATAAATTGATACGCTTGCCATTTTTTTGGTTTTTAAATTGATTGGCCCGATAGTTTTAGGGATGTTGTTTTTGAATTGGTTGAAATGAAGATAATTATTTTTATTCACAGCTTGCCAGGATTGGATTAAATTAATTGCTTTAAAACATTTAGTTAATTGGCATGCAACAATGTACCCAATTTAACTGTTAAAAAAAATACTGTAATATCCATGTGCCCGCAATAGGTTTTATTTTCTTTTTTTATTAGCATTCGATTTAAGCCACCATTTGCATTTCGTGTTTATTTACCTGCTTTATGTTTAAATTTACACGCATATATATAATATGATCACAGGCGAGAATGAAGGCCATAAAATTGTTGCAAGGCTGTTAAAAGCCGGCAAAGAATACAAAACCGGCGATACACTAATTACCGCTCTGCAGCCAACAACCGTTAACCTGTTGTCGGGAGAACTTACACTCATCATAGGCCCATCCGGCTCAGGCAAAACTACTTTACTTTCTCTTTTTGGCTGCGTGATCTACCCAAGTTTCGGCGAGGTGTGGATCAATGATGTAAACATTACCGGCCTGAGCGAAAAAAAACTGGCAATGATTCGCCTGGAAAAAATTGGCTTTGTATTTCAAAAGTTCAACCTCATTGCCCCTTTGACAGCACTGGAAAATGTGATGATGCCCTTGCAGTTACAAGGTATAGCTGAAAAAGATGCTAAACAAAAGGCAACCGATGCATTGGTTAAAGTTGGTATGGGCGATAGGCTCAGGAACTTGTCAAACGACCTGAGCGGCGGACAACAGCAACGCGTTGCCATTGCAAG
The DNA here is from genome assembly GCA_903866915.1 of uncultured Mucilaginibacter sp. Classification (GTDB taxonomy): domain Bacteria; phylum Bacteroidota; class Bacteroidia; order Sphingobacteriales; family Sphingobacteriaceae; genus Mucilaginibacter. The sequence continues at coordinate 14,284 of CAIPPO010000183.1, read as the reverse complement.
AGCATTGGTAACTAACCCCGAAATTATGCTTTGCGATGAACCAACAGCATCACTCGATATCAAAAGTGTAGGCGTGGTGATGGATGAACTTAGAGGACTTGCCAAACAGGGCAAAGCCGTTGCTGTAGTTACGCATGATACCCGCCTGAGGCCCTTTGCCGATCGCATCCTTTATGTATCGGATGGCGCTGTTAGCGATAAACCTAATGAAGACGAAATTGTACCTCATTAAAATATATATATGAAGCACCTTGTTTATTGTTTTACCCTTTTGATGGTGCTTGCTGGCTGTACCGATCATTCAAAAGACCAGAGTTCTGCAGCCAAAAACCCTTCAAAGCAGACTGCACCTATTACCCAGGTTGTAGGTATCGGTAAAATCATCCCCGAAGGCGACATTATCCAGCTATCATCCCCGGTAAATGGTATCGTTGAGCATATTTATAAAAAAGAAAATGATTCCGTTAAGGTTGGGGAGAAGATCCTGGAGCTACAACATTTTGTAGAAGACGCACAGGTGAGTCAGCTTTCAAGCGAAATCAAAACCCAAACCGAACAGGTGAAAGCTGATGAAGCTGCAATTGAAGAATACCAGGCAAAATATGATAATGCCGTTGACCAACTTGAGCGCTTAAAAACCCTGCTTGATAAAGGTTCCGAAACCCAACAGGCTGTAGATGATGCTGCCACCACCCTCAAAGGCTTTAAATCGAATCTTAACCGCTTACATGACAATGTGCTGGTCTCAAAAAGCAAGCTGGAGGGAGCCCGCGCCGCGCTCGATGTATCACAACAACAGCGCGAACAAAAGATCATTCGTTCTCCTATCCGTGGAAAACTATTGGAGATCAGTCCACGCGTTGGCAGTGCTATTGATAATAAAACTCCATTTGTTCAAATCAGTCCGCAGGGTAGAACGATTGCAGATTGCGAGATCGATGAGTTATTTGCTGACAAGATTACCGACGGCCAGAAAGCCTGGATCAGAAACACGGGAAACCTGGATACGCTTTCTACCGGTACGGTTTACTTTACGGCTGGATTCCTGAAAAAGAAATCGCTGTTTACCGACCAGGCCGGGGAAAAGGAAGACCGGCGGGTACGCGAAATAAAGATCGTACTGGACAAGCCTGAAAAGTTGCTGCTGAATGAAAGGGTTGAATGTGTGATCGTAATGAGCCCCAATAAAACCAAATGATGATATGCTAAAGACCGCCTGGGAATTTATCCGATTCGACAAGCCCAAAAGTATTGGGGTAATTGTTGGTATCCTCATCAGTACTTTCCTCATCGGGCAGCAGCTCGGTGTATTCTTTTTTTTAACAGGTTTAATGGGTTCGCTCGCCACTAACGTAAAGGCCAATATTTGGGTGGTCGACAGCAAAACCGATGATGTGAACCAACTAGGCAAATTGGATATCCGAACACTGCGTGCCGTGCAGGGACTGCCCGGTGTAAAAGAAGCTTTCCCAATATTGATCACTGGCGCTTCGTGCAATTATAATAACGGCACCAGCGGCGCGATCACACTGATAGGAGTTGACATTACCAAACTGAACACCGTATTAGATTCCGCCAAAATCATCGCGGGAAAACCTGCCGATCTGGAGATGGATGGTGCCGTGAGTGCAGAATTTTTTGAAAAGAAGAATATTGGCAACAAGATCGATCTCGGGACCGATTTTGAAATCAATGGCAAACGGGCATTTTTTGCACTGCAAACAAAAGGGTTTAGGGGATTTGGCAGCAGTATCAGTGTTACAACGATCGAGCGTGCGAGGTTTTACGCTAATCAATCGGTCAATAGTATCAGCGCAGTTCTGGTCGATGTGCAACCGGGTAGTAATGTGGACGAAGTAGTAGCCCGTATCAACCGCACTATAACCGGCGTCAGGGCATGGCCATCCGAAAAACTTGCCAAATCTTCGATAGAAAAGATACTTGGATCCAGCGGCATAGCCTTAAGTACCGGAACGCTCATCATCTTCGCACTAATAGCCGGGTTCTTTATCATTGGCTTAACCATGTATTCATCAGCACTTGATCGTTTGAAAGATTATGGCACACTAAAAGCAATCGGTGCAGGCAATGCCTATATCAGGCGATTGATCTTAACTCAGGCTATTTTATTTGCGATAGTAGGTTTTACGGTTGGGATGCTTTTATTAGAGGGTTTTCGAATTGGAGTGGCTAAATCGGGCCTGATATTCAACTTTTCACCATTGATCATACTTAGCATGTTTTCAACCATTGCACTGATATCTATCGGCGGCGCCTCTTTTGCTTTGCGCAGGATAAGCAGCGTTGAACCGGCAGCAGTATTCAGATGATCCTAAAATTTACCTATGAACGATTCGATTTTAAGTTTACCCAAACCAAATGATCAATGATGCTGATCTTTAATTTTTAGGCTATGAAAAGATTGTTAATCACCTTATACCTGATTCCGGCGCTGCTGATCCACTCAAAAAACGTTGTGGGGCAAACACCATTATCGTTAAAGCAAGCTATTGTTAGCGCGCTGGCAAACCGCAAAAATATACAGGCTGGCAAGCTGGATATAGCCATCCGCAGGCTTCAAACCCAGGCTTTGCTTAAAAAGTACTGGCCGCAGGTGTCATTGGATTATAACTACCTGTACAATCCTATCCTGCAGACATCCATATTACCTATAGGAATTTTCAATCCAAATTACCCAATCGATGCAACAAAGAGTGTACAATTCGGCACCAAATGGACACAGGCTGCGGGACTGACCATCACACAACCTTTGCTTGATCTCTCGATAGCACGGTCGAAAAATGAAGCTGAACTCCAGGAGAAAATTGCCGCCGCAAGCCAGGCCCAAACCGAATACGACCTGGCGTATAATGTGGCACAGGCCTATGGAAATATTGGCAAGCAACAAAAAGAAATAAAAATTGCCATAGCAGATACTGCCCGCACCTGGATCAGTTACCAGTTGCAGAATGATAGATACAAGGCAAAACGTTTGCTAAAATCCGATCTGAATGCGGCCATCATCAATCAAAATAATGCCGTACAAAAATTATTGGACGCAGTTTCGCAATTAGTAGAAAACAAAGTGTACCTACTCTATCTTATTGGTCAAAACAGTTCAACAAATACCGACTTCGCAATTGATACAAATTTTTTACCTGACAATAACCGCTTACAAACTATTGTCAAGGCAACAAACGATTCGATACCGGAATTAAGGCAGTTGGCGCTTCAGGCAAAACTTTCGGGCATTCAGGCGCGGTCGGAGGATGCCAAATACCTGCCTATTATAAATCTTAAAGGCTTTATAGGAGCTAACCAATATACCAACCAGTTTAACCCGGTAGCATCCGGCTCATGGTTTGGGCTCAGTTACGTTGGGCTTTATATAAAACTGCCACTTTTGATCGGCGAAGACAAACAAAACAAGCTACGCCAGTTACAATTACAATCGCAACAGTATAATGATCAGCTAATCGACAAATCGGCACAATACAATAAGGATGCACTAACCGCCAAAATTAAAACCGACCGCACAGCAGCCCAGTTAAAAACGCTGGAAAGCAATATTATACTATCTAAAGAGACCGTAAAAATATTACAGGACAGATTTGAAGCGGGACAGGAATCAGCGTCAACCCTAAATACCGAAGAAGCCAACTTGCAAAATATCCAGGCAAATCGCCAGGCCAGTGAGGTACAACTAAGACTCTATTGGCTCGATTATTTAAAAGCTACCGGACAGCTTTCGAAATTGTGGAAATAAAAATAACTATTTAATTTCCTGAGAATAAATTAACGCACGCTCCAAAATTCCCTTCGAATAATATTTTCAAAAAAGTTTGCGCAACCGAATAGTTGCGTTTATATTTGCAACCAATCAGTTGCCAATATAATGAGACGAGACGTATTTCAGGCGATAGCCGACCCCACCCGCAGGGCCATCATCACCTTGCTGGCACTACAAGCGATGACGCCCCAGGCACTCGCCGGGCATTTTGATAGTACCCGGCAGGCTATTTCAAAACACATCAAAATACTGACGGAATGCGAAGTGGTGACGCAAAAGCAAAGTGGCAGAGAAAACTATTATTACCTGAACACGGAAAGAATGAAAGATATCGACATATGGCTTGAGCGCTTACGCCAAATTTGGGAAACTCGTTTCGACCAGTTAGACAACCTATTAAATCACCTTTAAACAAAACGAGATGAGCAACAAATTTGACTTTGAAGCAGATCTTGCAGCAAAGAAAATTATAATTAAACGTGAATTTAACGCGCCTGTTGAAAAAATATGGCGGGCCTTTACCGATCCTGAACTGCTTGCAAAATGGGTAGCCCCAAAACCATGGACCATCGAAAAACATACATTGGAACTAACTGTTGGCGGAGTCTCAAAATATGCCATGGTTGGCCCTGAAGGGCAGGTGCATTGGATGTATGATGAATTTACTGCTATTGTGGAAGGCAAACTTATTTCAACAATGGGTTTATTTTGCGATGCGGATGGAAACCCGAAACTGGATGGACCAAAATCCTATACCGAGACAAAATTCGTTGCGATCGATGACAACCGATCACGGATAGAGGCAACGCATGTTTTTGATAGTGAAGAAACCATCAAATGGTTCGTTGAAGGTGGCTTTAAAGAAGGAACAGCAGCCACCTTTGGTCAACTGGATGACGTATTAGCCGTAGTATAAATTTACTTTTAAAAATATTTAATTAGCGCCGTTGGGGGGCACAAACATCTTCCGATTAATTTAGATCAATTTAAACTACATAAACATGTCAAGCAACTTTATACTGGAGAAAGACCTTAATACGAAAACAATACACGTTGAACGTGAGTTTAATGCGCCGATTGGTGTTGTATGGAAAGCCTGGACCGACCCTTTAATTCTTGAAAAATGGTGGGGACCTAAACCATGGATCGCTAAAACAAAATCGATGGATTTCAGCGTTGGCGGTACCTGGCTGTATGCCATGGAAGGACCGGAAGGCCAGCAACATTGGAGTAATGTAACCTTTACCGCAATTGAGGATGAACGCCGGTTTGCAGCTGATGCCGTATTTTCCGACGAACATGGTAATCCTGCACCGGGGGCGCCCATTGGCCACTGGGATAACAAGTTTGTTACCCTGGGTAATAAAACAAAGGTGGTCGTCGACCTGAGGTTTGACAACGAGGCAGATTTTAAATTGTTAGTTGAAATGGGCTTCGAGGGAGGCTTTACTATTGGGCTTAATCAATTGGATGCCTTGTTGGGATAAGTATTTATATATAAACAACTGCAATTAAAGGTGTAAGATCTATGTTATTTTGAAATATCGATGCGCTTGAAAATTAGTACAGCAACACAAAGCCCCGGCTCAAAAAAACCGGGGCTTTGTGCAAATTATATACTGCTTATTAAAGACACTATTTTGTATAGATCGTTGTATTATCGCGGTAACCCGTTGCGGTATTGCTATACCAATCAGAATAGCTGGTACCTCCGTTTTGCGCCCAGTCTGCAAAATGCAGGTACGACTTGGTAATCGGAACCGCTTCGAGCGGGTAAATAAAGTTTTGCCCGAAACTAATAGCCCATGGCATATTCTCTTTCGAAATATAATACTGCCCCGTGGATGGGACTGAATTATCATCAAGCGCGCCAAACAAAGTCTTATCGGCTAAATCGGTCGGTGCATAACCGGCCATATGAATCTCGTAGCCACGACGCTGGTTACTGATGAGGAATGGATTGATTGTTGAAGGTGTCAATACCGTGGGGTCAACAGGCGTAGCAAAACTTATATTGATGGTAGCGGTATCGCTTATAACCTTACTTTTAGACGCCAACGTATTGACGAAATATGAATAATCATAGTTATGTGCAAGCAGGTCAGAATTGTCAAATGGTATAAATACTGCTTTACTTTGTCCCGATTCCAGGCCACTGGGATCAGTTTTTACATAAGTTCCCGTAGAATACTTGCAACCAGTTACTGAGGTAACCACTGAAGGCGCAACCGGTAGCTGTACACCAAATCCATTCTTAAATGACGCACCCGCCGCTGCTACTACATAGGTACCAGTAGCACTAACAATTTGATTTTGGGCATTGCTGATAAATGTATAACGATATTGCAAAACAAGGTCGTTCATGTCATAATCGCCTTTCGACGGCCAGTTGTCTTCAAAAGCTATATTAGCAAAGGTAGTTTTCGAAGGGTAATAACTGATGAAAGCCCGGGTTGGATCGTTTGGAAACGCATCCGTTTGATCCGGAACACCATCACCATCAGAATCCTTGCCTGGATCTACAGCCGGTATGCCAGTTTGCGATATGGCTGTAACCGGATTTGATGAAGCATAGAAAACAACATCATTAAAATCGTTGTCAGAACCACCGGTCTGTCTGTCCTGGTCATCAAAGCTCAAAAGGTCAACCTGGTGAACTGGATCGTACAGAATAATTGCATGCTGTTTTAGTGTAGGATCTTTTTCCGGATTAAGGCTATTTATTGAATAAAATTTAGTCGCATTAGCATTTACACCACTGCCGGTCCAGGCATTTTGCAATAAAACAAATGCTATCGTTGTGCCTGCTTCAAATGTGCCCAGCTTCACTTTGTCACCCGAAATCAATCCGCCACCAGATCCTTTGGCAGAGGCATTCGGGAAAATGTAAGTAATCTTATCAATTCCACCATTGGCTGTACCGCCGGTTGCAGAAGTTGGGGGGCTACCGGTTTTGAAGGTAAAATACCCCAAAACATTCTGGTAACCCGCACCTTCTGAAACGAAGGTAATCCAAACGTCTGATTTTTCTAAAATCACGACGTTATTAACGGTATTTTGAAGATATTGCGGGTGCGTTTTCACGACAGAAATACTTTCAGGCAGCGAGGTGTTTACAAACGACAACATCGTAGCATCTACAGGATCGAGTGTTGGCTCGAGATACGCCGGCACACCCAGATTGGCAGGAGCGGCAAATGCATTAGCAACAGTGTATCCCGCAGGATATCCGATATCGGTGGTAGAAACTCCATCAATCCTCAAGCGCGAACTAGTGGTTGTTAAAGATGGATTGTTATTAATAGAGTCGGGAACAATATCACCGCTGTAACCCGTCGGGCCACCGATCACTACACCCAGCGAATTGCCATTGATTAAGGCAGTCGCATTGCGCAGCAGTCCTGCATAAGCCGGATCTATGACCAGTTTGCCCACGTAGGAAGGAACAGTAACCAGCGCATTAAGATCACCACCACTATTGGTAAGACCATGAAAAATAGCTGAACCAGGATTGGTGCTTCCCGGTAAATAGATACTGACCAGTACGCCTTTTATGGGCTCATTACTATTTGAACGCAGCGCGACACTGACGTTAATTTGCCTGGTAGTTGAATAATTGAACCCATCCGGAGCAGCTTTTGAAGTTCCGGGAACTCCATTTGTACTTTGATTGCCTATGGTTGTCTCTTTTTTACATGATGCAAAGGCTGTAAAGGCTACAATGGCCAGTAGTATAAATTTAGGTTTCATAATTTTGACAAAAATCTGGTTACGTTAACTTTTACGCAATATTGCCAATGACTGTTCCAATTAGTTTTATATTTTATATTATATTGATTATAAGTTTTTTATATAACTTATTAGTTGATTTTTGTCTCTAATAACTGGAAATAACGTCCTATTTTTGGAATTTATATTTTCTTTTTACTTAATTTTAAACTATTGATAATGAAAGTGATTTGGCGAACCCCTGAAAGCACTACCTAAAAGCTATAAACCGGCTGCCCGGCTTTATCAAAAACGAGGATGAAATGAAATAATCAGGCTTTGCGGAACACTATTGTCGGCCGCAGGAAAAAAGGCAGAAAGGGAAGGTAGTAGCGTACTTTATAACTGGGGGGGAAAAAGGAAGCAAGTTGCACGCTATTTACAAAGGCACACTTAAATATGCCAGATTATTTACCTTGCAAACTTGCTGAGAAACTAAATTGAGTAAAAGTATTTCAGGCTATTTATTTTCCGGCTTATCAGCAATGATCACCCAACGGTTCAGCCCATTACCGGGCCCTTCGATATAAACTTTATAAAAAGACGAAGGTTTGTTTTTAACTGACACCAAAACATGCTGATCGGCGACAGGCACTTCAGCCAAAAGTTCGTAATGATCGTCTTTGCCTTCTTTGAAATTATTAGAAGCGGCTATCCATATTTTTACATTTCCACTTATGTCGAGGGCTTTCCATGAGATATCCAGGGCGCCCTGTACATAGTTTGCCTGCGGTACAGCAACCGAAACCGGGCCTATCAATGAAGTTCCATCCAGTTCGCGGGCTTGTTCAACGGGCAGCGTAATGCCCATAAAGGTTGCGATAGTTGGTGTTATATCAATTATTCCGGGCGTGTAATAGCGGGCATAGTCATTAAGCTTACTATAATTAGTTACCATCCAGGTGCTTCGCTGCCTTGCTGATTGTCCACCATGCCCCCTGCCAGTCTGTTCGTCGCGGCCGTGATCCGTTGTGATAAAGATGAGCCATTCTTCGTTAAAATGGGCCTTGCGGTATTTGATCGCTTTCCATACCTTACCTACCTGCTGATCCATTTTCTCAATAGCATCGTAGTATTGCTGACTGTCGCCATATCGGTGACCCATATCATCGGAGTATTCCAGATAAACCCAGCTTAGGTCGGGCCCATTGCCTTTGATGCAGGCTGCCGCTGAACCGGCGACTTGTTCGTCAATCAAATGCATATAATTTCCCGCCTTGTCATGAGGAAATTTGACAGTATCTAATTCGTACCCGTCAAATGCATAGTCAACTTTTATATTGCCCGTTTGAGGCAGGCCTTCGCCCACCAATTTCGTCCTGTTATCTGTCCAGCTCGAAAACACCGCAATTTTCTTATCAGGCGCAGCATTTTTTACCATACGGAAAATCGTCCAGTAATTATAATCGGGCGCTTTAATGTCGTTGCCCCATACATTGTGTTTGTTTACCCAGGTGGAAGTCAATAAACTATTATAACCATTTGCAGATATAGTTGGCGTTTGCGAATAACCACCTTTTTCGCCACCTACGTATGCCCTTAAATAATGCCCCTGGCTGCCTATCTGTTTAAGATTAGGCGTATTTAACTTTTCAATTACATCTGCAGGTATACCATCGGCTATAATAAAAACGGTTTTTTTTATTTTGTTTTGGGCCGAAACAATAGTGGAAATAAACAGTAATAGCTGGAACGAAAAAATTTTCAGGATACGCATACGCCAGGGTTTTTGAGCGAGGGTAAAGGTATATCTCCAGCTGAATCCACGCGTTAAAAAATTGTTACCTTATTTCCTCTTACTAACCTACCAGCCATTTGCTCTTTGGCAAAAACGAAAGCAATTTCATTAAAACTACCGTAGTTATAAATGTAGATAAAGCGATCAACAGTATTTTAATTGCGCCGGTATCAAAATGCGGATTGATCAGATTGTAATAAAAATTGAGCACCATGATATGCGCCAGGTAAGCCCCATAACTGATGGACGAAATGCCTGCAATGACCTTCACTAATAAGGAATTACTATTTCTGAAAGTAATATTTTTAAAGATAAAGATGATCCCGGTAGTCATCATTGCCACATTGATGGTATCAAACCCCCAGGAAAGTTCGAGTGTATTAACCATTTTTTCGGTGGCTAAGCGTTGTTCAAAAAAGCCTGCTGTTATGGCATATCCAACAACTATTAGCACCAACCCAAGTGGCAAATTCCATGATTTTGCTTCCATGTGAAATTTCTTGATATAAGCAGCCAGAATCACATAGCCCAACAAGCCCGAAAAATAGTAAAGCAATGGGGTACGGTTCCAGAAGCATTCGCCCAAAACTTCCGGAAATACCAGGTGGATAAATGGCAGACTTAACGCTACTGCCCAAATAATCAGGTACAATTCCATCCCTTTTTTATCAGCTTTTTCAATCCAGGGCGATAATATCGGTGCAAAAAGGTAAATGCCTATCAGCATATAAACAAACCAAAGGTGACCAACCTCGGTTCCGTAATTCACCGGTATATGCCAGATATGGTTCAGGGTATCACCCAAACTCACATTGGTGGTAAAATAGAAGTAGAAGGCATACAGTATACACCATAACACAAAGGGCACCACAACCCGGCTCAGGCGCTTTTTAAAAAACGTAGGATTATCCCCCACCGGAAAAAGAAAAAACCCGGATATCACCACAAACAGCGGTACGCAAACACGGAACAGTGAATTGTACCAGCCAACTGTATGTGCATCGAGTGTATTTAAAACATTGCCTACCGGGCCTATATAAAAAAACTCTCCGGTGTGTATCTGCATCACCATATAACAGGCAATTACGCGCAGCAGATCGATCCCGTAATTACGGGCAGGTTTACTATTGGTCATGGTTGAAAGAAAGGTGAATTTATTGTTTTTTAGTTGAGGATGAAGAGGTGCGCTAAATTTTTTGTGATTTTAAGCGGGTCGTTTATTCTAATATCGATAGTACCTGCCCGCGATGCCGCTCTATATGAAAACGCAAAAACTCCAGTCGTTGCTGAAAATCCATAGCACCTGATATGGGATGTGGGTGCGCCTGCAGGCGGAGCTCATCATCAGTCAGGTCATCCCCAAAAGCTTGCAATACTTCCTGTAGACTTAGTAAAGAAGATTTCCAGAAAGCAAGTGTACCACCAAGTCTTGGTGCTGCAACAGCGGGCACTATTTCCTTTTCATTCCAGGTTTCATCGATTATTTGTTCAACGCTCCATTCCCTGTGGGGCGATTCATAGCTGCGTTCGAAGGTACCATTACGAATGGCATATAAGGTCTTCCACATCCCATAAATGGCACCCTGCTCAGCCCAAAACAAATGTTCGGTGATATCAGTAACACTCCATTCATTTTCAGCACGCTTAAAAGCTGCAGATTCACTAACGGTTGCTATAAGCAAAATATAGGCGTTACGTGCCTCCGCAACTTCGCCAATAAGTTCGAACACCTTAGCCATAATTTTACAGAATTGGTTTGCAATTATTATTCGATGTGTCGCCAATAAACTGGCAGGCAGTATCATCAATACAATATAAAAATAAAAAATTCTTTAAACTTTTTAGCATTCAAGCGGGACGCTTGAACAGGCGGGGGTGGGGAAATATTAAAATTAATAATTATTCGGCACTTACTTCATTGATAGCGCGGATAGCGTTTAATGTTTTTGGGTAGCCTATATAAGGTATTAATTGTGTAACGACGCCAATCAACAAATCTTTATCATTTCCCACATTTAAATTACCCTGTACATGTGCCGATACCTGGCTTTCTACGCCACCCAGGCTTATCAAAATCACAAATGTTAGCAGTTCTCTTTTCTTAAGTTCCAGTCCGGTTCGGGTATAGTAATCACCAAAACAGTTTGCGGATAACGCTTTTTGGATATGTAGCTGATTTTGGGGTGATTTTTCATAGATACTATCTATTACGTTTCCAAAAATAGCCTTTTGCACAGCCAGCCCTTTTTCCTGGCGTGTATCAGCAGTCGTAGTAGACTGGCCAGCAATAGGTAACTTAATGCCGACCCTTTCAAACTCATTATTCGTAGCATTTATAAAGTCAATTACTTTTCCTATGCCGAGATAAGGTACAGACTGATAAACTATTTCTTTTACTTCTACAGCAGTTACACCAATGTTAAGTGCCCCTTGTAGCATAATTTTAAATATGGTTAATGACTGGGTAGCAATTAGCGAACCGAGAATCATCATCATCCTTGTATTAAGGTCGAAATCGCCTTCGCCGATTATTTCATCAAATGCAAAATTGTTAAGCAACTCCATAAATTCCGAATCTGTTTCATGTAACGAGGACTGATGATCTGGGAATAACCTATGAAGATTTTTTTTTGCATTTTCGGTTAAATTCATTGTTTGTGAGTTTCTGTTAAATTTCAATTACTTATCCAAATCATGGCCATTTGGCCTACAGATCAGGATTTCTAATTTAATTATTTCTTCGATTCTGATAAAAAAAGCAAGTCGGAATTATTTTAAGATTTGCTGTAATATTGCTCGTCAGTCACCGGCTCAAGCCAGTCAACCAACCCCTTGTCTGTATTTATATTTATAGCATAATGCGAGAATTTGCCGTTCGGTGAAGCGCCATGCCAATGTTTTATACCTGGCATAACATTAACAACATCCCCTACCTTGATTTCGCGGATCGGTGAGCCATATTCCTGATAGTAACCTGTGCCATAGATTACTATCAATATCTGGTTACTTGGGTGTGTATGCCAATGATTTCGCGCTCCGGGTTCGAAAACCACCTCGCCGATAAAGCATGTTGTTTGTTCATCTGGTTTAACTAACACTTTTAACCAGGCACTTCCGTTAAAATATGGTGCAGCCACAGGACCGAACCCTTCTGAAGCAATATTGTTCAGCTCTTGACTTTCCATGATTTATTTTCTTCTATTATTTAATTCCTTATTCTTTGGATACTGCTGCCTGTTCAGATTCAACGCCCGAACATAAGCAAATTTAAACGACCGGCTTACCAAAAGCCTAAATTATGCTTAGCAAATAAACGTTTTAATTTTTTAAGCGGGACGCTTAAACGTTTTAGCATTCAAGCGGCGGCGCTTGAATGGGCGCCGTAAAAAAAAACCGCATGTCCAAGCGTCTCGCTTGGACATATACAATTTTAAGTGTCCCGCTTAAACCGGCAGGTGCAAACGAAAAAAGGTGGCCCCCACAGGACTAAACTCGAAACGCTTGGCGGAAAATATCAGAGTTTTGGCAGCAATTATTTAACAGGTTCTAATCCCATAAGGACTAAACTCGAACCGCCTAAAGGAAGCCATCAAGCATTTATCCGAAATAATTTAACTGATTGCAGGATTAGAATGATGATTGTCTATCAATTTTTGACCCCGCTTATAAATCCGTGTGATGGAAACGGTTCCTCTTCCAGAGTTACAGGATCATAAGGGTGTGTAATAAAGCCTTCCGAGGTAACGATGCCGACGGGAATTTTATGATCGTTGTTAACTGTTTTTGCGTCTATATCAAAATTAGCCGTCATGAACGGCCCATAATAATCCGCTACTGACAATGAGCCTTGAGGGCCATTATAACCAATAGCAATTTTAAGTTTACTGCACGGATATTCAGGATCAACGAAAATTGTTGAATTTGATGTATCAAAATTTATCGTCTTATTAACATTTAGCGGATTGGGAACAAGACTCAAAAAACCTGAGGTCCGATCACCAGGGGTCCAATAATTGTCAGTCCCTTTCCAGGTCAGCGTTCCGGAAATACTCCCTTTGACCGTGTCGATCTTTAAAAAATTAATTTGCCAGGTACCTGCTGCTCTGCCGAGATAATTCGGCCCTCCTTGCGTTGTATCTTTACTTGTTCCGTCCCAGGTTCCTGACCAACTACCGATTAATTTAGCAAACGCGCTGTAACTGTTTGTTATGCCTATTGTAACGGGTACTTTAACACTATTACTAGCCTTAGGCGTATAAACGTCCAAAATCATCGATTGATCTATCGGGATCAGCCTCGAATCTGTTGAATCTTGCTTAATACTTATCGTTATTGTTACACTCTGCCCCGACGAAAGCGTTCCGCTGCCATTGGTGAAATCAAGATAACCGGAAACTGCGCCATCATCTTTTATCGAATAATCCAGTGAGGTGCCCTGTGGTCCTGTATTACTAATTGTGAAGGATTGCTGGCAATTTCCTGGCAAGGATAGCGCAAGGGAAGTTTTCGAAATAGTAACTTCCGGACGGGAAATCGGAATTATTTGCTTATTATTCGAATTACCATCCTTTTTGCAAGATGATAGCATGGCAATTAAAAAAAATGATAAAAAGTACGCGAGCCGTTTGCTTAACATGTAGCAATTTGATGAATGAAAGATCATACTATTTGTTCCTAGTAACTTATCTGAAATTTCCGCTGTCCGTAGAGTTTCTCTACGGATGCACTATGCCTGTAGTCTGCGACTACAATAGCAAACCAATCGCATATTTTGCATCCGCTAAGCTTACCCAAAAATAACCAAAGGTGCGAAGCTCACCAAATAATACAAGCTATGCAAAACGAAAAAGTCTTCAGACTAGCGTCTAAAGACTTTCGACTTAAAAAAGGTAGCGGGAGCAGGTCTCGAACCTACGACCTTCGGTTTATGAGCCCGACGAGCTACCAACAGCTCCATCCCGCACTCTATTTCCAACGCAAACAGGCGA
>CAIPPO010000182.1 GCA_903866915.1 uncultured Mucilaginibacter sp. | reverse complement strand
CGGTTGCTACCGTGGTACCCGTCACCGTAAAGGATTGCCTTTGCGTGGTCAGCGTACTAAAAACAACTCACGTACCCGTAAAGGAAAACGTAAGACTGTTGCTAACAAGAAAAAAGCTACTAAGTAGTAAATAGTGATTGGTTATCAGGCATCAGTTAGCTGTTAGTAGTTAACGGGTATTGATGATCAGGAATAGATAGATTAATGTTACTGGGTCCTGATTGTTTGTTAATCAAGTAATTCAGTAAAAAATTAAAAAACCAAATGGCTAAGACAACCAAAAAAGTTACCAAAAAGCGTATCGTAGTAGTAGAGTCTGTAGGCGAAGCACACGTTAACGCAACTTTCAATAACATCATCATTACGTTGACCAACAAAAGCGGCCAGGCTATTTCATGGTCGTCGGCTGGTAAGATGGGTTTCAAAGGTTCAAAAAAGAATACCCCCTATGCTGCCTCACAAGCTGCTGCCGATTGCGGTAAAGTTGCTTATGACTTAGGCCTGCGTAAGGTTGAAGTATTTGTAAAGGGTCCAGGCGCTGGTCGCGAGTCGGCTATCCGTACCCTGCAAACTACCGGTATCGAGGTAACTATTATTAAAGACATCACACCGCTTCCGCATAACGGTTGTCGTCCTTCTAAAAGAAGAAGAGTTTAATTAATATATATTTTTTAAAGCTAAGAGTCGCCGGCTGCGGGCCGGTTGATACTTTAAAACAAACACAATGGCTAGATACACAGGACCAAAATCCAAAATTGCGCGTAAATTCCGCGAGCCGATCTTCGGCCCGGACAAGGCGCTTGAAAGAAAAAATTACCCACCGGGTATGCACGGCGTTTCAAAACGCAGAGGCAAACAATCTGAATACTCTGTACAGTTGCAGGAAAAACAGAAAGTTAAATACACTTATGGTGTATTGGAACGTCAGTTCGAAAACCTGTTTCACCGTGCTTCTGCTAAAGAAGGTATCACTGGTGAAAACTTACTGAAATTATTGGAAGCTCGTTTAGATAATGCAGTATACCGTTTAGGTATTGCGCCAACCCGTTCAGGAGCACGCCAATTGGTAGGGCACAAACATATCACCGTAAACGGCGAAGTAGTAAACATCGCTTCTTACAGCTTAAGAGCAGGTGACGTAGTTGCTGTTCGTGAGAAATCAAAATCGCTGGAAGCCATCACCAATTCGGTAGCAGGCAGAAAGATCAACAAATTTAGCTGGCTGGAATGGGATGCTGCCAATTTAACAGGCAAATTCCTGAGCTATCCTAACCGCGACGAGATACCTGAGAACATCAAGGAAAACCTTATCGTCGAGTTATACTCTAAATAAGATATTAGATTTTAGATATGAGATTTTAGACAATGGTCTGGATCTCATATCTGATTTTATAAACAATATAATTCATGATTTAGGATTTGGAGGGGGGGGGTAAACAGACAAACGTCTGCAATCTCAAATCTCACATCTCAAATCTCAACCAAGTAAACAATTAACAAAGGATATAAATGGCAATTTTAGCATTTCAGAAACCAGACAAGGTTATCATGCAGAAAGCTACCGATTTCGAGGGTACGTTTGAATTTCGTCCGTTGGAGCCGGGTTTCGGTATAACTATTGGTAATGCTTTACGTCGTATCTTACTTTCATCTTTGGAAGGCTTTGCAGTAACCTCAGTTCGTTTTTCGGGTGTTACACATGAGTTCTCTACCATCAAAGGTGTTGTTGAGGACGTTACCGAGATCATATTGAACCTAAAGCAGGTTCGTTTGAAAAAAACAGGCGACTCGGGCGATGCAGAAAAAATATTCGTGATCGTTAACGGCCAGGATGCTTTCAAAGCAGGCGACATTACCAAGTTTTCAAACAACTTTACGGTATTGAACCCCGACCTGGTGATCTGCAATATGGATACCGCGGTAACGCTTGAAATTGAGCTGACGATCAATAAAGGTCGCGGTTATATTCCGAGCGAAGAAAACAAGAACCCTGACGCTAACGTTGGTGTGATTGCGATCGACTCGATCTATACGCCGATCAAAAATGTAAAATATACCATCGAGAACTATCGTGTGGAGCAAAAAACCGACTATGAAAAATTAGTATTGGACATTGCTACTGATGGTTCTATTCACCCTGAAGATGCATTAAAAGAAGCTGCCAAAATTTTGATCCAGCACTTTATGCTGTTCAGCGATGAAAATATGATGCTTGAAGCACAGGCTAAAGAAGAAACCAAAGAAGTTGATGAAGAGATTCTGCATATGCGCAAGATCCTGAAAACTGAACTGGTTGACCTCGACCTGTCAGTACGTGCCCTTAACTGCCTTAAAGCTGCTGATATCCGCAGCCTGGCCGACCTGGTATCGTATGACGTAGCCGACATGCTGAAGTTCCGTAATTTCGGTAAAAAATCACTTACCGAGATCCAGGACCTGGTAAAATCAAAAGGCTTATCATTCGGCATGAACTTGTCGAAGTATAAGTTGGATGAGGACTAATTAGCAGATAACAGGTATAAGGTATCAGATATTAGGTATTACAGGTTCATCGAAACTGATAACCAATACCAAATAGCTGATATCCGTTAACTGATACCTGATAGCAAATAACTAACACTCGCGTAATTCCGCGGGCTTGAGACGCCAAACGGCTGATCGCCCAACGGTATGCACGTGCCACAACAAACAAAAAAATGAGACACGGTAAAAAATTAAACCACTTAGGCCGCACCAACAGTCACCGCAAGGCGATGATGTCAAACATGGCCACTTCGCTTATCGTACATAAGCGCATCCAAACTACCCTGGCAAAAGCAAAAGCACTGCGTGTATACGTAGAGCCATTGCTGACCAAATCAAAGAACGACACTACCCACTCACGCCGTACGGTATTCAGCTACCTGCAGGATAAAGATGCGGTTAGCGAATTGTTCCGCGATATTGCACCAAAAATTGCAAGCCGTCCAGGTGGTTATACCCGCATTATCAAATTAGAAAACCGTTTAGGCGACAACGCCGAAATGGCCCTGATAGAACTGGTAGACTATAACACTGTTTACACCAAAGGTGATGCAGCCGTAGCTAAAAAAGCAACCCGCCGTCGCGGTGGTTCAGGTAAAGGCGCTGCTAAAGCTGCCCCAGCTGCAGAAGCACCGGTAGTAGAAGCACCAGTTGCAGTAGCAGAAACAGTAGTAGAAGCTACGCCAGCAGTTGAAGAAGCTCCCGCTGCCGATGAAGCAGCCGCTAACGAAGAACAAGCTGAAAAAGGGGAATAAGTAATCCCTTTAAAGATAAAACGAACGCCTTGTCAGACTAAGTCTGATGGGGCGTTTTTGTTTGTACCAAATTTTCGCCGGGCGTCATTGCTGTAAAGGTTAGATAATTCGGTAACAGAATTATCTAACCTTTACAGCAATGACATGGTTTTTTTAGGCATCAGCTAACTCAGCATAATCACACGAATCAGCGGTTCAGACAATAGCACCCGCGCAAAATTTGACAAAATGCCTTCCGGCCAATTATTTTTTCTTTTTGGCCCTTTTAACTGGCGAGACAGATTTGGTAATGGTTTTACCGGTGACAATAAGTTTTGGGTCTTTGATCTTAGCAAGAGAATTACCGTACGCTTCTTTTAGAAGTTGGATGATATAGGAGGTTGGAAATTCATCGGTGTTTTTAACCAGCAGGTACCGGTATTGATTGCCATTTCCCAAAAGTATTTTTTCGGGGTCTGACAAGACAGCACCGTGATAAAAACCAAAATGCACATTGCCGCTTGTTCGCCCTACAGCGATAGAGCAGAAGGTATCACCCACCTTTTCGGTAGGCGACCAACCGAATGCTACTGCATTATAATTATCATAGATCAATTCGTTTGTTTGGGGATACAGGTCCCAAACAAAGTCGCGCAGCCATAGGGCCCGCTCCCGGATGTCGGCGGAAAATGGAGCAAGAAATTCTGAAATAGCTGAACGCTCTTCTTTAGACATGCTGTACAATTTATTATAAATATAAAAAAATGTATTTAGCTAATCAATTTTGAAAGTTGGAGATTAGGGAGGCACAGAATTTCAATTTAACGAATTTTTAGCACGGCCGGAATTCTGTTTATTCTTTAATTCTGTAAATTCTGATTCAGACAATAGCCTCCAAGCCTCCTTTTCATTCCATATCCCGCCCCGCTCCCAGCCTCATCGCTTCAACAAACCATCCACGCTCCAGGAGTATTCGGGCAAACTGGCCAGCAGCAAACTTGCCGCGCTCAACGTAAACACAGAATACCCCAATGGCGAATCGATCCCGGCTGATAGTGCCATAGACACCGCAAAGCAAAAGCTGAGCAGGCAGCTGCCAATAGCTGCCCAGCGGGTAAATAGCCCGATAAATACCAGCAGGCCGAAAATACCCTCACCCAGCGTAGCCAGCACCGCAAAGGTAGGTGCAAAGCTCCCGGGCAAAAAATTAAGCACCTGATGGGTTGATGCAACGAAATGCTGCCAGTCGCCCCAGCTAACGTGTGGTTGCCCATAATGGCCCCAAACCCCGAAGCGGTCGGCCACCTCGAATAAATACGCAGAACCTATGGCTACCCTCAGGTAAACCGACGGCCATTTCGAACTGATCGTCATGCTTTTTTTGAAGCTAATTTAGGGAAAAGTCATTTGTCATTAGGCATTGGTCATTTGGTAGTTGTCGGGTTGCAAATGACCCAATGACTCAATGACCCAATGCCGCGCAGCAAATGCCAAATGCCCAATACCCATCGTCTGCCATCCTGTCATTTTGTCGTCATACCGGTCTGACGCTCTTGTACAATTATGCCGGGTGCGGCAGCGTTTTTTCTGCCAAAAACTTGTTGGCATAAGCATTGTTAAGATAGGGTAGCAGCGTATGTATTTGCGATGCTGAAACTTTACAATAAATAAGAAAAATCAATCATATGTCTAAGATAATAGGAATCGACTTAGGAACAACGAACTCTTGCGTGGCCGTAATGGAAGGCAACGAACCGGTAGTTATTGCCAACAGCGAGGGTAAACGTACAACGCCATCGGTTGTCGCATTTGTTGACAATGGTGAGCGTAAGGTGGGTGATCCGGCTAAACGCCAGGCGATCACTAACCCTACCAAAACCATTTATTCGATCAAACGTTTCATGGGAAACAAGTTTGACGAAGTTGGTAAGGAAGTTGCCCGCGTACCCTACAAGGTAGTTAAAGGCGATAACAATACTCCGCGTGTTGAAATTGACGACCGTAAATATACCCCGCAGGAAATATCAGCAATGATATTGCAGAAAATGAAAAAAACTGCTGAGGACTTTTTAGGTACCGAAGTTACCGAGGCGGTTATTACCGTACCAGCCTATTTTAACGATGCACAACGCCAGGCAACCAAAGAAGCCGGTGAGATTGCTGGTTTAACCGTTAAGCGTATCATTAACGAACCTACTGCAGCTGCCTTGGCTTATGGCCTTGATAAGGCACACAAGGATATGAAGATCGTCGTATTCGACTGCGGTGGTGGTACACACGACGTTTCGGTACTGGAACTGGGTGATGGTGTGTTTGAAGTAAAATCAACCGATGGTGATACCCACCTTGGTGGTGACGACTTTGACCACGTGATCATCGACTGGCTGGCCGACGAATTTAAAAGCGACGAAGGTATCGACCTGCGCAAGGACCCTATGGCCCTGCAACGTTTGAAAGATGCTGCTGAAAAAGCTAAAATTGAACTTTCGAGCAGTCCGCAGACCGAGATCAACCTGCCCTATGTAACTGCAGTTGACGGCATGCCAAAGCACCTGGTGAAAACATTGACCCGTGCTAAATTTGAGCAGCTGGCCGACAGCCTGATCAAACGTACCATCGAGCCTTGTAAATCGGCTTTGAAAGCGGCTGGTTTAGGTATCTCTGATATCGATGAGATCATCCTGGTAGGTGGTTCAACCCGTATCCCTGCAATACAGGAAGCTGTTGAGAAATTCTTTGGCAAAGCACCTTCAAAAGGTGTTAACCCTGACGAAGTGGTTGCCATTGGTGCTGCTATTCAGGGTGGTGTATTGTCTGGCGATGTTAAAGATGTATTGCTGCTCGATGTTACCCCGCTTTCTTTAGGTATCGAAACCATGGGTGGTGTAATGACCAAACTGATTGAAGCCAATACAACTATCCCAACTAAAAAATCAGAGACATTCTCTACTGCATCTGATAGTCAGCCTTCGGTTGAGATCCATATCCTGCAGGGCGAACGCCCGATGGCGGCGCAAAACCGTACTTTGGGCCGTTTCCACCTGGATGGAATTCCACCGGCTCCTCGTGGTGTGCCACAGATCGAGGTATCGTTTGATATTGACGCCAATGGTATCCTCCACGTAGCAGCTAAAGATAAAGCAACCGGTAAAGAACAGAAGATTCGTATTGAAGCTTCTTCAGGTCTGACCGATGCCGAGATCAAAAAAATGAAGGATGAAGCAGAAGCAAACGCAGAAGCAGATAAAAAGGCGAAAGAGGAAGTTGAAAAACTGAACGGTGCAGACGCGCTGATCTTCACTACCGAAAAGCAATTGAAGGAATATGGTGACAAGATCCCGGCCGATAAAAAAGCTCCGATAGAAGAAGGTTTGAAAAAACTGAAAGAAGCTTATTCAGCTAAGGACCTGGCAGCGATTGATACCGCTCAGGCCGCATTGAATGCCGCATGGACCGCTGCTTCAGAAGATATGTACAAAGCTTCTGCTGAAGGTGCACAACAAGCCCCACCGGCCGGTGATGCAGGTGCAGGTCAGGGTCAAAATACCGACCATGTGACTGATGTTGATTTTGAAGAAGTGAAATAAAATATTTTTGTAATCATGAAAGCCCGCCAGGAATATCCTGGCGGGCTTTTTTGTTGAAAGGGGGGGTACGAAACATATTGCAGCGGAATGCATAAATACAACGCGGAGATTAGGAGGCACCTACGTAGCCTTTGTTTTGTGCTGTGGTTGCTATATACAGGGCACTCCTCCGGAGTGGAAATTTGGGGATTTGGTATTCTATAAACCGGGTACTCCTGTGGAGTGTTTATTTGGAGTTTAGGTTTGCTTTTAACAGGGTACTTTGCCGACTGTTTATTTGGAGTTTAGGTTTGCTTTTAAATGCGTACACCTTCGAAGTGTCAATTTTAGGGTTTCTATTAACCGGGTATTCTTCCGGAGTATTTATTCAGGGGGTAGGTTGGCGTAAAAAGAGTATTCTTTCGGAGTGTTAATTTTAGGGTTTCCAAAAAAGGGTAACCCTGCGGATTATTTAGTTTGACAATACTATTTGCTTTTTGCCGAAATTTAACCTTACGCTTTTGTTCCTGGATTATTTAATCACTCCGTAGGAGTACCCTGT
>CAIPPO010000181.1 GCA_903866915.1 uncultured Mucilaginibacter sp. | reverse complement strand
TTCTCGATTGTATCCTGATCTTCCAAAAAAAGGTAGGCAGTGCTATTGTGGTGATATTTGACCGATTCTACAAAAAAAGGTACCAGCTTTCCGGCCATATCAACAAATACGGCATTAAAGTCTATCGCATCCAGGTTTTCGAAATCCACATAAAACTGCAGCTCACCCTTTAAACCCTTGGTCTTGATAAAAGTTCCGATCCGGAAATACTCTTCGAATGCCATTGCTTTTTGTTTTTCCCCTTCTAAACTGAGGGGCAACCTTTTTATTCAAATTAACCACACAGCGCTCAGAGATTTTCATTGAGGGTCACAGAGTCGCAATAGTTTAAACAAAAATAGCGAACGATTGACGTCCGCTATTTGTTTTTTATAATACCAGCCACAACGGCCAGAAAATCATTTTGTAATTGATTACTCAGCGCTATCTTCTGCTGATGCTTCGGTAGCTTCTTCTGCAGCCGGTACTTCTTCTTCTACAACTTCTTCAACCGGAGGAGCATTTTTTGCAGCTATAGCTGCCGCTCTATCTTCTTTCTTTTTAGCTTCAGCGGCCAAAGCAGCTTTGCGGGCGTCTTCCTTAGCTTTACCTAAATTTTCTGATTTACCGCTGATCTTACCGTCTTTTTGCTCAAGCCATGCTGCAAATTTTGCAGCAGCTTGTTCTTCGGTAAGCGCACCTTTTTTAACACCGCCTTCCAGGTGTTTTTTGTACATAACGCCTTTGTACGAAAGGATCGCACGACAGGTGTCGGTTGGCTGTGCGCCACTGTTCACCCAATCAAGCGTTTTGTCGAAATTAATGTCAATAGTAGCGGGATTGGTGTTTGGGTTGTATGAACCCAGACGTTCAATGAAGCGGCCATCTCTTGGTGCACGCGCGTCTGCCACTACGATATAGTAAAAAGGACGTCCTTTTTTACCATGTCTTTGCAGTCTGATCTTAGTTGCCATTTTTTAGTTTTATGTGTTCAACATGTCCCCGGAGTTTCTTTCAGCGGGGCTGCAAAGATAGAAAAAAAATAAATACGACACAAATCGCAGGAAAAATTGCTAAAATTCGCGTTCTTCCGAAATTATTGGCAATTTGGTGCAAAAACCTATGGAACAAAAAGCGCGATTAGCGATCGATATGGACGAGGTTTTGGCCGACACCATCGACAAATTCATCGAAGTTTACCGGCAAGATCACCAGACCGAAATTTTACTGGAAGAAATGAGCGGCAAGGAGTTTCACCAGTTATTGCCAGCAGGTCTCGACCATAGCTGGCGAGCCTATATCAACTCGCCTGGCTTTTTCCGCGACCTGAAAGTGATGCCCGGTGCTGCTGAAGTAATGCCCGAGCTTTGCAAGAAATATGATGTCTATATTGTTTCGGCGGCAATGGAATTTAAAAATTCGCTGGTAGATAAGCTCGATTGGCTTGAAGAGCACTTTCCTTATATCAGCTGGAAAAACATCATCTTTTGCGGAAACAAGATCGTTGATGTGCAAATTATGATCGATGACCGGATTCGTAACTTTGCTAACTTCAAAGGCAGGTCGCTGTTATTTTCATCGCCTCATAATCATTTGATAACTGAGTTTGAGCGGGTAAACAACTGGCATGAGGTAGCTACAAAATTATTATGAACCCGATTAAAAATTAATCTGCTACTTTTATAAGGTTTTCGAATTTGAATACAACTTATGC
The DNA here is from genome assembly GCA_903866915.1 of uncultured Mucilaginibacter sp. Classification (GTDB taxonomy): domain Bacteria; phylum Bacteroidota; class Bacteroidia; order Sphingobacteriales; family Sphingobacteriaceae; genus Mucilaginibacter. Next base: position 5,667 of record CAIPPO010000181.1, on the reverse strand, counting down.
TGACTGAACTTCTTGCGGCTATCAGTGATTGCGTTTGGGCAATTGATAATGAAACCGGCGATATCCTGTTCATTAGCCCCGCGGTTGAAACCATATTCGGTTATACTGCTGATGAATTTCGGGATAATACTAAACTTCGTCAACAGTTGATCGATTCACTTGACCTGATCAATAAGGATACGCTCAATAAGTCTGAGGAAAATAATCAATGGAGCAGGCCGGTTTACCGGACGCTTACAAAATCGGGCGGGTTTAAATGGATCAATCATCAACAACGTATCATTAAAGATAATGCCACCAGCCATGATATTACGCTGACTGTCATCCGGGAACTTGATGTATCTGAAAAAAATTCAGATCAGGAAACCGAGGCCCTTAGAGCCGCTGAAGAAATTGCCTGGACAAAAAACAACCTCGAGGCACTGATCAATGCTACGGAAGATCTCACCTGGTCCATCGATCGCCTGGGACGTTATGTTTACATGAATTCGGCTTACCGCAAGCAGATAAGCAATAATATCGGTTTGGTACCAAATGAGGGCGATGATGCTTATATCCATTCGGGCGGCACAGAAAAAGTGCGTAACGAATGGCGCTTATATTATGATCGAGCACTATCGGGCGAAAGGTTTGTGACACGTCACGACAGCCGTCACCCTAAAACCAATGCGATCAGGCATTTTGAGGTGAGCTTTAACCCTATATACAAGGATACAAAGGAAGAGATCATTGGTGTTGGCTGTTTTGCCAGAGACGTCACCGCGATTTTGAACACAGAAGAGGCCCTGATCGAACAAAATGAACGACTGCAAAATATAGCTTCGCTTAGCTCACATGAATTGCGGCGCCCTGTGGCCAGTATGCTAGGGCTGATCAATATTATTGACCGCGAAAATTTTAACAATCCAGACAATGCCCAGATCATCGAGCATATGTTTACGGTTACCAGCGAAATTGATGAGGTAATACGGCTAATCGTCAATAAAACCTTTATCGACCAAAAGTCTTATCTATAACGACAATATCTCGACTATACGCAATAAATTCGGATCGATCTCGGTATTGTGTTTGATTGCATGTCCGAAAGGAGTGAATACCACTTCATTATTGATCAAACCAGCCATATCGCCGCGATAGCCGATTTTTAGAGCCTCCACAGCTGCAGCACCTACGCGGCTTGCCAGCACGCGGTCCATACAGGTAGGTTTTCCACCCCGCTGAATGTGACCGAGAATAGAGACACGGGTATCTAACTGCGGAAATCTTTCTTTTACCTGCCGGCCAATATCAAATGCCTTGCTTTCATCCCCGTCGCCTTCACCAACTATAACGATACGCGATGTTTTATCTTTACGGCCGTTTGCCAGACGGTCAAAAAGTCGCTCAACCCCAAATTCACTTTCGGGGATAATAATTCCTTCAGCACCTGCTGCAATACCGGTACGTAATGCGATCATGCCCGAATCGCGGCCCATCACTTCGATAATAAACAGGCGGTCGTGCGATTCTGCGGTATCGCGTATTTTATCCACCGCATTGATCACCGTATTAATGGCAGTATCGTATCCAATGGTAAAATCGGTTCCATTAAGGTCGTTATCAATCGTACCCGGAAGGCCGATAATAGGGATAGGATATTCTTCGGCAAAGGTTTTCACGCCGCGAAAGGTCCCGTCGCCACCGATGGCTATGAGTGCATCAATATTGAAGTTTTTAAGTTGCTCATAGGCCGCCTCACGCCCTTCCGGCCGCCTGAACTGGGCACTGCGCGCTGTTTTAAGGATGGTGCCGCCACGTTGGATAATATTGGAAACCGATTTGCGATTTAAAGGGAAAAAGTCGCCGCTGATCATCCCTTCAAAACCCCGCCGGATGCCAGTAACCTCAATTTCGTGGTATAAAGCTGTACGTACTACTGCCCTGATGGCAGCATTCATCCCCGGAGCGTCGCCTCCTGAAGTGAAAAGACCGATATTTTTTATTTGGGCCATTATATGATGGGCAGTATCCACTGCCGCAAAACTAAATAAACAATATAAACACTATGTTACCGATGGTTTGTATAGAACACCGCCCAATAACAGCGCGAATTTACATTTATTTTTGACTCAATGACTGTTTTGAAATGCTTTTAAACCGCTTTCCAGAAAATTTATGTAATTCTCAGCGTTATAATTTGCGCCCTGCGGTGGCACTAATACCTTGCCCTGGCTGTCGGTAATAACATAAAATGGCTGAGAATTTGTACTGTAATCTTTTGCCTCATAATCGCTGTTTTTGGCGCCTATGCTGGTGATATGTTTACCACTATAGGTTGATATATATTGTTCGTTAACGGGCAGATCCTTCTTTTCGTCTACATAAAGCTCTAACAGCACAAAATCATTCTGCATGTGTTTATATACCAGCGCATTTGACCAAACATCGTTTTCCATTTTGCGGCAATTGGGGCAATTCCAGCCGGTAAAGTCAATCAACACCGGTTTTTTTAATTCCTTTGATACCTGTAATGCCTGTTCAAAATCGTACCATTCATTCAGTCCGTTATGTTTCCCTCTTCTGAAAACATCTTCATACTTCTTTTCCTTTATAGATACGTTTTGTACCGGAGCGGCGGCGTTAGACGAACTTAGTCTGGACAAGTCGAAATCCTGTGTCGCCGGTGGCGGCAAAAAACCGCTCACTACTTTGAGTGGAGCTCCCCACATACCGGGAATCAAATAAATTACAAAAGCGAATACGATGATCGCAAAAAATGTTCGAGGCACCGAAAGCGACGAGCTTTCACTGTCGTGCGGAAATTTAATTTTCCCTATCAGGTATAGGCCCAAAAGTATACCTATTGCGATCCAGATCGATAAAAAAACCTCGCGGTCGAACCAGTTCCAATGGTACGCCAGGTCGACGTTAGAAAGAAATTTAAGCGCAAAAGCCAATTCCAGAAAGCCTAATACAACTTTAATGCTATTCAACCAGCCTCCTGATTTTGGTAAACTTTTCAGTAGAGAAGGGAATAATGCAAACAGCGTAAATGGCAAAGCAAGCGCAAGTGAAAAGCCAAACATACCTAAAGCGGGTCCCAAACGGTCGCCTTTTGACGCAGCATCTACCAATAAAGATCCTATGATAGGGCCGGTACAAGAAAATGATACCACAACCAGTGTTGCGGCCATAAAAAATATACCAACAATTCCGCCTTTATCGGAGTTGGCATCCAGCTTATTGGCAAGGGAACTGGGTAATGTTAATTCAAAGGCTCCAAGGAACGAAACGCCGAACAATACGAGCAACAAAAAGAAAAATAAGTTAAATATACCATTGGTAGCCAAGGCATTCAAAGCATCGGACCCAAAAAGTAAAGTGATGATCAGACCCAATGAAACATAAATGATAATGATCGACAAGCCGTAAATAAAGGAATGCAGTATACCTTTTGCCCTGTTAGCACTCTTTTTAGTAAAGAAGCTAACTGTTAAAGGTAAAAGCGGATAAATACAAGGCATTAACAAGGCCAGAAAGCCGCCCAATAAACCCGCGATGAATACCTGCCATAACGTTTTAGGCTTTTGGGATTGTGCAGACTGATTTACCGGGGCTTGCGTGGATTTTTCAGCTTGTTGCTTTTTGATAACTGCCAGACTATCTGCTGCAGTAGGTATATCAGTAAACTGTACATCCGAAGTCGAAACTGTATCCGCCTTCTTTTGAAACGCATAGGATTTATAGCTTCCAACAACTGAGCTTATCAGCAGTACTGTCAAAGTACAAATTATCAGGCGCATTGCGCTCCTTGTTATAATGGATATCATTTCTTTCAGCTAAACTTATTTACCCAATGGAATGCTGAAATCAACGTCTTCGGGGGGAAGACATTTGTGATCGTTACACGTCATAAATTCTAACTGGCCTTTAATTGCTGCCAAACCACCAAGTTTCAATTTTATTTTTTGCTGAAAAGTAACTGTGTTTTCAAAGTAACTCACGTCCATTTTAAACGCATCTTCGTATTTGGTTACTGGTACCGGCTCAGCAGTCTTGCCGATAAGGGCATATTGTTTTGAGGGCGTAAATGTAAAAGCAGTTTTTATAGGGCCGCCATCCTTTACATTCTGCGAATAAATATGCCATCCGGACTGTATCGTTGCGCGAAGGAAAATTACTGCCTCAGTGCTATTGATCTTCTTCGCGGCGTATGACCACTTAACAGGCTTTTCTATCTGGGCGAATGCGGCGCTGGCTATTGCCAGTACAGTTATTAATAGTAAAAAACGCTTCATTATCATTATTATTGGTTCAAAAATTCTATTTCCTTTTGATTAAACTCGAGTAATCCGTCGGCTGTTTCTAAAACTAAAAGCCCTTGTTCCCTTACCTCAACTATTTTACCAGATACTAAACGGCCACTTACTTTAAATATTTTATACTCATTTAATATATATAGTCGTTCTAAATAAGCATTCCTTACATCCGAAAACCTGCCTGCTTTAAGGCTTAAATACGTCGCTTCAATATTTTTACAAATTTCTGATAATAAAATTTTTAAATCATAATCCCGGTGTAAGATTTGCTTTATTGATACCGGGTTGCCGGCTTCGGGCGGAAAAACCTCCTGGTTAATATTTAAACCTATGCCAATTATGGCATTTTTTATTTGCGCACCCTGCAGCAGATTTTCGATCAATATGCCGCCAAGTTTAGCATTTTCATAATAGATGTCATTGGGCCACTTAACTTTAAGCTTTTCTCCCAAATATGGGCGCAGTGCATTAACAATGCCCAAACTAACGGCCCTTGTCAAGTCGAACTGTTGGGTTACCGGCAAAAATACTGGTCTTAGCAGCAAGCTGAAAGTTAGGTTTTTGCCCGGCTCGCTATGCCAGCGGTTTTGCTGTTGTCCCCGGCCAGCGTATTGGCTGTCTGCCATAATGACCGTACCCTCTGAAACTGGCTTGGTATTTGACAATAAATTCTTTAAGAAATTATTCGTTGAGTCAACTTGTTGAATTGTGATTAAATTTTGTCCAACAAATAATCCTGAAAATATGTTATTTTGCAAAGTATAATAATGTATAAACCAAGAGCGTTCAAAACTAATTCTTTTTGATGGTAAAAAACAAAGCGTTAAAAGAATCCGCTTATCTTTCCGAACTGGCCATATATGGCATGCAGGAAAAAAAGGGAAATGAGATAGTGAGGTTAGACCTTCGTAATATTTTTAGTTCGGTATCTGATTATTTTGTTATTTGTCATGCCGATTCATCCACACAGGTTAAAGCCATAGCCAACAGCGTAGAAGAAGAAATTTTTAAGGCAACACAACAGGAGCCCTGGCGAAAAGAAGGCCTTGAATATGCAGAATGGATATTGCTGGATTACGTTGATGTGGTAGTACATATTTTTAGAACAGATAAACGCGAATATTACGGAGTAGAGGATTTGTGGGGAGATGCAGATATAAAATTTTACAAAAGCGCCTGATCCAATCATAATTTAATTGCCTTTTAGTACACATCCGGGCAAAACCTCACCAGGCTAACATAATAATAATAAAGTTTGAGCTTAAAGAAATGAAAGATAATAAACCCGATAGTCCAAAACCCATACGAAAAATATCAAGCAAGAAGCCCTCTTCAAAGCCGCCTAAATTCAATATAATGTGGCTTTATG
>CAIPPO010000180.1 GCA_903866915.1 uncultured Mucilaginibacter sp. | reverse complement strand
TTTAAGCTCGATTGAGAACGCGTTATGACGCCATGCAGGTGTAAGACATTGCCCGAGCCTCCGCGTTCGTGCAGATCGTCTATATTCTGCGTGATTATAGTAACATCATATTGTTGCTCCAGTTTCGCAAGGGCTATATGGGCAGCATTGGGTTTAGCTTCCAATACTGCTTTGCGGCGCATATTATAAAAATCCTGCACCAATACCGGATCACGCTGCCAGGCTTCGGGTGTGGCTACGTCTTCGATGTTATAGCCCTCCCAAAGCCCATCGCTGTCGCGAAAGGTTTGCAGACCACTTTCGGCACTGATACCGGCTCCTGTTAAAACAACGATCTTCTTCATAACCAAATTCCGCTGTGTCTTCTCTGTTTCTTTTTCCTTTGTGTCCTTTTTGGTTTAACTTTTAACCACAGAGAGCGCAAAGTTCACGAGAATTACTTGTTAAACAAAAAAAGCGATCCGGGGACCGCTTTGTATTTTAAATATTTTCAGCTTAAGCAGCCAGTTCGCTCCTGCTGCGCAAAAAAGTGAATCTGGTTTTAGCCAATTCAAAGCCCCCGAAAAGGATCGCGCAGAAAACGATATCGCCTAAAAGCATATTGCGTTCGAAAAGGATTGCAGCATTTAACGATTGCATATAGCCGGCCCAGGTATGTGGGTACAGATTACCCAATGGCAAGTCGGTCAATAACCAATGAAGCAATACACCTGCAACCGAAACAATACCAACGTTGAGCACATTTGCCTTTTTTATCATTGATCCGATGAATACCATCAGTACAAAGAACACATAAACCATGATGGAACTGTTATCAAAAAGCTCCCATTGGCTGTTGTAAAAATGGTTCAGGAATAAATCGCTTACGAAAAGGGTAAGTAAAGGAACCAGGTAAGCTTTCCATTTATCGGTAAAGTAAGCGCCGCCAAACAAGGCAATAGCACCAACCGGGTTAAAATTGCTCAACACATAGGGGAATTTGGCACTAACGAGCCTAAAAGCCGCCGCCAATACAATGATTAAAACTAAAATGATGTTGCGGGAATTTATTTTCTGGAGTGTCATGTTCTTATTTATGCTGGTAAAAATAGTTAATAATATGTTCAAATAAAACTCTTAGTTGATCTGGTATTTTAAGCCAGCCATAAAATTACGGCCACGGGTGTTATAGCCCAGCCAATCGGTATACTTTTCGTTGAATATATTTTTCAAATCGCCAAAAATGGTCAGTTTTGAGCTTGCCGCCCATTGCACATGTGCGTCGACCAGGTTATAACTTTTTAGTGTCGCGTTGTAGGAGGCAAAGGTTACCGAATTAAATCCTTCGTCAATTCGCTGCCCGGTATATTTGTAGTTTATTCCGAACTCCAGGCTATGAAGAAACTGGTAATTGATATTAGCGCCAAATGTATTTTTAGGCCTGCGGTATAAGATATTCGTTTCAACTCCTGAAGCATCAGTCAGCTTACCCATCGCATGAGCTATGTAGACATTTGCCGAAAACCCGGTTATTTTCAGATCAATAGCGCTTTCGTAGCCATTATCGTTTTCTTTAGAACCATTTTCATAAACTCCATAAGGTGGATTAGCCAAGGACTTAAAATAGATCACACTCCTGGTATCCCGTTTAAACAGATCGGCATTGAGCGATAAAATATTGCCGATGATTTCCCAGTTAAAACCAGTTTCGTAGGAGGTAGTAGTTTCAGGCTTCAATAACGAATTACCATATGGCGAGGTAAGTTGATAAAGCGAGGGTGCTTTAAAAGCCGAGGCAAGCGTTGCAAATAGCTTTAGCTGATCGGCTACAAAAACGGATGGATTTAGTGTATAGGTAAAATTACTGCCGTATTTACTATGGTGATTGTATCGGCCACCAAGCTCCATGTGGAAGATACCATCCTTAAAAAACAAAGAACTGTAAGCGCTCGCGATACGATTACTTACGGGCTGAATGGTGTCATAGGTACTCAATTGGTGGGTATAGCTGTATTTAAAATCAATACCACTTGTCAGGTCGAAGTGTTTACCCAGGCTATAATCAAAAATCGCTTCCGCATCGGTAATATGCCCGTTGTTCTTTTGGAACGAATAGGTATCAAAATTGATAGCACTGGGCTGGTCGGTAAAGTTATTTTGCACACTGTTTTGGCTAATATTAATGCGCACATCACCTTTTTTTAATTGAAGCCTGGCTCCCAACCCGCCAAATAGGAAATTATTGGTATATGCATAATTCTGATCATCAGCAAAAGCACCGTAAGGTAAATGACCGGTATTACGGGTTAATTGCAGGTTAACGTTCAGTTTGAAACTATCTGTAATTTTTTGGGTAAAGTTTAAACTTGCCGAACGCTGATGAAAATCATCATTCCGGAAGTTTCCTTTGCCGGTAGTGTCAGTAGCAGCCGGAAATCCGTGCGAATCTGAATTGGATAAGTTAAGCGCAATTCCCGTATTATTGATATTCCCGTTAATACCTGCCGATTCGTTAAAAGTATCATAACTCCCACCGGCCAGTTGCACCGTTGCCTTTATGCTTTTTCCCCGAGCATGTTTGGTAATGATATTGATCACGCCGGCAACCGCATCCGAACCATAAAGTGTGGCGCCACTGCCTTTTAGTATTTCGATATGATCGATCTGGTCGACCGGAAATGCGTTCAGATCGTAACTGTTGTCAATTGCCGAAGCATTGTTCACCGGGAAGCCATCCACCAAAATAAGCGTGTTACCTGTTGATGCACCACGCAGGTAAACGGAAGTAGCAATTCCGGGGGCGTTATTTGCGCCGGAAAAAGTAATACCCGGTACTGCATTCAGTATTTCCGGCAAACTTTTTCCTTGTGAGCGGTTAATTTGGTCGGCGCTTATGATAACAACGTCGCGACCAATCTCCGATATTCTTTTTGGCGAACGCGTAGCGGTTACCACTACATTGTTCAAAACCCTGGACGTATCCTGGGCTTGGGCCGCTGCACCTGGCAGGACCAGTTGTACAAGCCCCAGGCCTGCAGCAACTACGAAATGAATTTTTTTCATGTTGTTGTGAGTTTTATCCCACAGCATACAGAAACAAAAAGTTTGGAATGAAAACACCAGCAGAGGGTTCACATTCAAGCTTCAATCCCCGAAAGCTATGAATAATATAATGGCTCTGGCAGGTCTTCTGACTTACTCCCCTCTGCCCTGCCTTCCCGTCCCGACGTCTCGGAACAGTGGCGATGAATGGGCCTTGGTTTTGGAGCTTACAGCTGCGGGACAGTCCGGGATTTACACCTGGTTCCCTTTTAATCGATCCAAAAAAATAAAATGGACCGAACCAAAAGCGTTGCTAAGGTAAAGGCAATTCGAAATTTTGGGTCGAAATGTTTTCAACATAAGTCGGGTTATTAATATTCGCCTTAATTAATACCTTTATGATCAATGAAATATTTCCTGACTTTTTTATTGCTTATGACTGGTTTGTATACTTCCGCGCAGGAAGTTGATACTGTATTTATCAAAAACCTCATCGAATCACACCGTAAGTTATTCGACCACATTTTAAACCACCCGACGCACAATGAGGTTCAGATCCTGTATACCCAAATCGACCGCGATGAGCATAATGTTCCGCATTTCAAGTCGTTTAGCTACCGTTTAAATGCAAGGCATTATTTCTACCCTGCCAGTACAGTAAAACTGCCTACGGCGATTTTTGCACTTGAAAAACTAAACGAATTGAAGATTAAGGGTCTGGGCCGGAATTCAACCATGTTCACCGACAGCGCCTTTGCCGGGCAAACAAAAGTCACCAAAGATACCTCGGCAAAAAATGGCTTGCCAAGTATCGAACAATACATTAAAAAAATACTCTTAGTAAGCGATAACGATGCTTACAATCGCTTGTATGAGTTTGTCGGTCGCGAAGAGATAAACCAAAAACTAAGGAAGTATAGTTTGACCGGCACCCGAATCGTTGGCCGACTGGCTATTGGCGATGGCGGCGAAAGTACCCGGCATACCAACCCGGTCAATTTTTACAATGGCTCAAAACTGGTATATCAGAAGCCTGCGCAATATGACGCGAACGATTACCCTATGCAGTTGGAAAACATGATTATGGGTAAGGGCTATATCGACAAGAGTGATCAATTGGTGATGAAGCCCTTCGATTTTTCAAAATCGAACGTTTATCCGCTGGCCGACCAACAGGCCGTATTGAAGCGATTGCTTTTCCCGGAAGTTTTTCCCGAAAACGAATGCTTTAACCTTACCGCCGACGACTATCAACTCATTTATCATTATATGAGTATGTTCCCTACTGAAAGCAAATATCCCAGCTATTCGCGGCCCGATTATTACCCCGCTTATTGCAAGTTTCTTTTTTATGGTGCAGATAGCCTGGCAACCATTGATCCTGATATTCGCATATTTAACAAAGTAGGCGATTCTTACGGGTTTGATATCGACAATGCCTATATCGTCGATTTCAAAAACAAGGTAGAGTTTATGCTATCGGCAGTTGTTCAATCCAATGACGACGATATCTATAATGACGATAAATACGAGTACAAAACCGTATGCCTGCCCTTTATGCGCGATCTTGCTCAAACTATTTACCAGTTAGAACTTAAACGCGAACGCAAATACAAACCCAACCTTAGCAAGTTTAAATTCAGTTATTAATATACGCTTTACTTAGGCTGCATATAATTGAATTATAACCCTCTATGCTACGATGCAGGCTGCCACAGAAGTAAATAGATCGCACTTGGGCGAAGTTGCCCGGGTGTTTCTAAAACTGGGATTCCTTGGTTTTGGAGGGCCCGCTGTTCACATCGCTATGATGGAGGAAGAGCTTGTCAGGAAGCGACAATGGATGACCCAGGAACACTTTCTGGACCTGATTGGTGCAACCAATTTAATCCCCGGCCCCAATTCTACTGAAATGGCGTTGCATTGCGGGCACGAACGGGCTGGCTGGCGTGGTTTGCTGCTGGCTGGTGCCTGTTTTATTCTTCCTGCCGTATTCCTTACCGGTTTACTGGCCTGGGCCTATAAGGCCTATGGGATGCTACCGCAGGTGGCACCCTTTATTTACGGTATCAAACCAGCCATCATAGGCATCATATTAGCCATGATGATTCGGCTGGGCCGAAAAGCCTTAAAAACTATTGAGTTGGGCATTATTGGTCTGGCCTGCCTTATTCTGGCAGTTCTCCAAATCAATGATATCTATATACTTTTTGGGGCAGGGCTGCTTGGAATACTTATACATTTAGCCAAACAAAAGTCGCAGGTATTACCTGCTTTTTTACCGCTTTTGTTACTTAATGAAATTCGGTTCAATGCGCCCAACTGGCGGATATTCTGGATTTTCCTGAAGATTGGCTCTATTCTTTATGGCAGCGGCTATGTACTTTTCGGTTTTCTAAATTCCGAGTTGGTGCAAACCGGGATGCTTTCTAAACATGTGTTAGTTGATGCAATTGCTGCCGGTCAATTTACTCCCGGACCGGTTTTTTCTTCTGCTACTTTTGTGGGATGGCAAATTGGCGGTATACAGGGCGCTGCGGCTGCAACACTTGGTATTTTTCTGCCCTCGTTTGTTTTTGTTGGTTTCCTGAATCCATTAGTAAAGTACTTACGCAAATCCAAAATCATGTCGGTATTTTTAGATACCGTTAATATTGCCTCGATCGCGCTCATTGTTGCTATTTGTGCTGATCTGGGGCGCGATTCGATTTTCGACTGGAGAACGGTTTTATTAGCTATCGCAGGTTTCGGAATTTCATTTCAATTCCCAAAGATCAACAGCGCTTTTGTGGTTTTGGGTGGAGCGGCGGCGGGGTATTTGATGTATTTAATCTGACCCCGTTGTTCGTGGGGACACGAACATCGGGAACAAAAAGACCCGCCAATTGGCAGGTCTTTATTATATCACACCGATGTTTGTGTGCCCACTAACATCATATTTATCCGTTTATTCGTGTACCCACGAACAACTAACTATTTTACGGCGTCAATAACAGCTTTGAATGCATCAGGATGGTTCATGGCCAAATCAGCTAAAACCTTACGGTTCAAACCAATTTCATTGGCGGCCAGTTTACCGATCAATTGCGAGTAAGAAATGCCGTGCAAACGTGCACCTGCATTGATACGCTGGATCCATAAAGCTCTGAATTCCCTCTTCTTGGTCTTACGGTCGCGGTATGCGTACTGTAAACCCTTTTCAACTGTGTTTTTTGCAATGGTATAAACCTTGCTGCGTGAACCATAGTAACCTTTGGCGAGGTCCATCACCTTTTTCCGGCGTCTTCTTGACGCGACTGCGTTAACTGAACGTGGCATTTTCTTTCTTTTTTGGTAGTGAGTGTTCTCCCAACGTTAATTGAGACGAATCTTGTAAACTCTAAAACCTGGTTTTAAACTCTGTTAATTATTTTCCGATAGCAAGCATCAACTTAACGTTGCCTGAATCAGCGTTGGATACCAATCCAACATGGGTCAAATTACGCTTTCTTTTAGTCGACTTTTTTGTCAAAATGTGACTTTTGTAGGCGTGATTTCTCGAAATTTTACCGGTTCCAGTAAGCTTGAAGCGCTTTTTAGCACTGGAATTGGTTTTCATTTTTGGCATAACTATTTATTTAGATTTGAGATATGAGATTTGAATGATGAGAGCTTAGCCCGTTCTTCAAATCACCTATCTACTGTTAAAATTCATTTCTCTTTAAAATCAGATATGTCGCAAATCTCCTATCTAACTGCTGATATCTACTTTTTAGCGCCCTTAGAAGCAACGGTTAAAAACATCCGTTTACCTTCCAACTTTGGCAACTGCTCTACTTTACCAACTTCTTCCAAAGCCTGTGCAAAACGCAATAGCAGAATCTCGCCCTGTTCTTTATAAACTATAGCGCGACCTTTAAAATGCACGTAAGCCCTAACTTTTTCACCTGCTTCCAGGAATTTGATGGCATGCTTCAATTTAAAATCAAAGTCATGGTCATCAGTATTCGGCCCGAAACGGATCTCTTTAATTACCGTTTGCTTGGAATTACTTTTAATTTCCTTCAGCTTTTTCTTCTGCTCATAGATAAACTTATTATAGTCTATCACCTTACAAACAGGAGGAACTGCGTTCGGGGAGATTTCAACAAGATCCAGTTCCTGTTCTTCAGCTATCGCCAGTGCATCTTTCAATGAATATACACCCTGCTCCAGGTTATCGCCTACAAGGCGTACTTCCTGGGCTCTGATAAACTGATTAATATTGTGTTCGGCTTCCTTCTTCTTGAAAGGTGGCCTTGGACCTCTGTTAAAATTTGGTTTGTTTAATGCCAAGTTATATGGTTATTTCTTTTATTATTTGATTCTTAAATTCTTCTATCGTCATGCTGCCTAAATCACCATGCCCATGTTTGCGAACGGAAACCAGCCCCTCGGCTTCTTCTTTCTCACCTACGATTAGCATGTAAGGGATTTTTTTGATCTCAGCATCGCGTATTTTACGCCCAATTTTCTCGTCTCTGAAATCAATTAGCCCGCAAATATCGGAATCTTTTAATATATCAGAAAGTTTTTTTGCATAATCTTCATATTTTTCCGAGATCGGCAATATTGTAAATTGTTCGGGCGACAACCATAATGGGAAATTACCTGCACAATGTTCTATCAATACTGCGACAAAACGCTCCAGCGAACCAAATGGCGCGCGGTGGATCATCACCGGGCGATGCTTTTGATTATCGCTACCGGTATACTCCAGTTCGAAGCGTTCAGGAAGGTTGTAATCTACCTGTATGGTACCCAATTGCCATTTACGGCCAAGGGCATCCTTCACCATAAAGTCGAGTTTAGGTCCATAAAAAGCCGCTTCACCTAACTCTACTACAGTCTTTAATCCTTTTTCTTCGGCTGCTTCAATGATCGATTGTTCGGCTAATGCCCAATTCTCATCGGTGCCAATATATTTTGCTTTATTTTCCGGGTCGCGTAAGGATATTTGAGCGGTATAATCGTCAAAGCCCAAAGCCGAGAATACATACAATACCAGGTCGATCACTTTCTTAAATTCATCTTTCACCTGGTCGGGGCGGCAGAAAAGGTGCGCATCATCCTGTGTAAAGCCACGTACCCGGGTCAATCCATGCAATTCGCCACTTTGTTCATACCGGTAAACGGTACCGAACTCGGCATAACGAACGGGTAGATCTTTGTACGAACGTGGTTTAGTTTTATAGATCTCGCAGTGATGCGGGCAATTCATTGGCTTCAGGAAAAACTCTTCGCCTTCCTGTGGTGTTTTAATCGGCTGGAAGCTATCCTTACCATATTTCTCATAGTGGCCCGAGGTTACATACAAATTTTTATGACCGATATGCGGTGTAATCACCTGTTCGTAACCTGCTTTAACCTGGGCAGTTTGCATAAAGCGCACCAATCTTTCGCGCAAAGCAGCACCTTTAGGTAGCCAAAGCGGTAAGCCCATACCTACTTTTTCCGAGAAAGCAAAAAGCTCTAATTCTTTGCCCAGTTTACGGTGATCGCGTTTTTTGGCCTCCTCGATCATATGCAGGTATTCGGTCAGTTCACTTTGCTTGGGATAGGTAACTGCATAAATACGGGTAAGTTGTTTACGGGTTTCATCGCCACGCCAATAAGCGCCGGCTACGTTCATCAGTTTAACAGCTTTAACAAAACCAGTATTAGGTATATGGGGTCCCCGGCACAAATCGGTGAAATTACCCTGAGTATAGAAAGTGATGGAGCCGTCGGGCAAATCTTTGATCAGATCGAGCTTGTATTCATCGCCTTTTTCGGTAAAGTAAGCAATGGCATCGGCCTTGCCAACCGGTTTACGAATAAATTCTTCGCGGTTTTTAGCCAGTTCAATGATCTTATCTTCTATCTGCTTAAAATCATCAGACGAAAACTCGCGATCGCCAAAATCCACGTCGTAATAAAATCCTGTTTCAATTGCCGGGCCTATGCCAAATTTGGTTCCTGGATACAACGCCTCAAGCGCCTCGGCCATTAAGTGAGCCGAGGAATGCCAAAAAGTTGCTTTGCCGTTGGTATCATTCCAGGTTAATAATTTAACTGTTGAATCCTGCTCAATTGGCCGGCTGGCATCCCAAACCTGTCCATTAACTTCTGCTGCTAAAACATTTCGTGCTAAACCTTCCGAGATCGACAAGGCGACCTGCTGGGAAGTAGTTCCGCTTTCGAACTGGCGTACGGAACCGTCGGGAAGTGTAATATTAATCATCTACAACTATGATTTGATTTTCAAAAAAATTAAATAGTCAGTCACCTACTAAGTGACTTTAAACTAGCGGCTGCAAACCTAATGATTTTTTCTGATAGCTGAAGGCCGTATTATGGTTTAACTACACGGAGCCGATTGTTACCATTGTCGCACACAATAACCTCTCCCAAATTATCGGCAATGAGTCCCAGGGGATTGTTGAACCCGGATAATAGCAAGGGTCCATCTGTAAAGCTGGGTGTACCAGATCCGGCATATGTACTAATCTTACCGGTAGCAGATATAAATTGAATGGTGCTGTTGGTACATGAAGCGTACATATTACCCGCACCATCTAATGTTACCCAAACCGGATTGGGCAAACCCGAAACAAAAGTACTGACCTTGCCCGACTGCAATATCTCGCGTATATCGCTATTGCCGGCTTCTGCTACAAAAACCTCATAGGAGCCGTCTATCGCAATACCTGTTGGGTTTTGAAATTCGGCTGATGCTGCAGAACCATTGACAAGGCCCGGAGTACCGTTACCTGCGTAGGTAGTAACCGTGCCGATAGCAGATATTTCCCTGATTACATTATTACCGTAATCGGCAACATATAAATTTCTGGCTTTATCTATTGCCAGGCCTTTGGGCGTCGAGAACTCTGCACCGGTAGCTGATCCGTTGATGAGACCCGCTTTGCCATTTCCGGCATAGGTACTAACCTGGCCATCGGGCGTAATTTTCCTGATCACGTTATTGCCGGCATCGGCTACAAAAAGGTTTCCAGTTCCGTCGATAACCATTCCTTCGGGGTCGTTAAACTGGGCAGTAGCAACTGGCCCATCCTTATAGCCCGCCGTTCCGGTACCGACAAGGGTAGTTACCACGCCGCCCGGCGCTACTTTTCTGATCAAATTGTTCCCTTTTTCGGAAATGTAAAGATTACCGAGTACGTCAACTACAATACCTACAGGTGCGCTTAATTCGGCGCCGGTGCCTGTCCCATTTACCAGGCCGGGTGTTCCATTACCCACATAGGTGCTAACGCCGCTGGTTGGAGCCGGGGTTGGCGTAACTGTATTTGTTTTACTATTACTGCAGCCAAAAACCACAGATAAAAATGCGATCAGAGAAATTGACGGAACTAGTTTCATTTTGTTTATATTTTTCAAATATACGATCGAACTGCCTTCAGCGCTACACCCTTAGTAATAAATACGTCCCTTAAAAATCGTCCCGGGCCGTTAATGCTTTATCGAGCGACGCCATAGTATTGTTTATGGTTACTGTTATATTTTGGAGCAGTTGGCGCATTTGAGCTTTTGTTAATCCTGAAGTTCGCCGGTTTCCTGCAAGGTCACTCAACAATTCTTCGGGGCTGGTTGTGAAATTCAACGAGGCACTGGTATCTCTGGGGGATAAAGTTATGGCAGAAACCCGACTGCGAAACTTACCATCTTTGCAGTCGACCTGAATTGACATTCTGCTTTGAAAAGGCATTGACGTATTAAACGGTCCAAAGAAATCGACGAGCTCTTTCCCCTTACCGATAACACGATTATTAGCGGAATCAGCTATTTCAATATTGCGAAAACTTTTGTAACGAGCGATAAACCATTGTTGTGCATCGTTATAAAGCTGGGCTTTGGTTTTTCCGGGCGTTTCAAATACGTGTTCATAAACTACGCTGCCATTACTGATTGGAATTTTTAAACCGGCGGTATCTTTTTGGGCATAAGCCGAAACAGAAATGAATACAAAAATTGCCAGAATGATGTTTTTCATAAGGAAGGTTTTTAGATTTTATTAGTTATAAGACACATTTGTCTACTAACGGTTTAAAGAAATCGAAAAAAATAATAATTTCCTGATAGGCTCAGGCCGAAGTTTATCAAACATTACCCCAGCCATGCGCCAGCACATCGGCCAGGTGCAAGGTTTTTATCGGAAGACTGTTTTTGTCGATATAACCTTGCAAATGCAACAAACAGGAGTAATCAGTTGAAATGATATATTCTGCACCCGCTTCCAGGGCATTTTCCACCTTTTGCTGTGCCATCGCGGTGGATATGCCATCAAATTTCACGGCGAACGTTCCTCCAAATCCACAACATGTTTCTCCGTCTTTTAAATCCAAAAGTTCTAAGCCGATCACCTTGTTCAACAGCTGCCTGGGTTCGGTTTTAATATGACATTCACGGAGTGCTGCGCAACTATCATGGTAAACCGCTTTGCCGTCTAATTCTGCCCCAAAATAATCGAATTGGAGTATATTAACGAGGAAGTCTGACAGTTCATAGATATTGCCCTGTATGGCACGGCAGCGGTTATGAAGCGTGGTATTCGTAAACAGATCGTTATAATAATTTTTAACCATACCCGTACATGAAGCTGATGGGGTTACGATAATGCTATCTTCTGCGAAGCCTTTCAAAAACTTGTTTCCAACTTCTTTGGCGTCATCCCAAAATCCTGCGTTAAAAGCAGGTTGACCGCAGCAGGTTTGCTCCGTATTGCAACTAACTGAACAGCCTGCTTTTTCCAAAACTTTTACCACATTCCAGGCCGTAGCCGGCGATAGCTGGTCCATAAAGCAGGGTACAAACAGTTCAATTTTCATGAAGTGCAAATTTGGAAAAATTTGCGGGTTTTCCCATAGTTCGGTCTGTCATTTATACAAAGGTTAAGGTTTAGCTAAACAGGTGCGGCGGGTTTGTTAATCAAAAACCTGGCAAATAGTACTGTTAAAAGGTTTTTAAGCGGATGCAAGAGCACTATATTTGAATGTGGACGAGATCAATTTAAATATACAAAGCGCCAGAATTGGCCATCAAGGAACAGGAAAATATCAACTAACTTTAGTGATGTTAAACAAACCCGATGTTGACGTTTTGCGCCGCATAGTTGGAGCAAAACCCGCACTTAAATATCTTTATGATGGTTCGGACATTACCTTTTACCTGCTGCTGATATTAAACCAAACCGGCAAAAAAATAAGGATTCCGGTTAATGCCTCAGCCGGGACATTAAAATGGTTGGAGTTAATTGATCGGCAGCTGGTTGATACTGTTTCGTTTGCTCACTTTGACGGAAAGGGCGGCCTGATAAAGCAAAGTGAACCGATTAAAATAGCAAATGCACCTGGAGCCTGATAGTCGGGTTTGTTAAATTGGAGAAAAAAAATTTGATTCCGTTATTGGGGTGAAGGGAAAGGAATCACTTATACTCAAACCCAAAAACTGACTTTAGCTGTAGTTTATATATTTCTGATTTTAAATTATTTATATTTATGGGTATTAAACCTTGTTTAAGGTATTATATCCAAATTGAAATTGATCGAATTAAAAATGAATAAGCATATTATAGTCCTAACGCTGCTCCTGATCTTCTTGTTCGATTTAAATGGAAATGCCCAATCACAATCAAATTCTGATACACTTAGCTTGCCCTTGTCATATACCAGCCGGAGGTTTGTGACAACAGATGCTGCTTTATTTGATACAGGTTCGGCACCGGGCATGCCGGGCAATATTATCTATAGCCCGACGGGTACATCCGAATACCAATTAAAAACAATTAAAGCTGTAATTAAAGCCGGTCTGCATCAAATACACCAGGTACCGTCTAACGGAATCAATATTAAAAGCACCATTAAAGCCGACAACGTTTTGAATGGTACATCAGCGCTAAACGGACTTAAGGCTGAACGTGGGCAAGTTATAGACCTGTGGATTCATGACGATTCAACCTTTTCGGTACCCGCAGGCGCTATTGATACAGTTGCTATTAGAAAAAAGCTGCAATCCGTTACTGCCACCGAAAGGCCAAATTATTATTATATCCTTTCAGTAACAACCAGTTCAATGCATTACCGGGTGTATAAACCGGCACCAACAGATACCCTGTTAAAAACAAAGGGCGTCTTTATTGCAAAAGGCAGTAAGGCCAAATCGAAAAAGATGATTGAAACTGAAAGTGAAAAAACCGAAAAAGACCAGGTGATTAGTATGGAACTGATACCGGTCGACGATATCATAAATCCTAAAAAATCAAACAAATAAAAACGATGAAAAAGTCAGGTCTTATCACATTGATTGCAGCAATAGTTTGCTGTTCATTTATTGCAGGTAAAAATTTATTAGTAGATGGGGCGAAATTTCGGCTATCTGGTTCTGTCAAAATAAATAACCATTTTTCTGGCGATACGACCGAAGCTTTGCCTAAAGCCTATGTCAAACGGAAATTTTTAAATGACATATCGGGTGTTGGCAATGATGTTTTTAATATACCCGGTAATATAGTTAGCTATAATGCAAAAGACACCTCATATACTTTAAGAACTTTGCATGGCATCATTAAAGGCAACAAAAAGCCTGTATCAATGGCCATATCTGATGGGTTGATTTACAATAATATTATTACTTCAAAAACTAGTTTTAATGGTTCTTATTTGATTGGAGGCTTGAGCGCAAAACCCGGTGAAGCACTGGAGATCAGCATCCAGGACGAAAGTATTTCTTCGGTACAAGATAGCCTGATTGATATAGAAAAGATCAAGGCAGCTGCAGCTGCGGTCCCAGAGACAGAAAGACAAAATCTTTATTTTGTAAAATCCGTTACCGTAACCGGAATTACTAGCAAGCTTTACACACAAGCCAAATTTGACGCTACAAAAAATGGGTTCTACCTGGTATTAAATGGCAAAACTTATGGTACAACCAAAAAGGGATCGAAATACATGCTTATATCGATGTATTTGGTGCCCCTGGCTGACTTATTTTCCTCATCCGGCAAGTAATAGAAGCTATAATTCCAGGGCTTCAGCAGCTAGTTTATCGCTCTTTTTTTCGGAGTAATGCAATACGATGAGTAATAAAAGCCCGATGACAAAGAAGCCGTCCAAAACAAGTGCCGAGTCGCGCATTTCGTGCGTCCAGCCTTCAACGACTGCAAAGGTTAGCAACCCTACTACGATCGATAATTTTTCTGTCGCATCGTAAAAGCTAAAATAAGAGGCTGTATCCGGAATGTTTGGTGGCAGCAATTTTGCATAGCTCGAACGGGATAAAGATTGCACTCCGCCCATTACAAGGCCCACTGCAAAAGCCGCGATATAAAACTGGGTATCATTTACTATATAAAAAAGGCTCAGACAGGTAACGGTCCAAAAGGATACCAACACAATCAGCGCCCGGGTATTTCCATATTTATTTGATGCCAGTGAGGTAAGCCATGCACCAATGATAGCTACTACTTGTATGATCAGAATGATTATGATCAGATTGTCTTCGGGCATATGCAATTCTTTGGCCGCAAATTCTCCAGCTACCAGCATGATGGTTTGTACACCTACTGAATAGAAAAAGAAGGCTGGCAAAAACCGTTTCACGATAGGCATATTTCGTACATTGTGAAAAACCTTTACCAATTCTTTAAATCCGCCAGTCCAAACGCTGAATTGATGTGAGCCTGTATTAGGTTCACCTTTGGGCAAAATCCTGAATGCTATAAATGCAAACCCTATCCACCAAATAAACACTATTATGAATGATACGCGGGCACCCATATCTTCTGTAATACCGAAGGCATCATGGTAAAGAACAACTACCAAACATACCAGTTGCACTACAATACTGCCAGCAAAGCCATAGATAAAACCTTTGGCGCTTACATCATTCTGCTTGTCAACCGTGGCTATCTGCGGCAAATAGGAATTATAGAACACAAACCCCCCACAATAGCCTATAGTGGCCAAACCGAAACAGATCATACCGAATTCAATGGGCTTACCCTGCTCCATAAAGAATAAACCCGCACAGGCTAAAGCACCAACCCAGGTAAATAGCTGCAGGTATGCTTTTTTTGCCCCGCGATAATCTGCCAGTGAAGTCAAAATTGGCAAAGTAACAACAATCAGCAGGTACGAAAACCCAAGAATGTAGTTTTGCAATACCGTGTTGACAAACTGATGCCCAAAAAAGCTTACCTGGTTACCGTTTTTGGCATTGGACGTTATACCAACATAATATGCCGGGAAAATGGTACTGGTTATAACCATGTTATAGGCCTGGTTGGCCCAGTCGAACATGCACCATCCCCATATTGTTCTTTTGTCGTTTTTGGCTGTCATACGCTCTAAAAGTATATAAATTGTAGAATAATAAGGAATTGTTGTTTAGCTCACCTGCAAGCTTTCAGGATTTTTTCTTTGATAGGCCAACAAGGAGAGCAGCAAAAGCAACCCAACCACAAAATAACTACCTAAAGCCAAAGCCGAATTGCGCATGCTATTGGTCAAATCATCTATCAAACCAAAACTGAACATACCGCCTACGATAGCTACTTTCTCGGTTACATCATAAAAACTAAAGAACGAGGCCGAGTCGGTAATGCCTTGTGGTATGTATTTGGAATAGGTTGAACGCGAAAGCGATTGTATCCCCCCCATTACCAGCCCAACCACACCGGCAAGTACATAAAACTCAACATCGCTTTTGGTAAAATAAGCCCCGATACATACGCCTATCCAAATCAATACTACCCAGGATAGTACTTTGATATTTCCGAATTTATCTGACAACCGCGACATAAGTGTTGCCCCGCCAATCGCAACCAATTGGATGATCAGGATTGTAGCGATCAGTTTTGATTGTTCCATATGTAGCTCTTTGGCGCCAAAACTGGCTGCCACCAGCATAATGGTTTGCACACCCATCGAATAAAAGAAAAAAGCAGGCAGATAACGCTTCAAAACGGGCATCCGTTTAACTTGCTGCCAAACTTTACCCAATTCGATAAAGCCGCCCTGGATGATATTTTTGTGGTGCGTTGTTGCATTGGGGCTGCCTTTGGGCAAAACAGAAAAAGGTATGTAAGCAAAGCCTATCCACCATACCCCTACCATTAGAAAAGATAAGCGTGCCGGAAAACTTTTATCCACGATGCCAAACCAACCAGGCTCGAGCACAAACGCAAAACAGATTAATTGCAGGATAACACTGCCAATATAACCATAAGTAAAACCTTTGGCGCTTACTTCGTCTTGTCTATCCAGCGTTGCAATCTCGGGTAAATACGAATTATAAAAAACGAAACCCCCGCAATAACCGATCGCAGCCAATCCGAAAAAGATCATACTGGTTTCAAGGGTATTAGTTGTTGCATTGATCTGAAAAAAATAAAGCATCCCGCAGGATATTGCACCCAACCAGGTAAAAAACTGCATGAACAAGCGCTTATTGCCACGATAATCGGCTATCGAGGTCAATATTGGCAACAATAGGGCAATAATAAGGTACGCGGCGGCCAGAGTATAATCGGACAGCGCCGTGTTTACAAAGCTATGCCCAAAAAAAGTAACGCGACTCCCATTTTTCTCATTTGCTGTAATGGCAACGTAATAGGCCGGAAAAATTGTCGATGTGATGACCAGGTTGTAGGCTGAATTTGCCCAATCAAAGAAGGCCCAGGCACGGATGGTGCGTTTATCGTTTTTGGCTTGCATGGTATGCTAAAAGTAAATAAATTTTGCAATCAGCAAACAGCTTGATGAAGAACTAATTGGGCGGTTAAGCAATATAAAAAGGAAAAATGGCATGAAGCATCAAAATAACGTATACGCCAATTAGCTAATGCCGATACCAATTATTAAGAATTTATTAACATTAAACATAAATATAAGTAATACTGTTAAAATAATTTAACTTTTAGTATATTATTGATAATTACAAAGTATTAATAGCCATACTATCGTTATATTTGTAATAAGGGGCAAGAGCTATAGCATGCCCATCATTTAAAATTGAATAATATGAAACACGGACTTTTAATAGATATGGACGGAGTGATTTACAGTGGCGAGGACCTGATAGAGGGGGCCGACCGCTTCATAGCACGCCTGTTAGAACATAATATACCCTTTACCTTTATGACCAATAACAGCCAGCGCACGCGTCTGGAGGCTGTACGTAAATTAAAACGTTTGGGCATAGAAGTAAGCGAAGAACATGTATATACCAGCGCCATGGCTACAGGCAAATTCCTGGGCGACCAAAGTCCTAATGGCACCACCGCTTATGTATTGGGCGAAGGTGGTTTGCTAACCAGTTTACACGAAAACGGCGTAACCCTGGTTGACTCAGACCCTGAGTTTGTAGTTTTGGGTGAAGGCCGGAATTTTACACTGGAAATGGTACAACGCGCAGTAGACATGATACTGGCTGGCGCTAAATTTATAACCACCAACCGCGACCCCTCCCCTAAGAAACCGGGATGGAATAACCTCGGCATTGCAGCCACAACCGCCATGATTGAAGAAGCAACAGGCCGCAAAGCTTTTGTTACCGGCAAACCCAGCCCGGTTATGATGCGTTCTGCGCGGAAATATTTAGGTTTGGAAACAGCCGAAACTACTGTCATCGGCGATACTATGGAGACCGATATACAGGGTGGCGTGCAAATGGGTTATAAAACTATACTGGTTCTTTCGGGCATAGCTACTAAGGAAACCCTGAGCCACTATGCTTTCAAACCTGATATGGTAGCAAGCTCGGTGGATAAGATAGAGTTTCCCTTGAAATGGTGGTCGTGAATGGTTCGAGTCTCGAGCCGGGAAAAAGGAAAGCTCATGATCAAGATTGGCCTAATGGCATGCCTTGCGATTGCCGCGTCATTTCATTCCTCGCAAGGACAATTTTAGGTTTGTCATTCCATTCCTCGCAAGGACATAAGAAGCTGTCATTGCGAGGAGCCGGCCTAAGCCTCAGGGGTAGGGGGCGACAAAGCAATCGCAAGGAGGCTGGCTGGCTGTTTGGTTATTTACGGAAAGCTCAACGGCAAGACGAGCCTAAAGGCATACCTTGCGATTGCCGCGTCATTCCATTCCTCGCAAGGACAATTTTTTTTGTCATTTCATTCCTTGCAGGGACGATTTTTTTGTTTGTCATTCCATTCCTCGCAAGGACATACGATTGTCGCTTTTGCTCAAAAATAGTACTTAGCCTTTCGCCGAAACTTTCACCGGCCGGATCAACCAGCTTTTCCTGTTTTTTTCGGCGATAAAGAGGCGGTAAAAGAAGAAAATGGTAAGCGCAACGGTTATGCCTGTAATAGCCCATGCCGAAATTATTTTACTTAGGTCAACCAGCAAACCATCGCGTCCCCAGGCGCCAAAACCAAACAATGCCGGTATACGGTACCAGTAATAGCAGGAAACTGCTGCGGCTGCAAACAGGCCGGTAAGTCTATGTTCAAATTTGCTTTGAATAATGTTTGCTAGCAAAATGTAAATGACCAGCGTAATCACCAGACCGGCCACCGGCAATTCATAAACGCCAAAGAAACTTCCAATACTGGTTATCGAAGCATCATCAGGTACATGAAACCATCCCCAGATAAATCCTGGTAGGCCACCAGTGATTAAAAGTGCACTGATGCGGTTCCAACTGGTTTTTTTAGACGAGTCTGGACTTACGTTGGCTGTCGAATCGGGGCATGGTGTAACACAGTGCATGCATTTGTCGCATTGGGCATTGGGCATGGTCAAAAAAACATTACCGCCATACAGTTTTTCTACCGGATGTATGGGGCAAAGTCCCGAGCACCAGGCGCTTTTCCATTCATAAAAAAAGCCAAGCGACACCCCGATCACCGCCATCGCAATGATCAGCATTGCGGTAGCGGGACCGTTAGTGTTAAAAACAGCATGACGTAGGGGTACTATAATGTAAAGCGCTGCAACAGCCACCAGGCTAAAGATGCCTGATTGCTTTGCTGTTAGCTTTTTTCTTTTTGATAATCCTAATCGCCTGGGCATTAAATTGGTAGTGGCCAGAGGGCAAACATTTCGCCACAAACCGGGCGATATAACCAGTAAAGCAGGTGCTACCGGTATCAGTATGTCCCAAAACAAAACGATGCCTGTTAAAGGAAAGAATAAAAGACAAATTAATATGGTCGCCCCTATCAGCCATACTGCTGTTTGGGCTACGCGCCAGATTATGATAGAACGTTCAGATAACTGTATAGGCTTTTTAGTAAAGGTTGGAGCCATAGATTTTTATTTGGGATCCAAAATACTACCCAACAGGTCGGCTAAAAATGACGCCGGTCATAAGTCTCTATTTTTTTGCCAAAAAATTACCGTATTATATACCTAATGCAAATTTAATGGCTGCTTTAGAGTGGATAACCGTGGTATCAAACAATGGAATGTTGACGTCGGACTGATTGATTAGCAATGGTATTTCGGTACACCCCATGATAATTCCTTCTACACCTTGTGCTATCAGTTTATTGATCACTTCGATATAAAATTGCTTTGTTGCAGGGTTCAGAATATTTCGGCCCAGTTCTTCAAAAATGGTCCAGTGTAGATGCGCCCGGTCGGCATCGTCAGGGATTACAATATCAATACCCTTAGCTATCAGTTTATCTCTAAAAAAAGCCTCTTCCATAGTAAACCGGGTGCCCAACAAGCCAACTTTTTTAAGACCTGTTTGGTTGATGGCCTCAGCCGTCGCCGTAGCAATATGAATTACAGGCAGGCCGACATTGTCTTGGAGCTGGTCGGCAATCTTGTGCATGGTATTAGCGCATAATACGATTGCCTCTGCCCCACCGCTTTTCATCGTTTGGGCCGCTTTGGAAAGCATTTCCAGAGTTTTGTCCCATTTGCCGCTGTCGTTATTTTTCTTGATTTCCTGGTAGTTGAAGGAATAGATTATGCATTCGGCAAAATTCAGGTCGCCGAGGTGCTCGTTGACACCCAGGTTGATGTTTTTGTAATAATCCAGTGTCGACACCCAACTGATGCCGCCTATCAGGCCCAATATTTTCATGGCGTGAAGATACAACAAGGTTGAAAAAGATAGCGGGAATAAACTGCAGTCGAAATGGATATGGCAGTATAACGACATGATGAAATATTACCCGCATACACGCAAAAACCACTATTACCAGCATCTTATTCTCGCGCCAGCAAAAAGACCAACATCTAAATTAAATAGGTCAATCTCGTCAACGCGTCAATTGCGAAGTTCGCAGTAAGCTCTTTAGGTGCAAATCGAAAACACTGGATTTGTTAGCGGCCCAATAGGCGTAAGTTTGAAACAATTAAAGGTCCCTTGACCGGCACAGTTTGGCAATTGCTTCGTTCCGCGCAATGACGCGGATGGGAAGATTTATTAAATTGCTTCTGGCTTTGATAGCAAATTGACCGTGTAACTTTGAAGCATGCCCAATAAAAAACCCCCGTATTTTCATACAGGGGTCTGTGCGGAAGAAGGGACTCGAACCCCCACGCCGTGAAGCGCCAGATCCTAAGTCTGGCTTTTATTTTTGTTAAATAACACATAGTGAACAATTTATGGGATACAGTCACACTTAAAGGTGTAATATTTGTGTAACATTTGTCACTATTTTGCAAGTCTTCAAAATACTCTATTTCTTACTGAGTATCTGGTAATAAGCAAAATTACACCTGACGAATTTGAAAAAGTGTGGAGTGAAGGACTGCGATTCTAAGGTAGCCGTCAGAATATGCAATGCCTGGATAGGTAACGCAGATCCATTTTACAACCTCGCTATTTATCAAACCAATATATTCTAACGATTTTTCTCCAGGTTCGATGTTGAATGATACTCCATTAAACCCACCTATACCGATTTTCACAGTTAGGTTTTTAGAGCTTTCTACGTTGAATTTAACCTGATGTTTGTGCAAATTATTGGATATGGGTATAGCCTTGTCGTGTGTTTCGCAAATCAATTTAAGTACACAACTACCATTGCCGCATTCTTCTATTACAACATCTGTTATGGGTAGTTTTTCCATCTATAAAATATAAGCATTTCACCTGTTAATGCTATTAAATGTCATGCTTACCTCTGGACCATTGTCGCTTCTGACAAACCTGATGTAATATTCGTTTTCTGGTTTCATATATTCAAACTTGTCAGGGATTTTTATCCATCCCGGTTGCGATTTCACAGAATTTACAAGGGCATCCAAAAACGAATCATTTTTGTAAGTATAAACACAGCAATAACACCGACCAGAGTCCCTCATATAAAACGAAGCCATTATTAGGGGTGAGTTGCTTGGAAACTTAAAAAATAATATTCGAACACCATCATCGCTTCTATATTTGGCTTCATCAAATACTGCATTAGTTTTTGTCGGTAGTTCTGATTTAATTTGACTTTCATTTTTGTTAAGCAGATTGATTTGAGCCTTAGCTAACACTGGTAAAGCTAATAGGCAAAGGAACAGCGTACCTTTTTGAAGCTTTAGTAAACTCTTCATATTGAGGGTTAATAGTATCTTCATACGATTAGGTTTTGAGCATTAGAAAGGTACGGCTTTTATCGATAAAATCCAGGTTGTTAACTTTTTATTATTTTTAATTTAACTTAATGAACGCACATGGATTGGAGTTTAATTTCGGTAGTTGTTGCATTGGGTATTGTCCCCCTAGCGCGAGTATGCAGCGCAGGACCTACGGGCCGTGTACTCGTGCCTATGCCGATATTATTTGGGTAGACCCGCTGATGCCCTAACGCTTTAGCACGAGTACACCACGCTTTGGCCGACGCTGCATACTCATATCTTTGTAAAAGATAAACAAACAGGATTAATGGCAGTACTTTGACTGTTCATACTAGACAC
>CAIPPO010000179.1 GCA_903866915.1 uncultured Mucilaginibacter sp. | reverse complement strand
GGTCGTGTACCCAAAACTCAGCATTAGGATTATAATCAATATAAACCCGAATTTTTGTTCTTAGCGAAAGTTCCTGATAAACATCCCAGTTAATGCCATTAGCTTCGTTTATAAATAAATAATCTCTTTTTCCCGATTTCGCGTCCTGGGGATCTGTATAGCTTTTGAACTCGATAATTGAACCGTTTCGAAATTGAAATACCCTTTCAGATTTATTGTAAGAAAGTATCGCATTTTTAAGTGTTTCAGATTCGCCTGTAATTTTTAGTGCGTCACGCAGTGCCCCCGACTTTAAATTCGGTATATCTTGCCCAACTACTGTTATAACCTTATCAGCTTGTTCGAATGCGATCAATATTAATACCTGCAAAATAGCATAGGTTTTGCCCGAGCTTGTGCCGCCCTGGTTTACAACGATCTCGGCTTTAGCGTGGTAATTTGCATCAAATAAGACACTTGTTGCCGAAGCGAAAAACATGTTTTGGAATTTTAAACTAAATTTTTGTTAATTTTATATGCTTTCAGCATCTTTAACACCAGCCCTATGCGACGACTACTTACGCCGATGGTACTTATTTTTTTTGCAGCTTTGGTATTCTCCTGCAGTAAAGGCGGTAAGACGATAGGTGTCGCCCAGTCGTCTCAGCAGCTCATAGCCGGGCAGTGGTCGTTACAACAGGAGAAGGTAGTTCAGTATGTTAACGGCAAAGTGCAATCTGATACCAGCTATAATTCAAGTGCAAATAATATTGCGCGACTGCAGTTCAATAAAGATGGAACGTTTCACAGCATTAGTTTATATTCAACCGGTCCGATAGGCGGCAATTTAAGCGCAGCTGGTGTTACTACAGCCGATTCAACGGCTGGAGTTTTTAGCTTTGCTGGTACCAATTTTAATGTTTCGGCACCAATAGCTGGTCTGGGTAGCAGTAGTTTTGCTTTCGGTACGCTAACCAATAATACAAATCCAGCTGTATTTTCACCGGTTACAAATACGATAAAAGTGACCGAGTTAACGGCTAACCGTTTGACACTTCATACCGAAAATATATATATCCTTGTAAGTAGCGGGACTTCTCAGACCTACAAAAATGAGTGCGATTATTACTTCAGCAGGTAATTACGCATTAGAGGACCACGTCTTTTTCATTTTGCGAGACCTCTGCCCCTGAATGGACGATCTCTACAGTCATTGAGCCAGATGGCCTTTCTTCTGTCTGGCTTTTAGTTTGCTTGTCGCACCAGCCTAAACTTTTGAGTGCAAATATAGCACCCGATGCCGACTGGTTATGGAGCTTCTTTTCATATTCGGTCTCCACACGCAGTCGTGCCCGTTTCAACAAACCCGAATATTTGCCTTTGGCTTCACTGGCTTCAAAGTCGCCAAGGCTTTTGAAACCCAGGTGATAAGCCAAGCCCGACATGGTAAGCGGTTCGGGTTCATTTTTCTTTTTCTTTGGGCTGTCTGTTAAATTGTTTGCAATGTCAACGCTATTTGTTTCAAAATAACCCGACAACAGGTCTTTCAATTCAGCCACAGAACTGAATGGGTATTTGTTCATAAAAGGAAGATTATGATGGAAATGCCAAATGGCATAAAAGAATATTCAAATATACTAAATAAGTTAGTTTTATGCAAGTGTTTTTTGTCTTTTTTTTTAAAATACAGAAGTGCTGTTATTTATTGAAGAAAGTTTTTTTGCTCAAAGAAGTATTAAATAGTCTCCAGCGCAATGATGTAAATACTCTTTGTAGCCGATAAACCGGAGCTCTAAAATTTCGTGGGAAAATATTTGATAAATAATATTTTCCATTAGCTTTGTGGAAAATATGACAAACACAGTATTTTCCGCGGTTGATATAAAGGAGCGCATTGTAGAAGTTGCATTGAAACAATTTTTAGCGCAGGGTATCCGCCATATGACCATGATGAAACTAGTTGAACCTTTGGGCATTTCGACTAAAACGGTGTACAAATATTTTCGTAGCAAAGAAGAGCTGCTTGCCGAATGCCTGACTGTACTTTATACTGGTTATTTTCATGAATTTAATGAAATAGCTCAAAACAATGACAACCCTGTAAATATCCTGCATTTGTTGTTCAGGATGACACTGGAGAAAGATTTCGGTATGAACCGGGATTTTTTTCATGACTTGAACTATTATTACCCCGAGCTACAAAATTCAGCCATCAGGCGGGATGCAGAAAACTACGCGGGATTACTGATTCCACTCGTTCAGCGCGGTATAAAAGAAGGCTTTTTTACTAGTGACCTTGATCCGGAGCTTGCGCTGAAAGGGATTGTCAGCCTGTATACTACCATTACCCGCGGCGAAGAATACCGCAACTTTAGCGGAAATCCTTACCTGCTTTTTAAAAACCTTGTAGAAGTATATATCAAAGGGATGTGTACACCACTCGGACTTATTGAACTTGACAATAATCCAAATTTTAATCAACAATAAGATGAAGAAAATTACCCTGTTTGTATCGTTGCTTTTTTGCCATTTGGCTATAAAAGCGCAACAAAATACCCTGAATTTGCTGCCGGTACCTAAATCTGTTGTGGTGGCAAATGCAAAATTCCGCCTGACTAATAAGTTTTCGGTTTTTGTTAACGGGCTGAAAGATGATACAATACTGTACAAAGCTGTGAACCGGGCTTATCAGGCCCTTAACCGTAAGACAGGTCTTGCATTCGGTTTTAAATATATCAGTCCGACTGATACCCTGACGGTTGCACAAATGCAGGTAGCCGAACAGTTTAAAGCTAAGCCAACTATCGGTTTGGATGAAAATTACAACTTAAAGGTTAACGAAAACGGCATTGTTTTGAGCGCCACTAATACAATAGGAGTTTTACATGGTTTACAAACACTGGTTCAGTTAGTCGCGGTTGACGATAAAGGTTATTATTTGCCGGTGGTTGCTATTGATGATTCACCCCGTTTTAAATGGCGCGGGCTCATGATCGATGTGGCCCGGCATTTTGTGTCAGTTGAAGAGATCAAACACAATATAGATGCGATGGCTGCCGTAAAGCTGAACGTACTGCACTGGCACCTGACCGACGACGAGGGTTTTAGGGTTGAATCAAAAATATATCCGCTGCTCCAGGAAAAGGGATCAAACGGCGACTATTATACACAGGTGCAGATCAAAGAAATTGTTGCCTATGCCGGCGACCGTGGTATTATCGTAGTACCGGAATTTGATATGCCGGGGCATGCGCAGAGCTGGTTTGCAGGCTACCCCGAACTGGCCAGTTTACCTGGTCCGTATCATCCCGGTCCCCGTGGTCAGTGGCAACAGGAACATCCCGACCCTAACGCACCCAAAGGTGGCTCGATTGCTGATATCATAGCCAATATGGTAGCACCAACTTTTGACCCAACAAACGAGAAATTATATCTTTTCCTTGACAAATTCATTGGCGAGATGACAAGTTTATTTCCGTCGGGATATGTTCACATAGGTGCCGACGAAAATAATGGAATGGCATGGAAAAAGAGCCCTGCCATTGTTGCCTGGATGAAAGATCATCAAATTGCCAATACTGATGAATTGCAACGTTATTATGTTGAGCGGGTTTACAAGATTTTGAAAAAGCATCACCGCCAGCTGATCGGGTGGGAGGAAATTTTTAATGATAAATTGTCGAAGGACGCTATCGTGCACAAATGGATACCCGAAGGGAATGGCATGGTCAAATCCTATGGCAAGATCCCGGATTTTACCGTTCATGGTAACCCTGTATTATTATCAGTTGGTTTTTATACAGACGTTTTTATGCCTGCGTATATTCATTACCAGAATCCTTTTTTACAGGGTTTAGATGACGCAGGTGTTTTAGGTGGTGAAGCCGCACAGTGGACAGAGCTCGCCGACAATGAAAATATCGACGGCAGGATATGGCCACGTACTGCAGCTATTGCCGAACGACTTTGGTCGCCCGGAAATGTAAATGATGTGGATGACATGTACCGGCGGTTGTTTGTATTCAATCGCCAGCTGGATGAACAAGGCTTTCCGCATCTGGCCAACTATGAGCGAGCCTTGCGCCGGCTTTCGAATGGGGGACCGATCGAAAATATAAAAACGCTGACAGATGTACTTTCACCGGTGAAAGGTTATAAGAAATTGATCGGCAATATGATGAGGGCTCCGCAGGCTTCTTACCAAACTACCCCACTGACGGCAGTATCAGATATCATACCAGTAGATTCGGAAGTAAAAAGAAAATTCAGGGCTCTGGTAAAGCTATATCTCGAAAAACATGATAAAGATGCTGAAAATGGAATAAGAAACTACCTCATAGACTGGCAAAAGAATGATGCGCTGATTGAACCTCTTTTTGCAGGAAACAAACGGCTTTCTGAAATACAGGATCATTCAAAAAATCTGTCTGCTGCTGCCGCAATAGGCCTGGATGCACTCGACAAAGCTGACAAAGGAATTACCGATGCTGCAGCAGTTCAGCAACGTTCGGCACAACTGGATAGTTATGCCAAACCACATTACGAAACCGAAATAGCCGTAATTCCCGAAATAGCAGAATTGGTAATAGGACATGTTGTTGCCGAACCTGAAAGCTATCCTTCGTTTTAAGCACAAGGTTTCCTCAAAATAGCGGAGCGTTAAACAAAATAGCTTAGATTCTATTCATAAAATCAGGATATGGTCAATTCTTGTATCCAAAATTTAAATTGAAGAAAAAGAAGCTTATTATTGCCGGGCTCAATTGTGATTACAAAAACCAATTTATTTTGAGGAAGGTAAATGGCTGCGTTTTATTAGTTTTATCTTTTATAATCTGCTCAGTCAACCTGTATGCGCAGGACAAAAATTTGATCCCGCTAACTCGCTACCCTGCAAAAATTAAGGACACGGTAAGCAACGCCGTACGTGATACTAAAACACAAAGAGATCTGAATGATGTGTTCCGGGCGGTTTTCTCAAAGAATTATCAGGCTGTAAAGGCTGATAGTATCGGACGAGATATGATCGCATCGTTTTTTCCGGCAGTCGGATATTCATTACAGACCCAGGCTGCTGCAACGCTAACTGGTAATATTGTTTTCAGAGCATCGCCCAATTCAAAGATATCGGCAATAACAACAAGCATGGGTTATACTGAACGGCGACAGTTTACCATTCCGATTGTTTCAAATATCTGGACAGCCGATAATAAATGGCTTTTTGTTGGCGATAGTCGTTTTTATGTTTACCCTCAGAGTACCTACGGCCTCGGAAGCAGTTCGGATACTTCAGCCAGGCAACGTATGAGCTATAAACTTTTTCGGTTTTCGGAAGTAGCTTTAAAACGAATAAGCGGTAATTTTTTTCTTGGCGCGGGTTATCGGTTAAGTGATCACTGGGATATTGATTATAAGAAGCCTGAAAATGGGGCTGCATCGTCATTCGAAGCTTATGGGGCCACCCCAAGGTCTCTTTCATCCGGTATCAGTGTTAATGCACTTTATGATAGTCGCGACTTTTCAGTCAACGCCTCTTCAGGATTTTATGGTGCCATTGAATATTATAATTTTATGCATATGCTGGGAAGTAACAGCAATTGGCAGTCGATTGTCATTGACCTTCGCAAGTATTTCAGGTTCCCGGAAGGATCGGACAACGTAATTGCTTTTTGGTCATACGATTGGTTAGTATTAGGTGGCAGACCTCCTTATCTCGACTTGCCAAGTACTTCCTGGGATGCCTATTCTACTACTGGCAGGGGGTATATACAAAGCAGGTTCAGAGGTGCGCAAATGGTGTATCTTGAGTCGGAGTACCGTTTCAAAATTACGGCTAACGGTTTACTGGGGGGCGTTATTTTTTTGAACGGAGAATCGTTCTCTGCCGCACCAGGCACCAGGCTGCAAACATTTCAGCCCGGTGGCGGACCGGGTCTGCGAATCAAACTCAACAAAGCTTCAAAAACCAATCTGGATATTGATTATGGCTTCGGAAGTCAGGGGTCAAGAGGGTTGTTTCTTACCGTAGGCGAGGTGTTTTAAATGCTCAGCATTTTTATCGCCCTGCCTTTCTTTTTTTCTGTAACAATCTTATTAATAACTTCGTTTGATAACATATGCCTGTAATTTTAGGCCAGTTAACAAACGCAATAGGCAATAAACCATTTAAAACTTTTATTGTCTGATATAAGTTAAACTCTTCTTAATAAGACCGGCAAACACCCCTATGGCACGCCTAATTGCGAAATTATTTTTGCTGATCACGCTTATTCTAGCAGTTGTACCTGTTTATAGTCAGCATAGAAAAGGCATCCCTTTGAGTGACCCTCAGTCTTTACAATCCGACAGTTTAAAAAAAGATAGCGTCAGGCAAAAAGATTTGGGCGATGTCATTCATTCTCTTTTTAAACTCAAGCCAGTCAACAAGCACAAGGACGCTATAAGTGGCCGCCCCATCATTTCTGTGGTGCCGGCATTGGGTTATTCGCTTCAGTCGAGGCTGGCCATCCTATTATCCGGAAATGCGGCATTTCGTACGGCAGCAGCTTCCAACGTGTCAACTATTGTTTCGAGCCTGGCATATACCCAGAACAAACAGATTACCCTGCCAATTCAATCAAACATCTGGAGCGCAAACAATAATTACGAATTCGTTGGCGAGATCAGGTTATACCATTATCCTCAAAGCACCTTTGGCCTGGGCAGTACCTCGAATTTTGAGACCGAAGCGCCGATGGATTATAATTACCTTCGTTTTCAGGAAACGGTTTTACGAAAGATTACGGGCGATTTTTATATCGGTGCCGGTTATATTATTGATAATCACACCGATATTACCATTCAGCCGACCGAAAATGGGACGGTGGCAGAATACCTGATATACAAAAAGCATTCAACCAAAACACATTCAACATCGTCGGGCTTTACTCTAAACGGACAGTTTGATAGTCGCGATTCTCCAATCAATGCAAGCAGGGGTTTTTTCCTTTCCTATGAGTTCAGACAAAATCTTAAATCGCTGGGCAGTACTTCAACCTGGAGTTCATTGATACTGGACGCGCGTAAGTATCTGCAATTTCCTTCCTGCTCCAATAATGTACTGGCTTTTTGGTCTTACGACTGGCTCACCCTTGCCGGCAGGCCACCATATCTTGATTTGCCTTCAACGTTGTGGGATGCTTCTACGAACGCCGGCAGAGGATATATTCAGGGACGTTACCGCGGCGCGCAAATGCTATACTGTGAAATGGAATACCGATACCGTATTACACGCAATGGCCTGATTGGCGGTGTGTTTTTTATAAATGGTGAATCATTCTCGGCAGCACCGGGTACCCGTTTGCAAACTATTCAACCCGGGTTTGGCCCCGGTTTGCGTATTAAACTTAGTAAAGTATCTAAAACCAATATCGATATTGACTATGGTTTTGGTACCCAGGGCTCGCGCGGCTTTTTCGTGAACGTTGGTGAGTTATTTTGACCGATGTTTTTTATTGCATGAAACGATGTGACAGCCCGAAATATATGCAACAAATCTTGTGATGATTACGTAAACTAATACTCATTTGCTTGATAGTGTGCATGCTGCGTGTTTTTAAAATTTCGGTTTTATTATTGGTGCTTGGGTCGCAGGTAGCTTTTGGTGGCGTGCGATGCGATACGACCACGCGCAAACCCCGGCATTTGAGAGACAGCATCCCGCCACATGATGTGCTTGATCTGATGCGCCAGTTTTTGCATCTGGGTACAGCAGGCGCACAGCACGATTCAGTTGGACGAAAACCGGTTTTTTCTATGGTGCCAGCAGCCGGGTATGAATTGCAATCACGAATGGCAATTTTGCTTTCAGGTAACGTTGCTTTTCGCCTTTCTGACAATGCCCGCGTATCTGTATTGAATTTCAGCTCGTCCTACACACAGAATGCACAGTTTACGCTGCCATTGTTGTGGAATGCATGGACAAATAATAACGATTTTAACCTTGTAGGCGACCTTCGTTTCTATGCTTACCCGCAAAGTACGTTTGGGTTGGGTAGCAGCACAGCTATTAGGGATC
Organism: uncultured Mucilaginibacter sp.; assembly: GCA_903866915.1. GTDB lineage: Bacteria > Bacteroidota > Bacteroidia > Sphingobacteriales > Sphingobacteriaceae > Mucilaginibacter. The sequence continues at coordinate 5,729 of CAIPPO010000179.1, read as the reverse complement.
CTGATCCGATGAACTATAATTATTTTCGTTTTTCAGAAGCTGCCCTACGGCATATTACCGGAAACCTGTACCTCGGCGTAGGTTATATTCTGGACGATCATTGGGCGATTTCGCGCCAGTTGCCAATCAACGCAACCTTTCCGTCCTTCGTGAATTTCTACAATTCGTCGCACACTGTTTCCTCTGGATTTACACTGAATGGTGTTTTCGATAGCCGCGATTGTTCCATCAATCCTTCAAAAGGCTTTTATGCCAGTTACCAATTCCGTGAAAACATCAGGGCCCTGGGCAGTACAGCAGCCTGGAGTTCACTAATAGTCGATGTACGCAAATATTTCCGGTTTCCTGCAAGTTCAGATAATGTACTGGCTTTTTGGTCGTACGATTCAGTAACACTTAGCGGCGATCCTCCTTACCTTGATTTGCCGTCAACGCTGTGGGATAACAATACAAATGCAGGCAGAGGATATATCCAGGGGCGTTTTCGCGGCGCCCAAATGATCTACGCAGAATCGGAATACCGGTACAGCATTACCCGCGACGGATTACTTGGCGGTGTATTTTTTGTAAATATCCAATCTTTCTCGGCAGCTCCGGGTACGCATCTGCAATCATTTCAGCCGGGGTACGGCCCGGGTATCCGCATTAAACTTAATAAAGTATCCAAAACCAATATTTGTATGGACTATGGCTTTGGTACACAAGGCTCGCATGGGCTTTTCGTAAATATTGGCGAGTTGTTCTAAGCTTTCCATGTAAAAATTAAGTTAATATTTGTTAAATCTTCGTTAAAAGCAAATTTTTCCCTTCCTTTCCCCGTATTTCAGAGTATATTAGTATAATCAAATACCTGGATAATGTTAAGGTGGTTTTTGCGGTACGGTTTGGTTTTTTTGGCACTCGGGTCTTTCCTTGCCTCGTGCCAGAAGGATGAGAATGTACAAGACTTTAAAGGGGCGACCCAAAATGGAGCGGACACTGCGCAAAAAATTGCCGAACAATTACCAACTAATAATTTTCTGGTTAGTAAAGGTACTCTTGTTATAAAACTCCCCGATACCAGTTATACTTTCGATGCAGCACTGGATTCTATCGCGTTTGTCAATTTAAATAATAGCGGCAAAGCTTATTATGGTATTACAGCAATCAACAAAGCACATACTGTAAGTTTTGGCATCAGTTCGGCTGGCGGACCTGTTGCGGGCATGCCTGGTGTTGTGTCTGGTTGCCAGTTGCTGTTACATCCTTCGGAAACCGGCAATTCAGCCTATACGCTGATACGCAATGTTGCTACCCACGATTTCGGCTTAATGTCGCTTGAAAAATACAAACAGGATACCGTAATGGCTAAAGGAACTTTTCATACTTATTTAGCTAATGGCTTACAAAATAGCCCTATGAACATTGTTGATGGTAGTTTTGAGCTGAAATTGAAGTAAGGAATAATTTGCGTTGTTTGTTTAATCTCCTATTTACCTTTCCCAAACTTTTAATATTGAATTTGAAGGATTCTGAATGTTCAGGTTAAAAAAATCTATTCATCATCCCTGATTTTAGCAGACATCCAAAAGATCAATAAGCCCAGTGAAGAGATAACCCCAAAAGCTATTTGCAGGTTGGCTGCCTGGGCAACAAAGCCTACGAAAGGTGGTACAAATAAAAATCCAAGGTAGCCAATTGTTGATACAGCCGCGATGGCAGGTCCGCCACTCATGGTTTTTGATTTGCCTGCCATGCTGTAAACCAGCGGCACTATACACGAAACCCCTAAGCCCACCAGGCCGAATCCTGCCAGTACTGTCGGTACTTTGGGAATGGAAATGGCCAGCATAAATCCTGCAACAATCAAAATACTGCTGTTAATTAATAGTTGTTTAATACCCCAGCGACCTATCATCCTGTCGCCGATAAAACGGCCAATCGTTACACATACCATAAAAAAAAGCGGACCATTAGTAACCGTGCGTTCGCTGCCATGCACTACTTCGCGGATATAGATTCCGCTCCAGTCGTACATCACATTTTCACAGGCCATAGTGGCGAAACATATCAGTGCAAATTTTAACAGGGCTTTATCTGGTAATATGAAAACCGGTTTGCTTTCATGTGCTTCCGGTTTTTCATGCAGCGTGTTTGGGTAGGCTATAAATGCTAATGCGCAAAGGGCAACACTAACTACCAGCAGGTGAATATGAGTAGGTACATTGAAATAAACCATAACCCAACTGGTTGCAACGCCAGATAGCCCGGCCAGGCTCCAAATGCCATGGAACGTGGTAATGATACTTTTAGCGTAATACTTCTGCACCGCAACAGCCTGGGTATTGGTTGAAAGGTTCAGAAAGTTTCGTGATGAACCGAAGAAAAACAGAATCATAATAAACTCCCAATACAAACTACTAAAACCAAGTAAGGCGAGCATTAGGTTGAAAGCCACCGCGCCAATCAGCATGATTCGGTTACTGCTAAAGGAGGTCAGCAAGCGACTGGTAAAAGGCAGCGTGACAATAAGACCAATCGGCAGTGCAAAGAGTGCTGCCCCCAGTTGGGCATCGTTCAAGTGCAGTTGCTGTAGTTGTATCGAGGGTATGCGTGCGGTCCATGTGGTATAGCCGTAACCCGAAATAAAGAAAAATACAGCATTGGCGATGCGCATTTTTCGGGGAGCGATGTGCGGTGTGTTAAGGACCAATTCGGACTAGTATAAAGCGCTAAAATAGTTAAACTGCCTAAATTGTCGATGCCTTGGTTTTGGACAATAAAAATCAAACTATTATATTGCCCTACAAATGACCGACAACCTTAATTCAACGCTCACCAGTAGACAAAAAGCGATAACGATAACAGGAATTGCCTTAGCAGTGATCATACCTGTTTTATTATCAATTTTGTTTACAAGAATAGGTCTTGCTAGTCAGGACCGTATTTTCTATTCAAGATTTATTTTTTGGGTCGAACTTTTGTTCATTGGTCTGTACGCTTACCGGCTGGAAAAACAAAAATTTTTGATTTGGACGGAGCAAAAACAGGACGCCGGATTTTTTATAATATCTGTAGTGGTTTTATACCTTTTGAGTATCCCAGCCGGGATACTATCCAATATTCCGAGGTTGTTTGGCTTAAGTGAAAATAATGATGCTTTAAAGCGGTTAATGCCAATATTTTTCCAGCATCAATGGTTACTGGTATTTACCGCATTTACAGCGGGAGTTACAGAAGAACTACTTTTTCGGGGTTATGTGCTCACGAGGCTAGCAAGGCTTTTTAAAGATCAGGTTTCCCCAATCATTATTTCGGCTCTATTGTTCAGTGCCCTGCATTATAGCTACAAGAGTTTAAGGGAACTGATATTTGCCTTTGTAATTGGTTTGATTTATGGTTACTACTATCAAAAATACCGCAACATTGTTGTTCTGATCATAGCCCATTTTTTGCTCGACCTGATCAATCTGGAAATTTCAATTCATTTCACTAAAATGATCAAGTAATTACTAAGCCCGCCACTTAAACGATTTTTCGTCCAAAGCCCGCATAGTACAAAGTATACCATCGAGGTGATCGTATTCATGCTGAAGTAACTCCGACAAGCTGTCGCTCATCTGCCATTGCTGTTGTTGCCAGTGCTCATCCAAATAGCCTATCGTAAGCGATTGATGGCGCGCAACTCTTACCAGCAGGTTGGGGAAACTCATACAATCGTCCCAAAGTTTAAATTTTTCTGCACTTAGGTTGCTTATTTCCGGATTGATGAAGACTACCGGTTGATCGATATTCATATAGATCAGCCTTTTCATAATGCCTAATTGCGGAGCCGCTATAGCACGACCAAAATGATATTTTTCGCGAATTTGCTGCATCACATTGTGCAGGTCGGCAACCCATTCTTTTAACAGTGGCAATTCTTCCGGCAATACCGGATCGCAAACCTGGTACAGGCGCGGATCGCCGAGTAATAATAGGTCGTTCAGTGTTTTCATTTCAGCTACAGCAAATATAAGGGGTATATTGCTTTTTAATATTGCCGACCCAAAAGCTAATTGTTTCATTTTATATATATTTAGTGCTGTAATCTTTTCATATTCAAAATGAAGCTGTCGAACCTAACTATGTACAATTGAAAAGTGTAATAGCCTAAACTAACCAACCACAGTTCACTTAACACCAACATGGAAGTCCACCACCACCCCGACCTGCACCACAAGCCCAAACCCTGGAAAGAATATCTGTTAGAATACCTGATGATATTTTTAGCAGTAATGACAGGCTTTTTTGCTGAAAGTTACCGGGAACACCTCAGTGACAATTCCAAAGAACGCGAATTTATTGCTTCTATGATAGCGGATGCGCGTAAGGATACTACAGCAATATCATCATCTATAACTTCAAATCAGTTACGCGCAATACGGTTAGATACCCTGGCTGCCTTATTATCTGGTTATGACGGTAAACCAAATACAGACACTGCAATATATTACTATTTCAGGCGCAGCATACAGCATCCCAATTTTGTCAGCCCTGCCGAGCGTACCCTAACGCAGCTAAAAAGTTCGGGTAGTATGCGCCTGATTCGCGATAGGGCGTCAGTGGACAGTATTATATCTTACGACAATGAGCTAAAAATGCTCGAGAATCAGCAAACTTATTATGAACGCTATCTGAACGAATCTAACGAGTTTGGAATGCATGTAATTGATTTTGGTCACCTTATCCTACATTTAAAAATGATAGATGGAAAAATTCAGCCGAACCCGCGCTCAAACTATCAGGGTGCTAAACTTTTGGCAAAGGATAATAACACTTTGATGGAATTCAGTAATAAAGTAGGTTCCTATAGTGGTGTGGTTTCTTTTTATATAGTCCGTTTAAAGGAAACAAAAAAGCATGCAGTAAACCTGATACAAACTTTACAGAAGCAATATAAAATGGAGGATGAGTAATGGCGTTGGGGAGTCCGGAAGTCCGAACGACAAGATGTATCCGACTAAATAATATTCCGTATTTGGCACTCCGCACTACGCATTAAGTATCCTTATTCCGCCTTTCGAAACTAATTAGAAAAATAAATCTACCAAGTCACTAATCATTAACATGGAAGTCCACCACCACCCCGACCTGCACCACAAGCCCAAACCCTGGAAAGAATATCTGTTAGAATACCTGATGATATTTTTAGCAGTAATGACAGGCTTTTTTGCAGAAAGTTACCGGGAATATTTAAGCGAACGATCCAAGGAACATGAATATGCAGTAAATATTAAAAAGGACCTGATTAAAGAAACTAAAAAAATTGATATTTGGGTACCTGCTACTTTTGAACGGATTAAAAAGTTTGAAACGCTGATCACCTACCTCGAAACTTCGGGCCCTGTAGCTGAAGGCAGCGATATGTATTATTTGGCAAGGATTTCAACACGTAATGCCATAATAGAGGCCAGCAATAATACTTTTCTTGAAATGAAAAGTTCAGGTAACCTAAGGCTAATCCGGAACCGCGATATTATTAATAATCTGATTGATATCGAGCAGCAGTCCTCACAATTTAAAAATCTACTGGATATTGAAGGCAAAGAAGATGTTATGTCTTACCCTTTACTGGGCGAGCTTTTTGATGCGACTATTTTCGAGAAGATGGTCGACGCCAGCAAGAGTCGGATTTTGTCGGCGCAGGAATATGCCCAATTTTCTGTTAGCACGATCACGAAACCGCCGGGTAATCCGCAATTGCTCAG
>CAIPPO010000178.1 GCA_903866915.1 uncultured Mucilaginibacter sp. | reverse complement strand
CCTTCAATCCTGACGATTTCTATATTAAGCTGAAAAGATATCTGGCTTAAAATTAATATTCTGGATTCAGGTTCGTTACCTATGCCCAAATGCAAACTAATTTTTAAATATAAAAAGCGCTTAACAAACAATGCCTTATTTGTGTCAGGCATTGTTTGTTAAGCGCTTGCTTTTGCATAAATCGTTTTTGATTATTTCAAAATGCGCTTAATCAATTAGTTTTGCTATCTTGAGTAAAGGAATCGTATCAGCAAACTGCAAAATTTCTGTATCGGTGCAGTCATCTACTTTGAAAGTTATCAAAGCACTCCCTATAGGTATTTGAAGCTGGTAACTATTTTTATCGCTGGTGCTGCCGGGTTGCTTTTCGAGCTGAGCTTTGTATCCCTGTATTTTTACAGTTTTTATATTTCCGCCACTTAACATTCCACCCAGCATTGGGGTATTTAGGGTGGTATTGATCATGGCAACCAACGGTGAATTACTAATGATCGAGATATCTGCTTTCCGGCCTGTTTTCCCATAGGCCCGGTGAATTGTGGCACCTACGAACCCAATATTGGAACTTACATTATCATCTTTTGAAACGGTTTCCAAAATATCAATTTTTGACGGTAAAAGCAAAAGTACTTCTTTTCCTATTGTCAGATCAACTTCCTGCATTGCCTGTTGTAACGCAAAATGTGCATCTTCCAACTTTCCGGCGCCATAGGCGGTTTTAGCGGTGGCAATTGCTTTTGCAAAATCCTGAGCAATACAGGTAGTTGCTAAGCCTGTTGCAATTATCAGTGTGAAAAATATTTTCATGATTTATATTGATAAGCAGATTAAATTTATTGTTCACCAAGCAGTTTTTTTATCCCATCAATGTCGAAAGTGTTGGCGGTACTCATTACTTCCTGTTCATTGGCGAAATTCACCCCTTCTAAAACGAATAAGGATGATTGTCCAAGACTAACTAATAAAGTATAACCCTTGCTTGCTTCATATTGGATGATGGCTTTGTTGCCTTTAACTCTTACCTGCTTAATGTTTTGTTGAGCTCCATTAGCCTGCATCATGCCGGCGTTTGAAAAATAAAGATCAACCACACTTGAATAAATACCAGCGTTCCCTATTGTTACTGTCAGTTGTTTATCGGCAGTATTTTTCCAAACACGGTGTATGCTCATATTATTCCATCCCCATTGTGTACTCATCACTACGTTCTGGGTAGTGTCAGCATTTAAGGCATCTACAGTAGCTGGCAACGATTTAAGGATCTGCTGGCCCAATTGGATCTCAACACCTAACAAGGCTTGTTGTAGCGAATACCGTGCATCGCTGTAATTTTTTGCTGCATGAGCGGTTTCAGCATCAGCAATTTCAGCCTTTACATCAGGTGGTGCCGTGTTTGTTAACCCGGCGCCACCTTTGTTGGTCGGTTTCCCGGTGTTGGTGGTGTTGCTTACAGTAGCTTCACCTTCCGAACTGGTAGTAGTTTTAGCGCCGGTTACGGTACCAACCGCAGTACTTACTTTGTCTTTAAGCTTCTTTAAGAAACCTTGAGATGAGGCATTGTTGGTTGTCATTAGCCCTGCAATAAAGCAGAGCACGAACAAAAGCTTTTTCATTTGAAAAAAATTGGAAAGATAAACAGTGAATAGGTTAGACAGGTATAAGATGCTTAAAAATAAGTATTTAAGTTCAATTCGACAACAGGGAAATAAATATTTTCTTTTATTTCTGATTAGCAAAAACGACTAAACCCGAATCTAATTTCAGTTGCACATTTTGACGATAAAGGAGGTGATTTTTTCAGGCCGACGAGACCTCTGTACCAACATAGCAAGACAACTATGCGGAAAAAAGAAATGGTTAAAATTCCACTTTGTGCGATCGGGTTAAAAACAAAAAAGCCTCAGATCTTTCGATTGAAGCTTTTTTGTTATTCCAGTGATCCTGCTGGGACTCGAACCCAGGACCCCAACATTAAAAGTGTTATGCTCTACCGGCTGAGCTACAGAATCAACTTTACGTTTCCGTTAAAGTGGTGCAAATATAGGGTTATTTCAATTAGGCTGCAACCGGTTTTTTAAAATAATTTGTGCGGTATTTTTAGAGCTTATAGCTCAGCCTTTTAGGGTTTGAAAATGCCTATCCGGCCATGGTCGCCCGCTAATAATACCAGTGAGCCATACTTAGCTTTGCGGCAAACGTTGTAGCCGGCATCGTCAATTTTGGTCCAGGTTATGCCGCCATCAGTAGTTATATTGCTGCCGGGTGTTCCGGTTGAAATAAAAGTTGATCCGTTAATATATTCGACACAAGATTGAAAACCTTGAGGGGTTTTTTCAGGTAATGTTGCTGGTGACTTTGTATGCTCATCATTTGGCCAATAATTGGCTGTTGAATCAACAATTCGATCTTTTTTATAATCACCGCCAACAACTATAGTTCCACCTCCATTGGCTAATGAAAATGCTCCCTGAGACTGTTTTCCCTGGGTAATTGCTAATTTTAGAGCAAGCCATTTATCACCATTTACCCATTTTTGATAGAACCAAATTAACATCCGACTTTTGCTTCCGCCTGTGACAATATAAATAAAATCTGAATCTAACCTTAAACAAGTCCCACTCGCCGCAAAAGCCGCCTCACCAGGCAAAGCATCCGGGGGATTGCTGAATGGCTGCCACGTTTCGCCGCCATCCTTAGTCTCCATCAATAAGAATTTCCCTTTGATCGGGTCGCCTAACACCAGCCCGTGTTTAAGGCCATCAAAATCCATTGCGTCAAAAAAATAGGCCGAATCAGCATTTTGATATTTCACCTTCCAGCTTTCGCCGCCGTCTACTGTCTTTAAAATAACAGCCGGCGTTCCCGAACTCATGATAATAGCTTCTTTTGCCGAAAAGGCCTCAATATCTCTGAAATCGGATTTCTCAAAACCTGCAACCAGTTTCCAGTCCCAGGTCTTCCCACCGTCATTTGTTATGGCGATGGCGCCTTTACTGGCGCTTATCCAGGCCACATGGTCATCCACTACCGATAGACCGCGAATGCTATTAGGCTTGCCTTGTTGCAATACTTCAATATGCTGCGCCTGAGTAATCAGGTTTGCCAGGATTGCAAAAGTTAAGATCAGGTATTTTTTCATTTCACCCGCGTCCATATTTCCGAACGCCCGAACAAAGATATACCAATATATCCCCTGATTTTAAGGCTTGTGCCCTCTAATGTCATTTTGCAGCTATAGGTTTTACCATTTTTGGGGTCGTAGATCGTGCCATCTTCGTACACATTGTCACCATTAAAGCTGAAGTCTTTCAGTAACTCTAAACCCCATTCAGGTCGCGTACGTAGCTTTTCGTCGGGATTGTTCTTGTCAGTTTTTGGTTTACCGGTTTCATCATTCGGCATCTTGATCCAGTCAAGCTTCCCAAAATATTTATTACCACGCTTATAAATGAGGATATGATCTTCTCCGCTTGGATTGGCCCAGGAGCCCAATATGGCGTCGGCGTTTTGGGCAATTGCCTGATAAAATGAAAATATCACAAAAATCGCAATAAAAGCGAGGGTTTTCCTGGTCATAGTTTGTTAATTGGTTGAACGAAGTTAACTATTAACGCAGGGTTTACAAATAGTTAGGAAATTGTTGTGTGAATGTGCACCCAACTGTACAATTATCGAACCACTTTATACCAGATTTGACCAGGATAGCCAATCTTTTAACGGCATAAAAGGATTTAGCGGTCTTTTTTATTCGGGATTACTAAAGATTTATAATCTTAATCCAAAAGAAATGAACTTAGATAAAAGGTAGATTCAGTTTATCCAGTCCATCAAACAGCAAATTGTAGAAAACCCCTATGCGACACGACTGGCAAACAGGGAACAACTGATGCATTATTTTAATACCGGAGGAATGATCCCGGAAAAAATAGAGGCTCAAAAATGGCGAGCGAAAGTATTAGATCAAATATCAGCAGACCTGCAAAAAAAATTGCCACGTTTAAAAGGGTTTTCACCCGGAAATCTGAAAAAGTTACCGCTTTTTTGCAGAAGCGTATTCGCCTATTGAACTGTCAGCCAAAGTCACGGTATGCCGCTTTTAACAATACCAAGTATGCGAATTATTCTACTTTATTAAAAATATGTTGTTATGCATTGGTATGGATGACGAAATAGCAAAGCAATATTTGAAATATTGAATTTATGAACAGTACCCGGCAATTGATTATCATTACTCAACTTTATAAATTGCTGCGGATACTGGCGGTAAGGAAATTTCATCTACCTTTTTTCCAATTTTATAATTGGTATTTTCAGTTGTTCCAAAAATAAAAGCAGCTTTCCTGGAATGCATATCGCTTAACACAGCATTTACTTTTTTATCGGATGGATTTATTGCAATGATATATTTCTCCTGATCATTGTATCGCATATATATCATGGGGTAAGGCTTGATACTATCGCTGATTAATTTCCATTCTCCATCGTTACCAAGGGCTGTGGAATTTCTTCTTAGCACAAGCAATTTTTTTACATAATTTAATAGAGAGCTGGGGTCGTTTTCCTCCGCTGCAACAGTTGGGCGATTTGGGTCTGCATCTTGTGGAATGTACATTTTATTTGTTTCAGCCAAAGAGAATCCGGCATTTTTACCATTATCCCATTGCATTGGCGTTCGGGTGCCGGAACGGGCACGGCTACCTTCAATATCTGGTGAATTTGGGATATACTTCATCCCTATTTCATCGCCATAATAAATAAATGGTACACCTGGCAATGCTAGTAGAAATGTCATGGCAACTTTTAGCTGGTTGGCATCATTGCGGATAGAATCTGAAATCCTGGGAGAATCATGATTACCGGTGGGCAAAGAAATATATCCTTTGTTCACGGTGCTTTCATATTGGTCTTTGAAATCGGTATACCATTTTACAATATCACCTTTCCCGGCTTTATCGAAATAGGTTTTTGAGGGTATTTTTTCCCCCCTGTCTAATGGATTAAATAAATGCCCGGGTTTAAGAAAATCTATATCAAAACCGCTTTCTATTGATTGCTTTGGATTAAACCATTCTGCAATTAAAACACCCTCGGGAAATTTGCTGTGAAACCAGGCATTCAGTTCTTTCCACAATGCAATGGTGGCGGTTTTATCCGGGTCATTTTTAATAAGGCTTGCAGCTAAATCAACCCGGAAGCCGTCAATTCCCTTTTCCATCCAAAAGCTAATAATATTTTTCAATTCATTTTTTACCGCCTGCGGCCCTGGTGCATTAACAGACTGCTCCCAGGGATGATTGGGATTTGGCTTTGCGTAGCCAAAATTCAAAGCTGGTTGGATGTCATAAAAATTTTTAATGTAGTATTTGCCTCTGGGGGCATTGGCTTCCACCCAACGGGTTGATTCCTGTTGCGTTAAGTCGTCAGGCTTATAAGGTGCCCATATATAATAATCGCTGTATCGAAGATTTGAATCAGCCTTCATAGATTGTTTAAACCATTCGCTTTGGTTAGATGAGTGCCCGGCAACAAGATCCAGCACTATATGCATTCCCTTTTGATGAACTTGTTTGGCAAGTTCCACCAATGTAGTATTGGTACCGAATCTTGGGTCAACCTCGTAAAAATCTATAACATCATAACCGCCATCCTGAAATGCAGATTTGAAAACCGGATTGAGCCATAGCGAATTTACCCCAAGCGATTGAATATAATCGAGACGAGACTGAATTCCTTTGATATCCCCAATACCATTACCATCATTATCCTGAAAAGAGGAAGGGTAAATTTGGTAAAATACAGATTGCTTAATCCACCTGGGGTGGCTTTGTGCGGAAAGAGATCCTGCTGAAAATAAACCTATCAAAAGAATAAACAGTCGTTTCATAATTCTAAAAAATGTTTAGTATAGTTGTAAAATTGTTTCAAGTTATATTATTCTACCCTCGCCCATAAATCTAGTGCGGTGACACTTACTTTCATTTAAAATGATATGAACAAGGAAAAAACTGCTATGAACGCCGCTTTTTTAGACCTCTTGTCATAATAGCCGCAATAGTTTTTCAGTTATTGCTTGTTTTGCTAATTACCAACAGTTGCGGCATCAAATACTCTGCAATAGTTAGCACCCCCTATTTGTATGATTTCTTTTTCGGTAAATCCTGTTTTTAACATTGCATCTATAACGGTATAGAAGAACCCTTCTTTAGTATTTTCCCAACTTTGGTTTGTTTTATTTCCAAATCGGTCATTACTGTTGCCGGGAGGAGCCATCTTTGTGTCGGTTCCTATACAAACATGTTCTATTCCAACTACGTCTGCTAATGCCCGTATATTTTTTGCGAAATCAAGAGGCGTGTCTGCAAGATGTG
>CAIPPO010000177.1 GCA_903866915.1 uncultured Mucilaginibacter sp. | reverse complement strand
GGCGTTTTACGTGAACACTACTTTATTGAACGCTCCCGGAAAATAGGTTTCAAGACCGTTTTACCGGTGCTTTAATTTTGCAACTGGTATTACTTTCCTGACAAACTTTAAGATTGTTTCTGGTTGTTGTTCTTTGCGACGGTAAAATTAAAAGTAGAACCACTGCCCTCAACCGATTCTACCCAGATTTTACCTCCTAAATTTTCGACGATTTTTTTTGTGGTAGCCAGTCCCATTCCTGTGCCCGAATATTGGTCTTTATTATGAAGCCTTTGGAAAATGATGAATATTTTATCAAAGTATTCGGCCGCAATGCCTATCCCGTTATCTTCAACATAGAAATGGTAATAGGTCTTTGTTTCATTAAAACCAATCCTGACAAAGGGTCGTAAGGTAGTATTGTGGTATTTTAAACTGTTGCTAATCAGGTTTTGGAACACCTGCCGCAACGGCGCCTTATAAGTTGCAAATGAGGGTAAATTACCCACAATGATTTCGGCATCAATATCAGCAACCTGTCGGCTGAACAAAAGAACAGTTTCATCCACCAGCTTATTACAATCCACCAGTTCGATATTCTCTTCCATTTTGCGAACCTTCGAGAATTCAAGCAGGTCGAGTATGATCTCTCGCATTCTTAAGGCGCCATCAACAGCAAAATGTATGTATTGCTTGCCTTTTTCTCCTACTAAATCACCATACTTTCTTTCTAACTGGGTCAAAAAGCTTGAAACCATGCGTAACGGTTCCTGCAGGTCATGCGAAGCCACATAGGCAAACTGTTCAAGCTCGGCATTGGAAATTGCCAGTTCGCGGGTATGTTGCTCTAAGCTTTGATTGAGTTCTAAAAGGCGCAAATCAGATAGCTTACGTTCGGTTACATCCTTTAAATAAACTGATAGCCCGTTTGCTGATGGATAGGCATTGATTTCGCGCCATTTATTTATCGCTGGAAAATAGAGATCGAAATGTACGGCCTGGTTAGAATGCAGCGCCTGCTGATATTTTTTATACGATTCTGTATCAATTTCCTGCGGAAATAAATCCCAAAGGTTTTTGTTTAATATTTTTTCCCTTGGGGTCGAAAAAACCTTCTCGGCCATATTATTCCAATAGGTAACGATCCAGTTATTATCAACAGCAAAGAAGGCGTCACCAATACTTTCCAGGATCGTGTTGCGTTCCTCGAGCGCCTCGGAAGCCGCTGTCAATGCCTTTTTTCGATCGGTTATGTCCCGCATATAAATAGATAATCCTTTGTGGGCTGGGTAAACAGTAATATCTAACCACCTTTTTATAGAAGGATTGAAGAATTCATATTGAACGACCTTGTTTGTTCTTAATGCTTGATGATATTCATGATAGGACGTGCCATTAATGGATTCGGGATATACATCCCACAAATTTTTATTAATCATCTCGTCACTGGATTTACCAAGGATCTTTTCAGCCCGGTTGTTCCAGTAAGTGATCACCCAGTTTTCGTCCACAGCGAAAAAAACATCGTCGATACTTTCAAGGATCGTATTTTTTTCCTCCAAAGCCTGAATACTCGCAATCTCGGCTTTTTTTCGATTGTCAATATCCTGTATGCTTCCGTAAGTTCGAATACAAATGCCACCCGCAAACTCTGCTTCAACAATTATCCGAGCCCATTTCATATTATCTTTAGCGGTAACTATCCTGATTTCAATATCGCCTGCGGTGCCATTTTCCGCGGCTTTTGCCATAACCTCATAGATTGCTTCGCGATCGTGCCCTTCATGGATAAAGTTAAGAGCGGTTTCTGTATCCGGCTGGTAATCAGACTCAACTTCTAGTATTTCCTTCGCTATATCTGACAAGTAGATAGAATTATTTACCTGGTGCACCTCCCAGCTTCCGATCCGTGCAAGTGTGTTGGCTTTAGTAAGTAATTCTTCCAGCTCTATTTTTTCAGTCACATCTTTCGCAGCGCAATAAATGTCGCCTTGCTCTGAAGCTCCCGTTGATGTCCAGGCCAGCCATTTTATTTTGCCTGTGCCGGTAACGTATCGGTTCTCAATATAATAGCTGGGTTGGCCAGAGATAACGTTTTGTAATTCAGCGGAAGTTTTATTCCGGTCAATCGGCAATATGAATTCGGTAAACGGCTTCGAAAGCAATTCCTGTTCGCTATATTCGAGAATAGCGCACATGGCGGGATTTACTCTTTTAAAATAACCATCTATCTTTAGAATACACAATATGTCAGGAGTAAAATTGAATACCTGGTTTAGCTGTTGCTCCAGCGATTTTCGATTGATTAAAGAACCGAGATCGCGTCCAGATTGATCAAACAGCGTTGAATAAAAGTGATTTATAGTATCCTCCGTATCAGAACCCAATACCAGTAAGCCTATCAGGTTGTTCTGGTGGGTAAGCGGGACGATATAGGCCGATTTTAAACCTCCTTTGATCGCTGCTTCATATCGCAGCAACTTCTGCCCGCTTAAATGACTCCAAAACACAGTCGAAAAAGGCTCGGCGCCTATTTTGCCGGAATCACTTATTGGAATGCTTGTTAGGTTCTGATTTTCTTCGTAAAAAGCCTTGATGGCATCATTGGTGAAATATTTAGCAACAAGGTCAGCGCCTTTCTTATTGGTATTTGTTAGCCAAATTTCAGCCAACGAAAATGCTCCGAAGGACGACAGGTGTTGCAGCGTTTTCTGCAATGTTGGTTGCAGTTCTTCTGTTTCGGCGAAAATTTTAGCTAATTCTGCAACGATTGATTTTTGCATTTCGGAGTTTTTTTGCTCCGTTATATCCTTTTCAACAGCAATTAAATGCGAGTAAATCCCTTTATCGTTATTTACCGGCACTAATGAAAAGTGTTTCCAATATTCCTCGCCGTTTTTCCGGTAATTAATTATCGAGCCTGTGTAGGGCAGCCCCTTTTCTACCGCGTTGATCGCCCGGATTATCTCGTTTTTATCAGATCTCGGCCCTTGCAAAATTCCCGGAGTTTTGCCTAACATTTCATCGGCACTATAGCCCGTCATGTCAGTGAAGGCTTTATTCACATAAAGGATCCGCGGTCCGAATTCATCGTAAGGCAAGGCTTCAGTAATGATCACCGCATCGGTAATGTTAGTAGCTACCGATTCAAGCAACCTTAAATGCTCGTTCTCTTTTTTTTGTTTGCTTATATCCTGCGTCGCGCCTATAACCCGCGTACCTATGCCTTGTTCATCTCTGATAACAATTGCTGTGTCGCGCACGTAAGCATATTCACCGCATGCTTTTCTTAAGCGATACTCCTTGTTCCAGCGGTCCATGGTGCCATGTTTCACTGCATTTATGTCGAATATCCCTTTTTCGAGGTCGTCAGGATGCAAATATTCCTGTAAAAGAGTGATGCTATTTTCATGAATACCTGCTTTATGACCAAATAGTTTATTGAAATTGTCCGAATAGAAGGTAGCATCAGTGTTCAGGTCCCATTCCCATATTACGTCATTAGTTGCTTCACTTGCTTTCTCAAACCTTTCCTTACCAAGCTTAAGTTCCTTTTCGCTCCTGTCGTTTTCCAAAATAATGCGCAAAATATTTACAACCCGTTCAGCTATTTTCTGTTCGTGCTCCGTAGGCTGCTTTTTGTAATTTGATAAAACAGAAAAAATTGCAATTATATCTCCGTTTCCGGCAAATATTGGGTGTGATGAACAAGCTTTTAAATGATTCTCGGATGCGAACTTTTTAAACCTGGCCGATAAAAAAGAGGCTTTCTCTATATCTGTTATTAATATTGCCCGTTTCTGATAGGCGGCAAAAGAGCAAGGCCCATAATTTTCGCCTATCGGTACTCCATTTACCATTTCGAGCCAGTTTGGCGGCAAACCGGGGGAAGAAAGGTTATATAGCCGACCGCTTTTATTTTCAAGTACTGAATAGATCAAACCCGGATGCAGTTGCTCTAAACCCAGCAGATAGCTATCAAAAGCTATCATGAGGTTGCATTCAATATTGCTGCACTTTTCGAGCAATTCTCTTTCAAGCCTGTCCAGTTCATTTAAATAATATTGTTCGCTAATATCATTTACCATGGTCAAAGCCATCTTCCGGCCGTTTTGAATAACAAGCTGGCCATTAAGGTTGACCCGGATAATTTCTCCGGATTTGGTAAGATGCCTCCTCGTTAGACTGAAAATTTCATTTTTCTCTATAGCGTTAGCAATTTGATTGAGGGACAATTCATTATCGCCCGGAACCCACAAATCCTGTACCTTTAATTTCAGGAACTCGGCCTTACTGTAACCATATTTGGTAATGGCTGCTGCATTGCAATCAACAAAACAGCTGGTTTCCAGGTCCCACAAAAGCACCGGAAGCGGACTATTTTCAAAAAGGTTCCAGTATTTTTTTTCGGACTCAGCAAGCACATTTGCCTGCTTTTTTTTCTCAGTCAGATCTCTGGCAAATCCAAAGCGAACCCGGCCTTCCTCATCCCATTTTGACGACCAGCCCAGGTCTACAATTGAGCCATTTTTGTGCAAATACCGGTTTTCGAAGTTGATGATATCGTTCCCGAGCATCAACCTCTGCGCTTTTTTTATGGTAGCTTCTTTATCATCAGGATGAATAAAATCAAACAGGAGCTTTCCAATCAGTTCAGCTGGCTTATAGCCTAATATAGCTTCAGAAGCTGCACTAACCTGTAGTATACGCCCCTCTTCATTGAGTGCGCAAGCCATGTCAGGCGACATTTCCATTAGCCGTTCAAATCGTAAAAGTACCTTGTCGGAAAGGATGTCGAATGCTTTGGTTTCAGG